>JBCCTX010000016.1:0-47956 GCA_039197765.1 Bacteroidota bacterium
GCGCTTACCTTAAATTTAAAGCCTTTACCTCCTTTGACAACAGGTAATTGTTGCCAATCCATTTGAACCCGGTGGCGACCTACATTCAATTTTTTTCACTTTTGGGCCGATTCTTTCGCTTACCTGAAAGGCCTTCAGCTTGGAGAATTTGCTGAATCGTTCCACGGTTAGCAAAAGGAAACTCCGACTTTAAATGAAAAGCAATCGTGATAGGACCGTGGTCTGGATGAGTCCTCCGATGGGCAATTACAGCCGATTTATAAGCGTGAGTAACTACTCGGCGGGGATTCTTGGGGCCACTAGGCATATCTTCAACATGAGCTCGTTTTGCCCAACGTTCAATCGTTTTGCGATTGACTCCAAAGCGACGAGAAAGACTACTGATGCTATGACCCTCGGAATAGAGTTCTTGAACCATTTTACGTTGGCCAATACTCAATGCAGCATTGCTATGGATTTTTGACATCTTCTTTTTTATGCAAGTTAGTATTTTTACCCTATGATCAATTGTCAGTTCAACTATAGGTTATTTCTTCATTGCTGAAACAGGTGCGGATTCTACCCTAAGAACTCTCTCGCCATCTGGCTTTGTACGTACCTCCATATGAAAAATAAACTGGTCGTATTGGGCAAACTCGGTTTGTTTGCGCAAGACCAATTGGTTCAAGAGTTGATTTGCCTGGGGATTTAATCGAGTAGCTGCCTTTAGAATGGATTTCATTTGGCTATTGATCGATAAATTGGCTTGGTCAGAGACACAGAAGTTCCAAGCTGTTTGGCCTAACTTTGCCTTGACCATAAAGGTGTTTTCATCTTCTGTTTCCTCAAGTAGGGGATCGATAAATTGAAGAAAAATACTTGAGTAGGAGATTTTCTTCGATTGTTTCATGTCTGGATTCTATTAACAGGTTCCCACTGATGTGGTAAGAGCTTGTCCAAGTCCTGGATCGAGGTATTAGGTATTCGTTCTATTACATCTGTGAGCCACGCTCCGGGTTCTATACCGACTTTCTCGCATGAGCCGATGAAGGAGTAAATGATTGCAGCATGTTGTGTAGCCTTGTGCGATCCAGCAAAGAGATAGTTCTTCCTGCCCAAAGCCAGGGGTCTGATGGAGTTTTCGACATAGTTGTTATCTATCTCCAACCTTCCATCTTGGATGTATCTACTGAGTTTTTCTTCCCTTTGTAGATAATACTTAATCGCCTTCCCAATCAGCGATTTGGGTAAGACCTCTGGATATTGCTCTAAGGCCCATTTCTTGAGTTCTCTGAGAATAAGAAGGGCTTTTTCTTGCCTCAAGGTCAGTCGTTTTTCGAAGTCCATGGCTTCTTCTTTGGCCATCCTTTCTATTGTATAAAGCTCCTGGATGCGTGTGAGGGCATGACTAGCTCTGATCTTGTCTTGTTGGAGTGCTTTTTCAAAATAGCGTCTAGCATGTGCCATGCAACCCAACAGGGTGATCCCCTTTTTCTTTCCAAAAAGGCTGTCATACACCTCATACCCATCGGTTTGGAGATAGCCACTGAAGTCCTTGAGGGTTTCTCTGGGATATTGCTTTCCCCTTCCTTTCTGGTATTCAAAAAGGACGAGCTTGATCAAAGGGGCATAGTAGAGCCACATGAACCCTCTATATGTCTTCCCCGATTTCGATTGATCCTGAACTTGCATCCGAGACTCATCCGCCATCAGGTATTCCTGTTTGAGTACCTCTCGTCTGAGCTTTTGGTATAAAGGTTCCAGTAGTTGGCCTATAGCAGCCACCCAATCTGAGAGGGTAGAACTGGGAATAACTACTCCTTCTCGCTTGAAGATCTTCTGCTGACGATACAAGGGTAGGTGATCGCAGTATTTGCTGATAAGGATGTGAACCAGAAGGCTGGTTCCTGCCATACAACGAGGAATAACTCCTTCAGGCTGAGAGCCAATATAGAGTTGTTTTTCTCCTTCTTCTGCCTGCTTATTGACATATTTGGATCGTACGATCCGAGTAACAAAGAGCTTAGCTGACTGGATCTCCAGGATTTCTGTTACCTCCTCTCCGATCTTGAGCATTTGGGAGGTATCAACATCGGGTTCAATGATGATGGTTTTTCTAGGTAAATGATCCGGAAGCGGCTTACGGCCAGGGTGAGTAGCATTTTGGGGTGTGGATTTCTTACGACTGTAGGAAATATGTTCTTTCTCTTCACCTACTGGCTCGGCTTCTTGTTTAGCTGCTTCTACCCCTAAATCCAGAGAGAGTTGCTCCGGAGGATTTTCTGGAATGAAACGCTCACTTTTGTAGCCAAAAATTAAGCGCTTGAGCTCCGATAGCTCGGCCTCAAGGTGGGAATTACGTACTTCTTGTTGGGCAATGATTGCCTCTTTGTGAGCAATGATTGCTTCCTTTTCTGCTAGAAGTTTTTCTACATCCACCCACCTAAATTACGCCTTGTTCTGATATTTCACTAATCCGGAGCTTTCTATTTTCGGTAATACCGTTTCCTTTTATGGATCGAATTCAGCGATATGCCTTCGAGGATCAAAACAAGCTTTTCCCAAGTCAAAGGAAAGCTCCGAGCATCGGAAGCAGGCAGCTCAAAGGTTCCTGACTCCAAGCGTTTGTACCAAATGACAAAGCCACTACGCTCCCACAGTAGAAGCTTCATCCGATCCCGCTTTCGGTTGACAAAAATAAAGACATCTCCTGATAAAGGATCTTGATCTAATTCGTTTCGAACCAGACCACTCAAGCCATCAAAGCCTTTCCGCATATCGGTAGGATGACGGTAGAGATAGTAGCGATGAGAAGATCCTAGACTCAGCATCAGCTTCCTAGCTCTTTTAAATACGAAACAGGAGGATAGGAAGAAAAATACAGCCGTGTCCCATTGTTCAATTGTACTTCCAAAGCAAATGAGCCTGGAACTCCTGCCACTTCCATGGGGATAAAACCAGAAGGTAGGGGCTGTTCAATTGAGTTGAGGTATTTGCTCTGCCAGTAGTTAAACGTAGACAGAGATAGCCCATGGGCTTCACAGAAATCAGTTCGATTCATCTCTCCTGAACGGTAGGATTCTACGAGGGGAAACATTTCTTCAGAGCTACGGAGACCCGATCGAGATTTTTCCATTGAAGTTTTGAACCCTAAGTTCTGAAAGATTTCCTAACGGCGAAAGATGGGGTTGGCCGGACGCTTACTTCAAAACGAACTTTTCTCATTGTCTCAGAGCAGGGCCAGGATGTTAAACTATGTCGTAATTGGCTCTTTCTTTTTAGTAGTGGGACTGGGATTTACCATTCTTTTTTAAGCGATAATATTCCCTTGGTGGAAGTGATTTTGACTTGTATATGAGGAAGTTTAGCTGGGCTATTTTTGCTATTGTTTCGTTTGTATAAGGAAAAAAATTATGCAGATTTAGTCCTCCATCTGGTTGATAACGAAATAGATGAGGAAATTCTACTTCAGATTGTCAAAAGCTTAGTAGATAAGGTATAAAAGATCGATATTAAGGCACCAGAGTATTTTCGAAAATTAAGGTGATATATTCTTGGCGTGATGACTATTTTTCCTCCTCACCCTCTCCCACAAATCCCCTTGTAAGGACAATATGTACACACCTTTTCATCCTCAACCTGGGTATAGGGCAGAGAAAAAATCTCTTGAAGTACGCTAACCATTTGGCCTTCAAACTCCTGCAGAAGCTCAGGACTCAAAATTTCTCCCCCATTTAGATAGGCTCGGCCCTTCTGAATTTCTCTGAGAGGATAAAAGGCCATTTGGATGCGTGCGGTAGGAAAGCGACGCTGGTAGAGCCAGGCGTAGAAATAACCCTGGACCATTTCTTTGTAATCTGCATTGGCAAAAAGCGTTTCCATATCCAGGCCAGATTTAATCTTTGCGCGCCCCGTTTTGTAGTCCACAATACGGATAATCCTTTGCTCAGGTAGCCAGTCTACTCGATCGAAGGTACCATTCAGGTATAGCGCTTGAGTACCTATGGGAAGGAAGGTGTCGAACTTTTTTTCCTCTTCCATATAAACAACTTGGAAGGGGCTTCCTGATACATCGTGTTCGAGAATGGATTGGCACAGCTCTCCCAATGCATCTCGAAATAAGAAATTTACCCCTTCTGTATGGTCCCAGTCCAACTCATGGACTGCAAAGGCTTTTTTGAGGCTGGGTTCAATGAGACTCTTTAGAGAAGGAAGTTTATCCTCTGTTATAAGAAGCCCACCTCGATCTCCTCTTCTTGGGGCTTTAGGACTTCTATTAGATATACCCTTGGCTAATTCCTTATTCCTCATTTCCTCATTTCCTATCCCCCCGCTTCCTATTCCTCGGTATATATATTCCAGGGTATGGTGTAAGATAGAACCAAAGGTCCCAGCCTCCATTTGCTCTTCGACCACATTCCCTTCCTTAATGCCCGCGACATATCGAAAATAGAAGCGAAGGGGACAAGCTAAATACGTGGTAAGGGCAGTGGCGGAGATATAGGCTTTGTTCAAGGTCCCATCGTCCTTTTGAGCATATTTTCTAAGGAGTAAACGGCGCGTTTCCTGCGTATTGAGAATTTCAATGGGCTGTGGGGCTAGGTAAGGGACAGGGGTTAGGATTTTATTCTCAGATACCTTTATCTGTGTATGTTTGAGTACTTCCTCGCCCAAATAGAATCGAATTTGTTCAATGTATCGGCTAGGCTCCCCGGACCCCCCCTCGTCTTTCCCAAGGGTATTATATATAACGTGAACCTTTTTTGCTCGTTGAATCAGGCGGAAAAAGTGGTAAGAATAGATGGTATCCTTTTCTTCGTAGGTGGGTAATTTGAACCCCTTACGAAGTGGATAGGGGATAAAACTATTACCCGTCTGTGTATCAGGTAAGTTTCCTTCGTTTGCCCCCAATACATACAAGTTTTCAAAGTCTAGGACACGCGTTTCTAGAAACCCCATTACCTGGAGACCGGCTAAAGGCTCCCCTTGGAAGGGAATTCTCGCCTTATTGAGGGCTTCTCGAAGGAGTCGGGTATACCCGTAGAAGCTCAATTCTGTTTTGTATTGGAGTAAGATTTCCCGAAACCGGTTGAAGTTTGTATATAATTGGAAAATATATTCGCCTTCTAATCGTGCACCCCGTTCCTGTGCATCTTCGATCAGCACATCAAAAATTGATAAAAAATATTCATTACTCTTGGAAGGGTGATTGGGTGGATTGAAGAGGTCTAGAATGAGAGAGGGGAGTTCAAATTCTTTTATTATATCCTGAGTTACATAGAGCAAGTTCTTTTCACGAATGTGTTCTCTTAGCTTTCGAAGCTCACGGGCTGCAATAGACTGGACGTAGGAGTTGGAAAGAATGTTGAGGACGTCTTGGTAAGCAAAACCCCACGCTTCTCCCTGCCTACGCATATTGCGCAGCAACCCACTTAATGAGGCAATAAGGTGATAGACTGGGGTTTCTCTGAGCGGATAGCCCATGGTTATATTTAGCCGATCTACCTGAGGGGGAAGTTTGTATAGGCTGGGAAAAAGGAGATGTTCATCTGCTAATACCACGGCATGATTCCTGAGTTGGGTGTCTTTAGGTAACTGCTCGTGCAGTAGGGTTCCCAGGTAATGTGCCTGACCGGATGGAAGGGCAACTCCCGTTAAGAAGATCTCTTTTGGCTCGGCTGCCATATCATGGAGAAAGAGGACACTCCCTTTATCTTTCCACTTCTGGTGATACGCTTCAATAAATTTGCTGGGTTCACTACTTAAAAGGGTCCGAGTGACATCCCCTGTTTTAACATAACTTTTGTCTGCATCCCAATAAACCTGCGCCTTTTTATGCGTTAGGAGGTAGTTCATAATCCGCTCCTCGGAATGAGATAATGCATTAAATCCAATAAACTGAATCTTTTCATAAGGGAATGTGAGGGTATCTGCTTCCAACTGCTCGACAATGGCTCTATACGCCATCCCATCGTAGGCAAGCCCCTTCCCTTTGAGGCTTTTTTGAAAAGCTGAATAAATCTCGTGTAACTTCCCCCAAATCTTGAGAAATTTTTCCTGGAGTTCCGTAGGCGTACTATCTTCTTTGGGATAAATCGTATACCAAAATTGATTGATAGATTTCTGGTTCTCTTCAGGAAGATGGAATCGCGTTTCTATTTCCTTGACATCTCGAATGTTTGCAAATAGTTGGGAGGCGTCCACCATGTATTTGTCCACTTCATCAAAGTCCCGAAGAAGCATTTCTCCCCATGAATAGAAGTGTTCAAAAGATTCTTGTCGGTCCTGGCTATCTAAATGAGGGAGATACACTTCATAAAGTTCGAACACCAGGCGAAGGGGTTCTGGAAATTGCCAGGGCATCCATTTGCGAATAAAGTCCTGAATGGAAAGAATTTCCGGTGCCCAAAGGGTCTGTCTTTGGGTGCGAACCAAGGAGTCTCGAAGAAAAACAGCTGCCCGTCGGGTAGGAACTACCCAACATTGCGCATCAAGGGAAATTTCTTTGTCAACACTTATATAGGCTACGACCTGATCGAGGAAACTTTGTGAGGGGTCAGAGGAAATAACCATGGGGAGAAAATACGGAAATATGGGGAATGAGGGAAATGGGGTATAAGGTAAGTAGTAAGTAAAGTACTTCAATATTTTTGAATCACCTACTACTTAATACCCACTTGTCCTAGGATTTTACCCAGTGAGACGATTAATTGAAATATATCAGAGAATAATGGTATGTTTGTATCAGCAAGTTCATGAAGGACAAAGTTGAGTTTTCACCCAAAGAGCTGCACCTGTTGGAAGATAGAGAAACCCTTCTGTTGAAGAAGGCGATTCTCGAGAAACTTGAGGACTTGCTGGGATTACTACACCTAAACTTACAGGATGACTTGAGGAAAATTGATATCAATTTTCCCTCGTATATGTTAAAAAACCCGGGAAAGCTATCCAGGGGGGAGAATTACCATTACTTTCCCTACAGGTTACTGGATTTCCCTGCGTTCTTTCAAAAAACCGACTGGGTATTCTATCGCACGATAATCATCTGGGGCCATCATATTTCCTTCAATTTTATGGCTCAAGGCGATCCTTTAAAACAGTGTCTGGACAAACTGGTTGAGATAGAAAGAGCTAGGGGCCATTCCATACGGATTGCCAAAGGAAAGGATCCTTGGATTTGGGTCCCAGAGGAAGGAGATGAAGAGGCTATTGACGACTTATCCATTCAAGGTCTTAGAGAACGAATTCATTCCTCAGGCTTCCTGAAGTTGAGTGCGTACCTCCCATTAGGTGAATACCACCAAGTACCAGAAGTAGGCACGAGATATTGGCAACTATTTAGAGAAATCTTTTTTTAAAAATATATACATGGACAAAAACATTTTAGAAAGAATGTGGGACCTCATTGGGTTGAGGTATAAATCCCACCCCTGGCACGGTGTTCAAATCGGAGAATACGCTCCGGAAGTAGTGACTTCATTTATTGAAATGGTTCCAACGGATACAGTCAAATACGAAATCGATAAGACGACTGGGTATCTGAAGGTGGATCGCCCGCAAAAGTTTTCCAATATTGTCCCGGCTCTGTACGGATTTATCCCGCAGACTTACTGTCATGATAGTGTTGCAGAATTTTGTCGGGAAAAGACAGGTAGACAAAATATTGTAGGAGATAGCGACCCATTGGATATTTGCGTCCTCACGGAGCGTCACATCAGCCATGGCGATATCCTCGTCCAAGCAATTCCCATAGGAGGTTTTCGCATGTTAGATGGAGGAGAGGCAGACGATAAGATAATTGCCATTTTGCAAGGGGATGGGGTATATGAAGGTTGGGAAGATATCACGGACTGCCCCCCAACATTGGTGAGACGTCTTGAGCACTATTTCCTTACCTACAAGGAAATGCCTGGACAAGAAGGACGCAAATGCGAAATCGTTCATACTTATGGAAGAGAAGAAGCTCAAGAAGTGATTGCTCGAAGTATGCAGGATTACAAATTAAAGTTTGGTAACCTAGAGCATAAATTATCCATGAAACTTATTGAAGCCATTTCTTATGGACAAAGTTGGCAGGCTGCCATGGCTGTTGCCCAAGACGATTTCTAAGAAAGCCTACTGAGTTTTGAGGACTTTTATAAGCAAGTGCAAAATTTGATTTGCACTTGCTTTTTTTATGGGTTTGTGAGGAATAGGGAATGATTTTACCAACTGAGCGAGGAAAAATAACAGATCAATATAATTTGTGTTTTATAAATTTCGAAAAAAGTATTAATTGGAACGATTTTAGTGATAAAATTCACCAAACGATCCATATCTAAAGATATGTTTGTAACTGATACCCGGATTGAAAATTTGCTTTCCTACTTAGAACAGGATTACTCTTCTACCGAGGAAGGTTTCCTGCTTCTACTGAGTGAAAAGAGCATTCCAGACATGGAACTTTTGCTGTTTACCCTCAAAGAGAGAGGAATAAAAGTCTGTGGAGGTATATTCCCAGCTTTATTGCATAAGGGTAAAAGGGTAGACAAAGGAGCGATAATTCAAAGATTTCCATTGTTGGGAGATCCTTTCGTGGTTCAAACACAAATGAACAGCTCCTCTCCTTTAAAATCTTATCACAACGTTACGGGCAAGAAAACAGCTTTAGTTTGGGCAGATGGATTGAGTGGATATACGCCCCAAAACCTCAAGTGGTTGTACGCTCAACTCGGCGGACCGATTACCTATTTGGGGGGAGGCGCTGGATTTATGTCTTTCCAGCAAGCTCCCTGTGTATTTACCCAAGACGGAATCTACCAGGATGCCATTGTTGGAATGGTTTTGAAGAAAACGGCTAGGGTAGGGGTCTCTCATGGGTGGAAAAAAATTATGGGTCCTTTGGTAGCCACCAAAACCCGAAAGAACATTATCTATGAGTTGAATTGGGAACCTGCTCTGGAGGTGTATAAACGGAGTATTGAGCTAGCAGGTGGAGGTGTTTTTGACGGAGGCAATTTTTTCGATTTAGCTAAGCAGTATCCTTTTGGGATCTACCGTTCCCAGACAGAGCAACTTGTAAGAGACCCACTTGGAATTGGGGAGGAAGGCGCAATAATTTGTGCAGGAGAAGTTCCTGAAAATGCAGTGTTAAACATTCTTAAGGGGGAAGACGAGGAGTTAATTCAAGCTGCAAGACAGGCTGCTGCAGGTTGCCAAACCTCCGAACAACCCCTTGATAAAGTCTTGATTGTTGATTGTATTTCCAGGGCCTTATTCCTGGATGAAAAATTTGAACGAGAGTTATGGGAGGTGGAAGATTGCTTTTCTAAAGAAAATATGGAGGTCGCACTTGAAGGGGTCCTATCTATAGGGGAGATATCTTCACTAAGTGGTCAAAACTTGGATTTTTACAACAAAACGATCGTCGTTGGGGCGTTTTACGATTGAGTATGCAGGAGGATATCATACAAGATATATCGATTCTTTATGAGCTTTCTCTTTCGATGGGAAAATCAATGGATCTAGAGGAAAATTGTCATAATTTTCTCGAGGTTTTGATGCATCGAAAGCGCATTTCTTATGCAAGTGTTTGGGTTTGCGAAACCTGCTTAACCCTCAAAGGCAGTAACACCTATTCCTTGATTTATGGTTCCCCCAACTTTTATATCCAAGAAAGAAGCCTAAGCAAAGAAGAGCTAGTCCCAGATTCTTGGGCAACCCATTCCTATTTTTCCTTTTCGGATGACCATCCTGATTTTTCTAGGTTTGTAGTAGAGCAAAACATTGAGCAAGGACATTTTGCTTATATACGCTTAGATGAACTCGGGTACTTAAAATTATATTCTAATCAAAAATCCTCTCCCTTTTCGGGTGTCGAATTGACCAAATTACTGAATGTAAGTCAGCAGTTTACCAATATTATCAAAGGGTGTATTTCCCAACAACTTTACAAAAGGTTGTTGAATGATTCCTTGGAGAAGGAGGATAAAATCCGAAAGATTGCCAAATTTCCTGAAGAAAATCCCAACCCCATAATCCGGACGAATAAAACAGGTATCGTAGAATACGCAAACTTCTCTAGCAACTCTTTATTAGAAATTTTGGGGGTAAATAAGCATGAGCCTTTACCGGACTTCATTCGAATGCTTATTCTAGATGCTTGGCGGAAGAAAGAAAGCGTAACAGAAGAGATATCGGTGGAGGGAAAATCTTGGATACTACAAATATCCCCTTTTCCCGATGAGAACTTTGCCTATTTATATTTCAATGACGTTTCGAAGTTAAAGCAGGCCCATATGGCGTTGAAAGCAAGCGAGATGAAGACGCGGGCGATTATCAATGCAGCATTAGATGCGGTAATTTCAATCGATCAGGATGGACGAATCATCGAGTGGAATCAACGCGCTAAAGAAATTTTTGGATGGGAAATGCACGAGGTTTTTGGGAAGACAATTTCCGGAAGTATTATTCCAGAAAAACATCGCGAAGCCCACTCTAGAGGAATGGAGCGTTTTATGAGAACGGGTTATGGTCCTGTTCTTAACAAGCGCATAGAGATTGAAGCACTCCATAAGAAGGGGCATAGCTTTCCGGTTGAATTAGCTATATCACCCATTAAGTTATCGGAAGGGGGAAGCTATATTTTCAGCGCTTTTGTACGAGATATATCAGTCCGTAAAGAGATGGAAAGTAAGCGGGAGCGATTGATGGTTGAGTTGGAAAAGGCAAATAAGTACTTGAGTGATTTTGCCCATGTAGTCTCCCATGATTTAAAGGAACCTTTACGGAGTATAAGTACCCTTGCTTCCTGGATACAGGAGGATCACGAAGAATTTATCAATGAAGAAGGTAAGGAGCATTTTTCCATGATGGTGAAGAATATCGTGTTGATGGAAGAATTAATCGAGGGAGTGCTGAGCTACTCAAAACTGGGGAGAAGTTGGGATCAAATGGAGGATATAAATGTGGGAGATTTTCTATGCGACATGGTAAAAGGTATTGCCTTACCTCCACATATTTCTATTGAATTAAGTCAAAGCTTCCCTACCGTATTTTACCACCCGATTCATCTTAGACAGGTGTTCCAAAATCTACTTTCCAATGCAATAAAATATAATGACAAATCCAATGGCTGGGTGAGGATTGGAGTCAAGGATAAGGGGGAATACTGGGAATTCTTTGTGGCAGATAATGGAAGAGGGGTTGAAGAAAAATACTTTGAGAAGATATTTCAAATTTTTCAAAGCCTAGACAAGAAAAAGAATTTTGAAAGTTCAGGAATTGGCTTGTCCATTGTAAAAAAAATCATAGAGATCTACGGCGGTAGAATTTGGGTCAATTCAGAATTGGGAGAAGGAACCACATTTTACTTCAGTATTTATAAGGAAAATTTTTTATCAGATAGCAGTTCACTATAAGGGTCTTCAACCCCAAGTTTACTTAACCTGGATAAATGATCAAATCTAAACCAATTCTCTTGCTTGAGGACAATAAAATAGAGGCAATGAAAGTCCAGCGGACTTTCGATAAGCTAGGTATTGAGAAAACCCTCCACATTTGTCAAGATGGCATCGAAGGATTAGAATGGCTGGAGAAGAATAAGGAAGACCTTCCTTCAGTCATCCTGCTAGACTTGAACATGCCACGAATGAATGGACTGGAATTTTTAGCGCAAATCAAGGAAGATGATTCCTTTAAGTTCATCCCAGTCATTATTCTGACTACTTCAAATAACCAGAAAGATAAAGAAGAGAGTTATCGATTGAGTGTGGCGGGATATGTGGTAAAACCGGTTGAATATGGGGAGTACTTGAGTACTATGAAAAAGATAAAAGAGTACTGGGAAAAATGTGAGTTACCGTATTAAGGGGGAAGTTCCTTTCAAAGAAGTGAGGAAAGAGAAGTGAGAAGCAAGTGTATTGGAGGTAATTCAAATACGTTCTTGATTCACTTGTTACAGCGGCCTGTACGATGTTTCCCATAAAAAAGTACGTGTTACCTAAAATATCAGAAGATCCATTTCATATGAATTTATTAGCAGACTTTCTAATTCCAGATCTTACTTACTTGCAAGAACTATCAGGAGGAGATATTGAATTTGAGATTGAGATGCTCGAGACCTATGAAGAGGAAGTTCCTCAGCATATCAATCGCATCGAGGAATACCTTGAAAAGGTATCTTGGATATCCCTCTCTGAAGAATTCCACAGCCTAAAATCTAAACTGAGCATTCTAGGATTTAAACATATATATCAAATGGCAGACGTTCTGGAAGAACAGTGCAAGAATCCTGATGAACTAAATGAAGTGAAACATTCAACTCCAGATCTTTGCAAAATGCTCAAAGAAACTCTGGAAATTGCAAATAAAGAAATCCAAAAGCGGCAATAATATGAAGTGCATAATTGTAGATGATGAAAAAATGGCCCGTCTTGCTATTCGGAAACATTGTGAAAAAGTAAACTATCTGGAAGTAATTGGAGAGTTTGAAAATGCGATGGAGGCATTAGAGACCCTGGATAAGGAGTCGGTGGATTTAATGTTTTTGGACATTCATCTGCCAGAGATTTCTGGAATAGACCTAGTTAAGAGCTATTCCCACCTTCCTATGATAATATTCTCCACCCATCATAAGGATTTTGCCTTAGAAGCATTCGAATACGATGTGGTAGACTATCTACTAAAGCCTATCAACTTTCCCAGGTTCTTAAAGGCTGTTCAGAAAGCAAAAAATCAGCACGAGGCAACTCCTTCGCCTGGCTTAGCTAGCCAGGAAATTTTTATTAAGGTTGACAATCGCCTAGTGAAACTGAGTCTAAACGATATTTTATGGGTAGAAGCTAAAGGTGATTATGTGTTGTTCAAGACAGATTCAAAAGGACACATTGTTCATTCAACCCTGAAGAACATTCTCACAAAGTTACCTGATGAGCAGTTTGCAAAAGTACACCGCTCTTACATAGTCAATCTAGGAAAGATTGTCGATATAGAGGACTCTACATTGGTTATCCGTGATAAAGTCATCCCCATAAGTAGAGCCAATAAAGAGAACCTTATGGGGAAACTCAATATGATTTAGAACCCTTCTAGTTCTTCCAATTCATCGGAAGACTTCCCTTTGTTGTCGTTTTCATCCAGTTCGGGTTCACATCTGAGGAGGTGATCAATCCCGGCAGGTTTTTCAAATACGTCTTCGATTGGAATACCTATTTCTGGATCTTCTGAGATTCGCTTCATATACAGGGCCCAAATAGGCAGAGCCATATTTGCGCCCTGTCCATACTTTATGCTACGGAAGCGCATGCGGCGATCGGAGCAACCTACCCAAACGCCTGTAGCCAAGTTGGGGCGAATTCCTACAAACCATCCATCTGAGTGATTTTGAGTGGTTCCAGTTTTTCCACCGATCTCATTTGTAAAACCATACTTCCAGCGTAGCCTTTGGCCTGTTCCTCCGGGCTGGTCTACTACGCCTTTGAGCAAGTCTACCATGAGATAGGCTTTTTCTTCACTTAGGGCAACATGGGTTTCAGGAATGAATTCTTCCAATACATTTCCGTGGCGATCTTCAATTCGGGTTATTACTACAGGTTCAATCCAAGTTCCTTGGTTGGCAAAGGTACCATAGGCATTTGTGAGTTCTAATACGCTTAGGTCTGTAGTTCCCAGACAAAGCGCTGGAACCTCATCGAGTTTGGATTTGATTCCCAGCTTGTAGGCATAAGAAGCCACGACACTCGGATTTACCACCTTGTTCATGAGTTGGGCAGTAATCAAGTTGGTAGAGGTTGCTAGGCCATTTCGCAAAGTCATTAGCCCACCATAACTACCGTCTGAGTTTTTGGGAGACCAGGGTTTCCCCCCGGGATTTTTGAATACTACCGGTTGGTTGAGAATTTTATCGCAAGGACTCTTCCCATTATCAATGGCAGCTGCATAGACAAAGGGCTTAAAAGTTGATCCTACCTGACGCTTACCTTTTTCTACATGGTCGTATTTAAAAAACCTATAGTCAATTCCGCCAATCCAAGCCTTTACATGTCCGTTTGTTGGGTCAATAGAAACCATTCCCGTTTCTAAAAATCGAGCGGAATATCGAATAGAATCCATTGGGGTCATGGTAGTATCCACATATCCGTTCCAGCTAAAAATAGTCATGGGTGTGGGCGTATTAAATTCTTTCTCAATTTCACCCATGGGTTTCCCCGCATTTTTGGCCAAACGATAGCGCTCGGTTTGCTTCATGAGATCAACCAGGAAACTGGGGTCCCGCTTATAGGGTTCATAGCCCTTTATTTGTTTGTTGAATGTCTTCTGTAAGTCGGAGAGATGCTCTTTCACTGCTTCCTCTGCATGGAACTGCATCCTAGGATCTAGGGTGGTATAGACTTGTAGACCATCTGTATATAAGTTATACCCACGCTCATCGCACCAGGTCTTGAGCTTATTTCTCACATATTCTCTAAAGTAAGGCGCTAGCCCTTTCACATGGTCTTGGGTCCTACCAGCTAACTTTAAGGGAAGGGCTTGTAAACTATCAATGTTAGTGCGCTGGGAGTCTACCACTCCATATTTTACCATCTGATTCATTACCAGGTTTCTTCGTCCAACTACCCTTTCAGGATAACGATAGGGATTATAAACCCCTTGTCCTTTCAGCATGGCTACAATTACAGCCGCCTCTTCGATGGTAAGGTCCTTTGCAGCTTTATTGAACAACCTACGCGAAGTAGTCTCTATTCCATAAGAGTTGCCATAAATATTTACCGTATTGAGGTAAGCCGTGATGATTTCTTCTTTTGTAAATTGCCTTTCCAAAAAAGTAGAAACTAGGTATTCTTTTATTTTTCGGATGTAAGTTTGTTCTTTTCCTACCTGATTGCGGTAGAGATTCCTTGCGAGTTGCATAGTGATCGTACTACCTCCCCGTATTTCACGACCCTTGATAAGATCAGCGAGGATTGCAAGGAAGGACTTAGGGTCTACCCCTGAGTGCTGATAGAATCTAGCATCTTCTGTTGATATAAGGGCGTCGATCACATAATGTGAGATCTCATCTAGGCGAACATTGGTTCGATTTTCTCGGGAGAAAAAAGTCTGAAGAACAGAGCCATCAGAAGCTAATAACTGGGTGGATAAATCTGATTGTGGGTTTTCAATTTCCTGAAAAGAGGGTAGAGTTTGTCCCACATAGACAACGAAACCAACAATTCCAAGAAAAATGAGCACAACCAGGGTCAGAAAAAAATACCTCGGGATTTTATATGAAGGTTTTTTCTTCGGAGCTTTAGGAGCCTCAGGAGGATTATTAGAGGCATCCTGAGGTTGCTGGTTGGGTGAAATAGGTGGTTTATCCATTTATGAGGTATCTTTAAAGTAGAATCTGGGAGAGAAACGAATGTGCATGCTGATGCTCTTTAAGCGTTCCTCCATGTACAATTTCCAAAATTCTAGCCGGATAATTCTTTATGAGTTGGTATTCATGAGTTGCCATAAGTACAGAAGTTCCCGAATAATTTATTTTACGAAGAATTTCCATAATTTTTTGGCTTGCTAAGGGATCGAGGTTACCCGTGGGTTCATCCGCTACCAAGATAGCCGGATAATTAATTAAGGCTCGGGCTATAGCTACACGTTGCTGCTGACCTCCCGAGAGTTGGTGGGGCATGGAATGTACCTTTGAAGACATACCCACATCCACCAATACTTCCATTACCCGTTTCTTGACCCTATCAGATCCTTTCCAGCCTGTGGCCTTCAGTCCAAAAGCTATATTATCAAATACATTTCGGTCTTCCAATAAACGGAAATTTTGAAAAACGATCCCAATTCTTCTCCTTAAATAGGGAATCTCGCTTCGTTTGAGATGGGAAAGATTGAACTTTTCAATTTCAATTTCTCCTTTCTGAGGAAGAGAGTCTGCATACATTAACTTCAATACCGTACTTTTCCCTACTCCTGTTGGGCCCACTAAGTAAACAAATTCTCCAGGACCAATTTCAAAACTCACGTCCTTGAGTACTTCCTGGTTGCTATAGCCCGCGTAGACATTGTTGAACGAAATGATCGGTTGTTTCGTCATAATTCTACTTTGGTGAGTTTGCCGTATTCTGTAATTTTCTCAATAGCCTCACGTAGAACTTCAGCAGCCTTGGGATCTTTTACCACCTTTTCCAGACGTTCGTTTCTTCCTGGTCGAAAATACCCAATCAGGGTTAATGCTTCATCCCTTAATTGTATATAGTCTGGGATCTTAGCCTTCCCTTTGACTTTCATAAGGTAATATACAGGCATAGAAGAATGGGATTTTTATCTGTTTCGAATTGCAAGTTAATAAGATGCTAGGGAATTCACTCCTTGATTAGGCATAGATTACCGGGGAACGTTCGGAAACTTCCACCTGAAGGCCGAAAATACCACGAAAATTCCAAGTAAAAGGTAAATACCTAAATGTTCCGTAGACTAGTTGATGTAATCTTCTCTTGGGGCACCCCTACGCCTTTTAGTGTCTTGGGGAATATCATCATAATTTCGGGGCAGCACGATGGACAATAATAGATAAAGGATAATTGAAGAACCAGACGTCGCAAAAATACTGAGTATAAATGCAAAACGCAGAAGTGCGGATGAAACCTTGAAGTATTCTGCAAGCCCTCCAGCAACTCCAGAAAAAACGCGATTCCTTCTAGATCTTCTCAGTTCCTTACGGGTATTTTGGGCGTAAGTACTTGGTCTACGCTGATAGGACCTAGATTGATCTTCACTCGTAGCACGTTTTTTTTCCTGACGTGTAGCTTTGGTTGCACTTACCGGTTTCGTTTTCCTGTAGACATTGAGGGCAGGAAAGTTGAGTTCCTTCTGCCGGATTACAAGTTGTAGCATTTTGATAAACCCGTAAAATAAAGCACCAAAGCCGGCGATCTGCATGAATCCCATGAGAAAGTCTACCAAGCTAGGAGGAAATAAGCTCCCACCAATTGTGACAGCCATCAAAACTACACCAGCAATCAATGCCATCAATCCGGCAAATGAAAGCTTGTTGTTTTGATCCTTTTCTTCCGCTTCTTCAATCTCGCGAATCCGCTCTATGTCATCATACAGCAAGGAAGTATCAAAGTCCTCAAACTCTTGGGTAAGATCTTTAAAAGATTCTTTGGCCATATATATTTTGAATTTCTGTTCTTATAATCTTTTACGGTAAAATTGGAATAAGTTTACAAGTAGTTTTGGATTCAAAGTTAGGGGTTTAGGATGTAGCATCATTTTAACAACCCAGAACTTACGAATTCAAAGTAACAAACCTAGGGCTATAATTCAAGGGCTCGCAAGAATCAAATATTTGTTGAATTAGGTCTTCCGGAGAGTAAGTAGGAAACGAAGCTAAACTAAGCACTCTTTCCTGACGCAACCTGTCAGGCTGTACTTTTTCCTTTAGTTCCGTTAGGGCATTAAACTCGGGGTATTTTTGCATGATGACTTTCTGCAATTTTTTATTAATCCGTTGAAAGAATCTTTGCGACTTAACCTTGTGTCCTTCGATAGACCGGGGGAGGGTAGAGGAAAACTGCTCAACGTAGGCTTCTAAGCGCTCAATTTCTGAGTTTATAGAGTCAAAATGGGCAAGAAGGTCATCTGCCGCCCAATATTTTCGTAACAGTTTTTGACTGAGTTGGGGAATGGGATGTTCTATTTCTGTCAAATCCAATCCAAAATCCTTCCAATTTCGTGCTTCGTGAGGCCTAAAAAGAGTTGCTGACATTCTGGGCATTAACAAGGGGAATGGTGTTTGGGCCTCCTTAAAAAGCCCTTTTAGTTGCACCCAGTAGGATAGCTCTCCCCAACCACCTATGTAGGCAAGGTTGGGTAGAATCTGTTCCTGATAGAGAGGTCTCAGGCATACATTAGGACTGAAATACTCCGGATGTTGATCTAGCATAGCCAGAAGATCTTTCTTTTCCCACACTTGGTCAGAATTATAGGCTCGAAACCTATTTCCCTCTTTGACTAGTCTATTTCTAAGGGCTCCTTTTAAATAGAAAATGTTGATCTCACGTGGATGTACCTGTGGGACATATCCTTTTTCTCTCAGTCTATCCGAGGTGATATTGACACATTTCTGGCTGAAATTCTCTTCTAAATCTCTTCGAAAAACTTCTCGAAATTGACCTTTCAAAAAGGGGTCATCTGCATCGATCATGAGTACTCCCAAAGGACCGAATAGTTGGTGCATAAAGGATCGATAGGCTGCCGTCCAAGTT
Organism: Bacteroidota bacterium; assembly: GCA_039197765.1. Classification (GTDB taxonomy): domain Bacteria; phylum Bacteroidota; class Bacteroidia; order J057; family J057; genus JBCCTX01. The sequence goes on from JBCCTX010000016.1 coordinate 18,219, forward strand.
TGCCCAGGGCTGTAGGATTCCTGCAAATTTTCAGAAAAATGAGGGGGGAGTAGCTCTGCTATCTCTGGTTCTATTATGTGTTGTCCTACCTTGCCGGAGAATTTCCCTGAATACTCAACCATTTCGTTATAAGAAGGGTAATAATGGTTGATTTCTTCAAAGTCATGATCTTCTGTATGAATCCAAAAGATTGGAACGATACGGTATTGCGGGAATTTTTGAGATAGGGTATTGGCTAACTTAATGGTGTGGAGGACTTTATAAGTTGTGAAAAGGGGCCCTCCAAGGAATACCAGCTGGTGTCCCGTAGTAACCGTATAAGCATTGGGAGCAGCAAGGTTTTTCAGGGCTTCCTGTGTAGCTGGATAAAGTTCAAGTCCATCGTACTGCTTGCGGATGATGTTTGATAAGATCTCCCTAGATAGGGGGATTTTAGATTTTTCCTGAATGATTGCCTCAAAGTCTGGTTCTAGAGGAGAATGCTCATAAAACTCTCTCAAAGGGGTGTCTGGTAACAGATAATCTTTCCGAATACTTCTGGTTATTCCTTTCAAGTGGGCTTGTTTTGAATCCTATGAATGATAATGTCCACAATATACAGGATGCCTAATAAGAAACCATAAAGCAAGGTCATCATCTCAGGTTGCCAGATCAAGAGTCCACCCAACATACCTAAAAGGGCCCCTAGGTACTGAATGTACTGAAGTTGTTCATTTGTAGCATCCCTTACCATTCGCTCTAGCCGCACTTCGTCAAAGTGCTGCATCTGCCCTCGAAGTATATTGGGAATGTCTATTTGCTCAAGGGTGTTGATCAAGGCCTTCTCGATAAAGTCCTGAGAATTTGAGCGCTGCTGGTCTAAATAGGTATCTATTGAGCTTATTTCTTGTTCGACTTTGTGAAGCACCTCAAGGGAAACCTTGGGTATGTCCGAAATCACCCGATTCATAATGGTCTGATAGTCTTCCGGATTTAGTCGCTTGTAAGTATTTAGAATAAATTTCCCAACCCCTTCCATGTTATCTTGGACTCTTCGATCAATAAGACTTAGGATTTCTTTCTTGACAGATTCTTGGTTAAGATAGTCTTCCATACTTTGGACTATGAGTTTTTTCAACTCGTTCCGTAGTTCTAGGTCTTGCATCAAATTCCTGGTTCCATCAATTAATAGGTTATTGATTCGCTTCACTAGACCAGAACTCTCTAGGCGTTTGTGGATCAACTCAGGATTCAAAATATGCTCGTGCATTCCATTGGCGAGGGTATAAATAATCCGGTCTTTCTGAGCAGGAATTAACCCTTGACCCCAGACGGGACGCTTTTCTACGGGCCGGAATAGCATGCGGATAGCCAGTTTATTTGTCCCAAATCCGATCAAACCACTTATGCTAATGATTTTGAGAATCCCTTGGAAGGAAACAGGTACTTGAACTAAGGGAAGGGTAAATGAGTAATGGGTATCTAACTGCGGAAAAAAGGATAATATAAAACCGACGCCACAGAGCCAAGGCAAAGCCTTGAGAAATAAGATGAAATAGTGGAGGTATACCGATCCCTTGTAGGTTCCCAAGGTCTTCTCAGGATCTTTTACTTCCGGCTTACCAAGGATATCTTTAAAAGGGAAATACTTTTGAAAATATAGTATAATAGATTCTTTCATTCGATGAGAAAATACCTATTGTTTTGCTTCTGAAATGTGAAGATTAAGTTTTCGGAGGGATAGGCCCACTGCTCGTAAGCTGTACTTCCCTGAACAAATTTATGAACCCCTTCCCACCCTCCATCTGGGATACCGTAGAAAAGAAAAATTTTAGCACGATCAGATTCCCAATTCTCTCCTGTATAAGCGAGACTATCTTGAAAAGTGTACAGCCTTCTATAATAAGATTCCATGGAATTCTCGGTGTGAAAGGGAAGCTTTTCAGTATTTGGATACAAGTGAGACCAAACTGAAATCAGACTATCCCATTGATTGGATGGCTGCACTTTAAGGAGCTCCGCTACGCGTTCTTCGGGCAATATGTAGTTCATCTGAGCGATAGAATTTAAGAGGTCATCTTTGATGCGCTCTTGAATTCTATCTTTGATGATAAAATTTATCGTGTTTTCCACAGGAATCCCCCCAGAGGCTCGAATCAATATCCTATATTGACCTCTGTTTAGGGCTGAAATATCGAACCCTCCTGAAAAAACAGCTTTACCGTTCAAAACTTGTATAGATTGAGACGCATTTTGTAATGATACGTAGAGGTCGGATTGGGGTTGTTCATGCGACTTTTCAGCAAGTAATGTTGCTTCTACAGAAACTTGAGAAAGGTTCGGGGTGTATGCCTCTAGATAGAAGAAGATTGAATCCTCCCGTTCAGAAAAAGTGGGAACCCTAGCCAGAATTGGGGATAGGCTTTGGAAGTTATTGGAAGGTCTTCGCGCCAAAAATATATCAGAGATAGAAAGTTGGCCCTTGTCAAATCGACTCTGATAAGTCATTTGTTGGGTTGTAGAGCTAATGCCTTCGGTGTCGAGGATATCTATGTCAACCTCGTAATTTCCAGGTGGAATTTGAAAAGGGAAGGTAAATAGCTTGGATTCGCGTACGTTTATTTCCATTTCCCGAGCAGAAATGGTTCGATGGGTCCGGGGAAGACGGAAGGAAATTTCAATATGGAATGCTTTTGTTTTTTCCTGTATCGGTACATACTTCAGAAAAAGAGAAGTATTCGTAGGTCCTAGAGGGTCCACTTTACTTTTAATGGTAGCTTCCCACTGAGCCTTCAGCGGATTTAAAAGGCTTAAAAAAACAAGGATACATGCAACAAAGGTATTGGACATGCGGGTCGGTCATTTTGCAATTTTCCCAATTAGGTCGTATTCCATAGCATCTGTAATTTCAACGGAATAAAAGTCTCCAATAGTTAGATTTTTGGCATATATGAGCACTTCATTGTCTACTTCTGGAGAATCAGCTTCCGTCCTCCCAATAAAATATCCGTCTGACTGGCTGTCTACCAGAGTTTTATAGACTCTACCTACTTTCTTTCGGTTTAACTCCAATGAAATTTCTTGTTGTAATTCCATGAGTTCCTCCTTTCTCGTCTCTTTGGTTTCCTCGCTTATTTGGTCTTCAAAGCTATTTCCCGCATAGGTTCCTTCTTCATGTGAATAGGTAAATATTCCCAGGCGGTCAAACTTCCTTCGACTTACGAACTCTAACAATTCTTCATGGTCTTGTTGGCTCTCGCCCGGGTGTCCCACCAGTAGAGTTGTCCTAAGGGTAATATTTGGAATTTCCGCTCGAATGGTGTCAATTAAAGCTTCGGTCCTCTTTTTGTTTATTCCTCGTCGCATGTGTTTGAGCACCGGATCTGCGATATGTTGTAGCGGAATATCTAGGTAGTTGCAAATATTTTCCTGCGTTCTAATGGTTGGAAGGATCTCTACGGGGAAGCCCGAAGGGTAGGCATAATGAAGGCGAATCCATTCCAGGCCCTCAACTTCACCCAATGACTGGAGCAATTCATTGAGTTTTCGTCTTCCATATAAGTCAATTCCGTAGTAAGTAAGGTCTTGTGCAATGAGCATAAGTTCTTTTACCCCTTTTTGCACCAGGAATTTAGCTTCCTCCACAAGAGATTCAATATCCCGCGATCTGTGTTTACCCCGCATCAATGGAATTGCACAAAAACTGCAGGGGCGGTTGCAGCCCTCAGCAATTTTCAAGTAGGCATAGTGACTCCCTTCTGCAACAGGCCTTTCTCCTACCAATTCAGACTTGTAATCTGCTCCTAACTCCTGGACTAGGTGAGGTAAATCCTGGGTGCCGAAAAATGCGTCCACCTCAGGAATCTCCTGGATCAGGTCCGTTTTGTAGCGCTCAGAAAGGCATCCCGTAACTATGAGCTTATCTATTTCTCCTGCTTCTCTTTTTTCCGCATAGGTAAGAATCGTTTGTATAGACTCCTCCTTTGCCTCGTCAATGAATCCACAGGTATTAACAACTACAGTCTTGGCATCACTAGCCTCTTCTTCGTGGACAGCATCCAATCCATTCCCTTTTAGCTGTCCTAGTAAGACCTCAGAATCTACAAGATTCTTAGAACATCCCAAGGTTATTATGTTGATTTTACCCTTCTCTTTTACCCGATTTTTGAATGGGTTACTTCGCATATCCTAATATTAGGCTCCAAATATCGGTATTTTATGTATATTTCTCATATGGATTTTGCCAAGCAATTAAAGGCCCTGGTATTTGACGCTTATGGAACCCTTTTCCACATTGGGGCATTGAATGAGGAGCTAAATCGACAATTCGGGGTGAAGAGCGAGCAGATTGGGAATCTTTGGCGTTCAAAACAGCTTGAGTACACATGGTTACGTAGCTTGATGGGGGCTTATCAACCTTTTTCAAAAGTGACTGCCGACGCTTTATCCTATGCCTGTAGGGTATACGGCGTACAATTTACAGATGAAGTATTGAAAAAGATGGTCAATGCATATTACCACCTTAATGCTTTTCCAGAGGTAGAAGAATTACTTGGGAAGCTTTCCCGTCAGTATAGACTAGCTGTTCTTTCAAACGCAAATCCCGAAATGCTTCAACAGGCTGTGGAAAGTAATCAGCTCAATCCCTACTTTGAAAAGGTGCTCAGTGTAGATATGGTAAAGGTATTCAAACCCAATCCAAGTGTTTACCAACTAGCAGTAGAAAGCTTTGGCGTTGATAAAAAAGAAATAGGGTTCATATCTACTAACACCTGGGATGTAGCCGGAGCAGCAATGTTTGGCTTATCAGCAATACATCTCAATCGTTTTGACACACATCAAGATGTTTTGGGACAAAAAATTGCCCCTCAAATTGCCTCCCTTTCCGAATTATTAGATTGAGTCTAAATAAGGAAAATATGGATTGATTACAATTCATTTTCTTTATATTAATAACTGCTTTAGTATTTAAGTGTATACGTTCGAGTACTTCAACTAAATTTTATTCTATGCAAATAGAGGGGACTCATGTGCTATCTGCATCCAGAGAGGCGATTTGGGCACTACTACTAAATCCAGAAACTTTGGCAAGGGTTACTCCAGGTATTACGCGTTTGGAACCTATCGGAGAACATTCTTATAAAGCAATTTCAGAGGTTAAAATCGGACCAGTAGATGGTTCGTTTGCTGGAAATATGGAAGTGGAGGATCAGGTGCCTCCAGAGAGTTTTGTATTGAAAATGCGCCAAAACAGCAAAATTGGAAACGTTACTGCCAAAGGTAATATTTTCTTAAAGGCCATCGATCCATCTACTACGGAGGTGGAGTTCTCGGGTAAGGCACAACTATCAGGACTGTTGGCTAGAACGGGCCAGCGCGTGTTATCGGGAGTTGCCCGAACTCTGACAGATCAATTCTTTAAGGCTTTGGAAAAGGAATTGGAAACCACGAGCTAGTTTCATCAAACAAACTAAATTAAGGACTATAATAAAATTTGCCGGTTTATGAATGTACCAATCAACGTTACGGTGAATGGGAAGAGTTATAGCGAGGAAGTTAGTCCTCGCCTTCTACTCGTTCAATTTCTCCGTGAAAATCTGCGTTTAACGGGCACCCATGTAGGCTGCGATACAAGCAACTGTGGGGCATGTACGATTCTCATCGATGGGAAAGCGACAAAATCTTGCACCTTATTGGCAGTTCAGGCTGATGGGACTGAAGTCAAGACAATTGAAGGTATGTCTCCAGATGGGAACGGTACCTTACACCCTTTACAAGAGGGTTTTGCTGAGAAGCATGGACTCCAGTGTGGCTTTTGCACACCAGGAATGATCATGGCTGCAAGTGATTTGCTCAGTCATAATTCTGATCCTTCAGAGTCAGAAATCCGCCATGCGTTAGAAGGTAATTTCTGTCGTTGTACAGGATATCACAATATTGTTAAGTCAATTCAGTATGCTGCTGAAAAAATGAAGAAGGAGGTTTCACATGGGTAATTATATTGGGCAATCCGTCAAGCGCGTGGAAGACAAGCGCTTTATTACCGGAAAAGGAAAGTATACAGATGATTTGGTACTTCCTGCAATGACTTACGCATACATTGTACGTAGTCCCTATGCACATGCCAAGATTAATGGAGTAGACATTTCCAAGGCAGCGGCTATGGACGGCGTTGTAAAAGTCTACACAGGGAAGGACATAGCTGATTCTGGTGTAGGAGGAGTTCCTTGTGGGTGGCAGGTGAACTTCAAAAATGGGGAAACGATGAAAGAACCTCCTCATCCTATCTTAGTAGCAAACAAAGTTCGACATTTGGGAGATGGAGTAGCTGTAGTTATAGCAGAGTCCATTGAGATTGCAAAGGATGCTGCTGAGCTCGTGGAAGTGGATTATGATGTACTGGATTCCGTAGCTAAGGTTACTGATGCCTTGAAGGAAGGGGCCCCCCTGGTACATGAAGATGTACCTGGAAATGTAGCCTTTGACTGGGAATTGGGAGATAAAGGAGCCACAGATGCTGCAATGGCCGGTGCGCATCACGTAACAACCCTTGACTTGGTTAACCAGCGAGTTATCCCCAATGCAATTGAACCCAGATCCGCAATTGGAGATTTTGATGGATCTAAGGGAAAATACACCCTGTATACCTCTACACAGAATCCGCATTTAATCCGTTTGCTTTTATCTGCCTTTGTTTTAGGACTTCCCGAACATAAGGTCCACGTAGTTTCCTATGATGTGGGAGGAGGATTTGGAAGTAAAATATTCCACTATATTGAAGAAGCACTGGTAATATGGTGTTCTCAGAGACTAGGCCGTCCAGTAAAGTGGACCGCTGAAAGGAGTGAGAGCTTTATGACAGATTGCCACGGGAGAGACCATGTTACAAAGGCAGAAATGGGCTTTGACTCGGAAGGTAATGTTGTAGGGCTTCGTGTCAAAACACTCGCCAATTTAGGAGCCTATCTTTCTACCTTCGCACCTGCCGTTCCTACCTATTTATATGGAACCCTACTGCAAGGATTATATACTACTCCTGCGATACACGTAGATGTGACTGGGGTATTCTCTCATACTACCGCTGTGGACGCCTACCGAGGAGCCGGTAGACCAGAAGCTACTTTCCTGTTGGAGCGCTTGATGGATACGGCTTCACGAGAATTGAATATGGATCCCACAGAGTTGCGACTCAAGAACTTTATTCCTCCATTTGACGGGGTAGAACAAGAAGGGTACCAAACCCAAGTTGCCCTGCAATACGATAGTGGGAATTACCATGGGGTTCTCCAGAAGGCCCTAGATATGATCGATTATGAATCCTTAAAGAAGGAGCAGGCAGAGGCTCGAAGCCAAGGGAGACTGATGGGAATCGGCTTTTCTACCTACATTGAAGCCTGTGGAATTGCCCCCTCAGCGGTAGTTGGAGCCCTAGGAGCCCGAGCAGGACTTTTTGAATCGGCTCAGGTTCGGGTTCAGCCAACTGGGAAAGTAAGTGTATACTCAGGTTCTCACTCCCATGGACAAGGGCATGAGACCACATTTGCTCAGGTAGTCGCCGACAAATTTGGCATTCCTCTAGAGGATGTGGAGATTGTACATGGAGACTCTGAGTCAGTAGCTTTCGGAATGGGAACGTATGGTTCTCGAAGCTTGGCTGTCGGAGGGAGTGCAATTGTAAAGAGTATAGAAAAAGTACTCGAGAAGGGTGCTAAAATTGCAGCACATTTGCTTGAGTCTACTCCTGAAGATCTTGAATATGGAGAAGGTAAGTGGACCGTGAAAGGAACGGATAAATCCATAGGTTTTGGTGATGTATCCTTGACCGCCTATGTTCCTCACAACTATCCTGAGGGCTTAGAACCGGGTCTGGATTTCTCTAGTTTCTACGACCCCGCAAATTTTACCTATCCATTCGGAGCCCATATATGCGTAGTAGAGATAGATAAAGAAACAGGTAAAGTTGAAATTAAGCGCTTTGTCGCCTGCGATGACGTAGGAAACGTAATCAACCCCATGATTGTAGATGGACAAATTCACGGTGGTATTGCCCAAGGAATTGGACAGGCCTTATTCGAAGGAGCTATGTATGACGAATATGGACAGCTGATCAATGGGTCCTATATGGACTACACCATGCCTCGAGCAGATGATCTACCCATGTTTGAAGTGGATCGCCAAGTAACACCTTGTCCACATAATCCGCTTGGAGTGAAAGGAGCTGGAGAGGCTGGAACAATTGCTTCTACCCCAGCAGTCGTAAATGCGGTGATGGATGCCTTATCTCCCTATGGGGTTAAGGACCTGACGATGCCTCTATCTCCTGAAAAAGTATGGCTGGCCATGCAGGGAGAACAGTAATCTTATCAATTGTTTGAGGCTTGAAGTTTATGGTTTATACCAGGGTTGCAGTTGAGGAATCTGCTCCCCTTTCTTCAAGCTTCAAACATGGAACTTCAAACATTTTTATCAATCGTTCTTATGATACCCTCAAATTTTGAATATAAAAGAGTCTCAAGTGTAAATGAGGCATTACTCCACCTCAGTGCAGGGGGAGATACTAAGCTCCTGGCAGGAGGCCATAGCTTGATTCCCGCAATGAAACTTCGCTTAAATAGCCCTGCCACCCTAATTGATATAGGGAGAATCCCTGAACTGAAGCAAATTGACATATCAGGCGAAACCCTTTCGCTAGGAGGAGGGGTAACCCACGGAGATATAGAACACCATGCTCAGATCAGAGAGGTCATGCCCATGCTTTCTGAAGCTGCCGGGTTAATTGGAGATCCTGCTGTCAGAAATAACGGTACCCTTGGTGGAAGTCTCGTTCATGCTGATCCTGCCGCAGATTGGCCAGGGGTTATGATCGCTGCCAATGCAACCATTGTGGTGAGAAGTTCAGGAGGTCAACGTGAAATTGCCGCAGACGATTTTTTCAAAGGCTTTTACACAACAGACCTTCAGGAGGGAGAAATTCTAACAGAAGTCCGCATTCCTCTAAACCCTACAGGAACTGGAAAACTTGTCTCCGTGTATGAAAAATTCATGCAACCAGCCTCTCGATTTGCTATTGTTGGCTGCGCAGTTGTAATGCGGATCGATCGAGGACCTACCTGTACTTATGCGCGTATTGGTTTCTCGGGAGTTTCTGATATGGCCTTTAGAGATACAACCCTTGAAGGAGCTTTGATGAATCAGATCCTTTCGGGTGATAAGATTGAGGAGGCAGTTGCCCAGGCAGCAGAAGGTAAGGATATCCTGAGCGATCCCTTTGCTTCAGAACGTTACAGAAAACACCTGGCTAAGGTTTATGCCAAGCGTGCGCTAAACCGCGCTGTTTCTATGTAAAAATGGTTAATAAGTTTCTCATAAGAGGCCGGTATGTTTGCTGGCCTCTTTTATCTTGTGAAACAATCTATTTCTCTTAATGATTATCAGAAGTAGTTAAGTATTACTTCATTTCATTTGACCGTTTAATTTTAACTCCTTCATCTCTCTATACATGCGTGGGGAACTATTTGACCGTGTGACACAGATGTTATCTAGCCAAGGCTATATTTCTGATAAGCAAATTGTCATGTCAGTTTATCTAGCCATGAAGCTAAATAAGCCTCTATTGATTGAAGGGCCTGCAGGGGTTGGAAAAACAGAAATTGCCAAAGTGATGGCACAGGCCCTGGACACCCAACTTATCAGGTTACAATGCTATGAAGGATTGGACGCTTACCACGCGCTTTACGAATGGAATTACCAGCGCCAGATTCTCCAACTAAAAATGATGGAGGAAATGGGAAAGAGTATAGAAGAAAAAGAGAGAACTATATTTGGCGAAGACTTTTTGCTCAAACGGCCTTTATTAGAGGCAATAACATATGCCGAGAAGTCTCCTGTATTGTTAATTGATGAAATTGATCGTTCAGAGGAAGAGTTTGAGAGCTTTCTACTAGAGGTTTTATCAGATTGGCAGATAAGTATACCAGAAATTGGAACCATCCAGGCAGCTCATATTCCCCATGTTGTTGTAACCAGTAATAGGGTCCGGGAGTTGTCTGAAGCCTTAAGGAGAAGGTGTCTTTATCTCTGGATTGATTATCCCAATTTTGACAAGGAATTGGCGATAGTCCGATCAAAAGTACCAGATATCGATGATAGACTTTCTGAAGAGATCTGCAAATTCATGCAAGTAGTTAGGCAGCAGAAATTGGCAAAAGTCCCCGGAATTGCGGAGACTCTGGATTGGGCAACTGCCCTGGCCAGTATGCATTTTGACCACCTGGAACCCGAAATTGTAGAAGAGACGCTAGGAGTGGTATTAAAAGACTGGCAAGATATCCGAAAGACCCAATTGTCTCTTTCAGAATTGTTTGAAGAAGTAGGCGTTTCCCTAAAAATGGAGTAGCATTAATAAGCGAGTAGAGTAGGTATCAGAAAAGCTTTAACGATAGCCCTACCTATCAAATTCTCAACAAGGATAGATCAAATTCAAATCCTACTAGGATATACTTTCCAGAAAAAATATTGTCCAAACCAGTTATTTTTGATTTTTTGTCCTTAAATAGGCTGTTTGGAGTTCTGAAGATACGAACCTCTCCATTTGAAGGATCTATCAATCCAGACAATCGGCATCCGTTTTCCATCCACTCTTCCAGATTGGTACTTGCGATTTCATATGCCTAGCTCAATTATTAACTCAGAGTTTTTTGAGTCCGTTTCAGATCTGGCAGGAGCCATAATGATAATCTCTTTTTGGGCATTTCGCTCAATTCGAAGTTCCTTGTTGGATTGTCACAGGGCAAAGAATTCGTCTTCGCCAAAGTGGGACAAAAGATCTGTATTGAGTATCAAGGGTTCAAGCACAATGGTTCTAGCTTTCAAATGGCAACTTTAATCGAATTGATAGGTTAATTTACATAAATTACTTCAATTAGGTTTCGCATTTCAATATGGAATTGATTCAAAGAAGAACGGCTTTAAGCGAGAACATGATCATGCTGGCGCGCTACCTGCGTGATAAGGGAATGCGGATAGGACCCACCAGTATATGCGAAGCTTTGAATACCTTAGAGTATATTGGATTTGGAGATCGTGCGGAATTTCGACTCGTCCTGCGGTCTATATTTGCCAAATCGCTTGCTGAACAGCAGTTATTTGACGAGCACTATGGAGAATTTTGGAAGCAACTCAACCGAGCGGTTGATTCCAAGGAAAAGCAAGGTCCAGCAGAGGATAGCCCCATTCAAAAAGGGCCACCCAAGCAAAAAACTCCCTCTTTGAAGGCATTGAAGAGTTGGTTGCACGGGAATAAAGAAGAGGAGGAACAGGAATTGGCAACGTATAGCGCAGGTACGGTTCTTACCAGTAGAGATTTTAGCGGTTTTACAGAGGATGAGCTCGATGAGGTTATGAAGTTGATAGAACGCATTGCACGACAAATTGCCAACCAATTGGAGAGAAGGTATAAGCGCGCTAGCCGTGGATCGTTCGATCTCCGTGGAACGATGCGTAACAATATGAGACGGGGAGGTGAATTGTTGGAGCTAGTATACCGAAAGAAACGCAGGCGAAAGTTGAAGTTGGTAATGCTTTGTGATGTGAGTAAATCCATGGACCTCTACAGCCGATTCTTTGTTCAATTTCTCTACGGGTTCCAGCATGTATACCAGCAAATGGAGACGTTTGTATTTAGCACACACCTATACTGTGTGAGTGAACAATTGGCTAAAGGGCAATTCGATAAGGCCGTGAAGGAACTTGCCGATCACGTACCAGAGTGGTCGGGAGGTACCCGAATAGGGGCCTGCCTAGAACAGTATTTGAAACAGTATGGAAGTAAATTGGATTCTAGAACCCTAGTGATTATAGTAAGTGATGGATGGGACACGGGTGATATCTCTTTGCTGGAAGATGCGATGTACGAAATTCATAAGCGTGCTGCGCGTGTCATTTGGCTAAATCCCCTGGCTGGGAATCCCAACTTTCAACCTACCGTGCAGGGAATGGCGGCTGCTATGCCCTTCATTGATGTTTTTGCAGCAGCTCATAGTGTAGACAGTCTGAAAGAGGTAATACAACATGTCTCCTGAACTTAAAGAAATACGAAAGGACTTTCCCATTCTGGGTCAGGCACATCCAAGTGGAAAACCGTTGGTGTACCTAGACAGTGCTGCCTCCTCCCAAAAACCTCGTGTAGTAATTGAGGCTCTTTCGGACTACTACTTACATTCCCATTCAAATATTCACCGAGGGGTATACCACTTATCTCAGAAAGCCACTGCACTGCACGATGCTGCTAGAGAAAGTGTACAACATTTTCTAGGGGCAGCGCACCCCGAAGAAATAATTTTCGTTAGGGGAGCTACTGAGGGGATCAATCTGATTGCACATAGTTTGGGGACTAGGCTCGCAAAGTCTGGCTCAAACATCGTAGTAAGCCTTATGGAGCACCACGCGAACTTTGTTCCTTGGCAGATGTTGTGTCGAGAAACGGGATGTGAATTGAGGGTAATCCCCCTATCTGTTGATGGAGAATTGGACCTAGTGCAGGCGGAACAACTGATTGATGCAAATACCGTTATCCTTGCACTCGTCCACATTTCCAATTCCTTGGGAACTCTCAATCCTATTGAGAAATTAATAACACAAGCTCAGGTGAAAGGTGCATACACCCTGATCGATGGAGCTCAGAGTGTCTCGCATCTCCCAATAGATGTCCAAAAAATGGGCTGTGATTTCTTTGTCTTCTCTGGACATAAATTATTTGCCCCAACAGGTATAGGTGTTCTATATGGTAAAAAAGAGATTTTGGAGGAAATTCCTCCCTATCAATTAGGTGGGGATATGATACGCTCGGTAAGTGTGGAACGTACGCTGTTTAATACCCTTCCTTATAAGTTTGAAGCAGGAACACCCGATATAGGAGGGGCTGTTGCCCTAGAGAAAGGGATTGAATACCTGGAACAAATTGGTTGGGATTGGATTCAAGAACACGATCGGCAGCTACTATCCTACGCAACAGAACGTCTGCAGTCTTTTCCAGAGTTGAGCGTTATCGGCCAAGCGAAGAATAAGTCCTCTATTTTCTCCTTTTTATTTGGAGAAGTTCATCCCCACGATATGGGAACGTTGTTAGATGAAGAGGGTATTGCAATTCGGACAGGCCACCATTGTACAATGCCACTGATGGAATACCTGGAAGTTCCAGGTACTGCTAGAGCCTCGTTTTCTATTTATAATACATTTGAAGAGATTGATAGGCTTGTAGAGGGACTTACTGTAGTTAAAAATATATTTACTTGAGATGGATACATCAAAAAAAGGGCTCTACCATCCTGTTATTATGGGACACAACAAGCATCCCTTTCACTTTGAAAAGAAGGAGGAGGCCTCGGTTATAATTGAAGCATATAATCAACTTTGTGGAGACCAATTTAAGCTATACCTTGATCTGGATGGGGATAAGATTTTGCAAGCCCACTTTCACGGGTATGGATGTGCCGTTTCAAAAGCTTCTACTTCCTTGCTTGTTCAACAACTTGAAAAGCGGCGTATTGAGGATGTTAAGATACTGATTGACAAATATTTGAATATGCTTAAGGGAGAAGGAGAAGAACTAGTTGAGCAAAGCCCCTGGGATGAATTGTCAGTTTTTAAGGCTGCTCAGAATTATCCCGCTCGAATGAAATGTGCCACATTATGTTGGGAAGAGATTCAGCGATTTATTGATACTAAGTGAAAGGAAGGGGATTTTTATTCCCTGGAATTCCGGGAAGAATAATGCTAAATTATGGCTTCAACTAACGTCTAACTAACACACGCACAATGAAAACATTTGTAGGCCTTGCCTTATCCTTCCTAGTAGGAAGTACCTTCCTTTTTTCGCAAACTCTCGATACTAACACCCAAAATAAGAGTTGGAAACTCAAAAAGCTGGGGATATCTCTGGGTTCAGATCAGGATATGATCATGGGTATGGACCATGCGCATTTTCTCAATCAAATTAGAGGAAATGCTCCTCAGATATATGAGGGCCTTACTTTTGAGGAAGGAACCTATTCCTCTTTTCAATGCGAAAATCCTCAAATCAGTTTGAACCTTGTATTTCTCCCAAATCCACAAAAAAATATGGAGGTCTCCTTTATCGCATTTGGAATTTGGAATCGCATTGATGCTGCTAATTATTACAATGGCGTAAATTCATGGGATACCAGTGATCCTGGCTTCGCTCACTTGAGTTTCGATTCCTCTAGTGATGCCGTTGGACTCCAAAGCTCCATTGATTTCTTTTATCCTGTAGGAAACTGGCTAAGACTGTACGCAGGAGGAGGAACAGCTTTGGAGTATTCTTTCAACAGAGACCTCAATATAACCGGGCAGAATGTATTTGCTACACCTGAAGGAACCCTTTCATTTGGGAGCAATACCTCAACTTCAAATGCATATATGCCAGACTATGCGTTTTATGAATTGCGCAATAGCCTTAACCAAAGGGTATTTGCACAAGTAGGATTGAGTTTTATTTGGTTTAAGCGGGTTGAAACGGGGGTTACTTTTAGAGGAGGATTTGGGTATAGAGCGATACACTCTGCTCCTCTTACCTTTACACGGTTACAATCCTTTTCCCTGAATGCCAATTGGTTGCTTAAATAAAACTTCCTCCTATAAGAATTGATTTTTTGCCTGGATTAACTCACCCAAAATGCTCAAGGCTATTTCCTGGGCAGTTTGGGCGTTGATATCCATTCCAATCGGGCCATGAATTCGAGCTATTTTCTCTTCTTCAACTCCTGCTTCCTGGAGGCGATTTACTCTCTTTTTATGGGTTTTTCTCCCTCCAAGCGCTCCTATATAGGCCACATTTGAATCCATGAGGATGTGTAAGGCTTGGTCATCAATTTTAGGGTCATGAGTCAATAATACCGCATAAGAATAGGCATCAAGGGTAAAATTGGGGAGTACTTCTGCTGGCCAATCTACAAAGAGTTGATCAGGAGGTACACGAAACTGTGTTTTTTCAGAGAATATTCCCCTGGGATCGATCACAATGCACTCAAAGCCAAACTGTTGAGCCAAATCCACTAGATCTACAGTTATATGGGCTGCTCCAATGATCAGAAGCTGACTTTTACGAGGAAATACATGTGCAAAGTAGTTTTGGTCCTCCTTTTGGATTATCCCAGATTTCCGCTGACCATAGGCTTCAAGTGCGAGGGATTGTACAGAGTGATCGATAGCACTTCCTAGTAATTTGCTTTCTGGTTGTACTACACTAGAAAAACTTTTTACTCCACCCATCTTGCTGATCCAGACACAGCCTTCATTCTCAGAGATACACCGCTGAATTTCTTCCCAGAGTAGGTTTCCTTCTGACTGCTCGGTGAGAAAAGGTTCTAAGAACACGTGCACCTCCCCCCCACAACTCAATCCAACCTCCCAAGCATTTTCATCGGTCACTCCAAAAGACAAGCTTTTTGGTACACCCGTGTTTAGTACTTCCATCGCCTCTTTTACCACTGCGCCCTCTACACAACCCCCACTTACGGATCCTAGCATTTCCATATCTTCACTGATGGCAAGGGCTGCCCCTACCTTTCTAGGTGCCGAGCCCCAAGTCTTTGTAACGGTTGCAAGGGCAATTCTCTTTCCTTTTTGGGTCCAATCTTGTAATCCTGAGATAATATCCAGCATGATTTTCTCTCTATAAATGTGTTTTCTGTCTGTTTTAGGCCGATTTTACCCCAATCTTTCGCATCCGTGATCATTTGCACAAGGTTTCGGCATAATTGAGGTAACAATAGTCATTTTAAATCTATAACTTCCCCTTCAGCTCAGTAGTTTCAAGTTTACCTTAATTTATGAATTCCTACAACATTGCTATTGTACCCGGAGACGGGATTGGAAAAGAGATTGTTCCACTTGCCTGGGATATTTGTTCTCTTTGTGCCGAAACCTTTGGTTTTACCCTACATTCGCAGGAATATCCATGGGGAGCAGGGCATTACAAAGAAACTGGAAAATTTATCACAGAGGAAGGCTTAACTGCCTTGTCTGATTTTGATGCCATTCTCTTTGGGGCAGTAGGCTTACCGGAGGTAGATGATACTCTTCCTGCAAAACTGTTTACCTTCCGTATCAGAACCCACTTTGAGCAGTATGTGAATTACCGGCCTGCAAAGCTACTTCCTGGAATAATGAGTCCCCTGAGAGATAAAGGGATGGATGACATTGATTTTGTCGTAGTAAGGGAAAACACAGAGGGAGAGTTTGTACAAAATGGGAGGATTCTCAATCCCATGGATCCAAGTGGATTGGCAACCGAGACCAATATTTTTACTCGCAAAGGAATTGAGCGCATTGCACATTATTCTTTTCAATTAGCTCAGAAACGCCGCAAGCACCTTACCAATGTTACTAAGTCTAATACCTTAATTTATACGCTGTCCTTTTGGGATCAGGTGATCGAAGAAGTTGCTAAATCCTATCCAGGCGTAACCTACAGAAAGATGTATGTAGATGCTGCTTCTGCCAATTTTGTCCTTCGCCCAGAAGTATTTGATGTGATTCTCACGACAAATATGATTGGAGATATTTTGAGTGACCTAGGGGGAGCTGTTATGGGAAGTTTAGGCTTAGGACCTAGTGGAAATATCAATCCCGAAAAGCAATATCCCAGTATGTTTGAGCCTATCCATGGATCGGCTCCGGATATTGCGGGAAGAGGAATTGCAAATCCAATTGGTCAAATCTGGTCTGTCGCACTAATGCTGAGACATTTGGGAGAAGCCCAAGCTGCGAATGCCCTGGAATCGGCTATTGCAAAAGCAACTTCAGATGGGATTCTTACTCCTGACCTCAACGGCAGTGCCTCTACGGGGCAAGTTGCCTCCTATATCAAAGACACAATACGCAAAGGAGTAGGGGAGGGGGTACAAAAATGAAAAACGGTTTCGGTAAAAAGATCTGGGACCTGACAGAGGGATACGATTCTATCATTGCAGGTTTTTCCAGTCAGGTTTCCAAGCGATTAGAGGTAGATGGCTGGAATGCAAGTACCTACACTATTTATTCACATGCAGGTACCCACATGGATGCACCCTTCCATTTTGGTGTGTCTTCTACTACCATCAACCAAATTCCTATTCAGCGTTTCTGGGGAGAAGCATGGGTGGCTAGGATACCCCATGCCAAGCCTAGGCAGATTTTAACTCCTGAAGACCTAGGAAGTATTGCCGATCTTTTTCAACGGGGAGACAGTTTGCTGATCCAGACAGACTGGAACCAGCGCTTGGGAACGGCTAGTTTTCGCGACGAATTGCCTCGTATTGGAGAAAGATTAGCTAAATTTTTGGTACAAAAAGGGATCAATATGCTGGGGGTCGAGCCTCCTTCTGTGGCAGATGTCAATAACCTTGAAGAAGTGACGCAAATTCACGAAATTCTCCTGGAAGCGGAAGTACTTATCATAGAAGGATTGTGTAACCTCGATAAATTGATAGGGGAAAAAGTTGGCTTAATTGCTCTTCCCCTAAAGGTAAATAATGGAGATGGAGCTCCCGCTAGGGTTATCGCTTACGAATTATAGCCATTAATGGAAAAGGACTCTTCTACCTCAATATTAACTGTTTCCCAAGTTGAAGCTTCTCTGCCGAATCTTCCACCTGAAGACCTTCGGTCCAAAATTCGCCAGAAAGTCTCTCAACAGTATGACGTTGTAATTGTACTAGATGATGATCCTACAGGAACACAGACTGTGCATAGTATGGCAGTACTTACCTCTTGGACGGTATCTGATTTGGAGGCTGAGCTGCAAAAAAATCCTACCTGTTTTTACATATCCACCAATACAAGGAGCCTACCTAAAGAAGAGGTAGAAACCTTGATATTTTCTCTATGCACAAATATTAGAACGGTCAGTGAAAAGCTCGGGCTTAATTACCTGATTATCAGCAGAGGAGACAGTACATTGAGAGGGCACTATCCCCATGAAGTTATTCAACAGGAGGAAGGACTAGGAGAGCGGTCGGATATGCATATTTTAATTCCTGCCTTTTTTGAAGGCGGGCGTTATACAGTAGGAGATGTACACTACATTCGCGAAGCGGATAGGTTGGTACCTGTTGGGAGTACGCCCTTTGCCCAGGATTCCTCATTCGGATACACCCATTCGAATTTAAAGATGTGGGTAGAGGAAAAGAATAATGGGGAGGTAAGGGCTTCTGAGGTTATTTCTATTTCGATTCCTGCAATTCGAGGGGATCTATCTGTATTAAGCGAACAACTCAAACAAATTCCAGTCGAATCTACCGTGATAGTCAATGCTTGGTCTTATGGAGACTTGGAGCGTTTTATTTGGGCATTCCTAAATTCGGGTCGTTCAGCAAGTTTTCGAACAGCTGCCTCTTTTGTTTCGTCCTTCCTAACACTAGAGCCTAAAGATTTCTTAGGCCATCAAGAATTGGTCGAATCCACTCAAATAGGGGGATTGCTAATAGTGGGTTCCCATGTTCCGATTAGTTCCCTCCAACTTGAATACTTGCTTCAACATTCGAGTATCTATGGAATAGAGGTAAATGTATCCTTTTTGTTGGCTGTAGATAACCCCAAGAAAGTTTTACAAAACCTATTGAGAGAGTTGGAAGACGCATTAAAGGCTGGGCAAGACGTAGTCCTATACACTAGTAGGAAACGTATCGAGGGAAAAAGTGAAGAAGAAAGCCTGGAAATAGGGGCAAAGATTTCTGAATGGCTTGTCTCTTTGGTTGAATCCTTAGAAACTAAGCCCTCATTCCTGGTGGCAAAGGGTGGAATTACTTCAAGCGATACAGCCGTAAAGGGCTTGAATGTTCGAAGGGCGTGGGTTCTAGGGCAGGTTTTACCCGGAGTACCCGTTTGGAAATTAGGCCCTGAGAGTAAGTTTCCTGGGATATCTTATATCATATTTCCTGGGAATGTAGGACAAGAAGACAGCTTATTTCAATTACTGAGAATCCTTCGTGCAGAATCCGAATCTTACAATGTAGCCTACTCATGAAGAATAATAAGAACCTTAGGCATATCATGGCAGGTGGGATGTTTCTACTTGCTATGTTGCTATATGTAGATCGAGTATGCATTTCCGTTGCCAAAGACAACATCGCCCAAGAGTTGCTCCTATCAGATAAACAAATGGGCTGGGTTCTCTCCATTTTTGCCCTAGGTTATGCCTTATTTCAAATTCCTAGCGGAGCTTTGGCGGACCGATACGGTCCCCGAATAGTTCTCTCTGGAATTGTTAGCATTTGGTCGGTCTTGACTGCTGTAACAGGATATGCCTGGAATTATATGAGCTTAATTGTTGTAAGATTTCTCTTTGGCGCAGGGGAGGCTGGGGCTTTTCCCGGAATGTCCCAGGTAATTTATTCCTGGTTACCAGTGAAAGAAAGGGGAATTGTGCTAGGTATTAACTTCTCCGGATCTCGCCTGGGAGCAGCCTTTGCCTTACCTTTGGTAGCTTGGTTGATTGAGGGTTATGGGTGGCGAACCAGCTTTTTGATCTTAGGAGGGGTGGGAATTATTTGGGCGATCCTATGGTGGATAGGCTTCCGTAATTTACCAGAGGATCATCCTGCAATTTCGGAAGAGGAAGTAGCATATATCCAAGAAAATCGTCAAAAGAAGGTGGAGGCTGAAAGTACTACAGCGCTTTCCTTCGGAGCGCTTAGCCGTTCAAAAAATCTTTGGTCGACGAGTGCGCAGTATTTTTCGAGTAATTTTACCTTCTTCTTTGCACTCACCTGGTTGTTTCCGCACCTCAAGGAAAAATACCAATTGGAGAGCTTAGAAGCGGGTGTCTACGCGATTGCCCCTTTTATATGCGGAGCCATCGGAAACTGGCTTTCCGGATGGCTGGTTGATAGGCTATATGCCCAAAAGAGATGGAATGCCTCCAGAAGAATCCCGGCCATTGTTGGGTTCCTGTTGGCTTCCTTTGGATTGCTAGGAAGCATCTTCATGACTACTCCCTTGGGTGCTGTGGTCATGTTGAGTATTGCCATCTTGGGGGCAGATATGACCTTACCTCCTTCTTGGGCGCTATGTGTAGATATTGGCAAAGACCAATCTGGGACCATTTCAGGCACCATGAATATGGCTGGAAATGTAGGATCTTTCCTCACAGCCCTAGCCTTTCCATATTTGACGGCATGGACAGGTAGTGTGGACATGTTTTTTTACACTGCCGCAGGACTAAATTTGCTGGCGGTGTTTTTGTGGATAGGGATAAAGGCAGACAGGGGCTTGGCGTATTGAGGATCTGAGGAATAAGTATTGGGATATTTCTGTCAAATGACAATCAATTAAGAAGATGAAACTTGTATGCATAGGAGCAGGATACTTTGCCCGATTTCACCTAGACGCCTGGAACCGAATTCCAGATACAAGGGTGGTTGCCCTGTGTGATAGGGAGGAGCAAAAGGCCCGGCTTCTCGCTAGAGAATTTGGGGTAGCAGCCGTTTACCAGGACTTTAGGGAAATGATTGAAAAATCCCAGCCAGATTTGATCGACCTCATTACCCCTCCCCAAACCCGCTTGGAACTCGTTCGTCAATTGGTTCCCTTTGGGATTCCTCTGATCATTCAAAAGCCTGTAGCTCCTACGTTGGACGAGGTTGAAGCCATGTTGGAACTCTCAGATAGGTATAAAGTAAGGGTGCTTGTACATGAAAACTTTCGTTTTCAACCCTGGTATCGCCAAATCAGAAAACTACTTGACCAAGGAGAGCTGGGAGAAGATTTACATAGTTTATATTTCCGAATGCGGATGGGAGATGGTTGGCAAGAGGATGCCTACCTTAGCCGGCAACCTTATTTTCGGGATATGCCCCGTTTACTCATATATGAGACAGGTGTTCACTTCATAGATGTCTTTCGCTATTTGGGAGGGGAGATCCAGAAGGTGTACGCCCGATTAAATCAACTTAATTCCCAGATTAAAGGAGAGGATTCAGGAATAATATGCTTTGACTTTCTTCGAGGTGGCCAGGGAGTATTAGATGCCAGTAGGTATCACGAAGTAGACCATCCTAATCCACGGTACACCTTTGGGGTTTTAAGATTAGAGGGAGACAAGGGAAATGTTACGATGGATTTGTCCGGTAAGATTTTTCTCAAAAGACTAGGAGCCCCCTCAAGGGAGATTGCATATCCTCATCAAGACAAAGGTTTTGCAGGGGACTGTGTACATGCCTTTCAGCTTCATGCTAAGCAGAGCATCCTAAGCGGTCAGGAAGCAGAGACCGAATTGAGTTCCTATTTTCCTAATCTTATAGTCCAGGAAGCTATTTATCGCAGTTCTAATTCAGGGAATCCCATTCAAACTTATCCGCCTGAAAGGGCTTGAAGAATGTAAATCTCATCATTGGGGGATACCTGATCTTGCAAGGTTTCCTTATCCTGGATAAGCTCTTCCCCTACAAAAATATTGACGTGTTGGCGAAGGCTACCTCCTTCATCTAGGATGTAGTCGGTTAATCCTGGATATTCTTTTTCCAGGGTTTGGACAACCTCAGACACAGTGCTTCCTGTTACCTCTATAGATTTCAACCCAGGGAAAAAGCGTTTAAGTGCGGAGGTAAATGTTACTTTTGCCATTTCATTTAACCTGATATCGTTTCCTATCAAATTTAGGAAAGAAAAAGGCTCAGGAAAAGTCAATGGGCATCCAAGTACTAAATTAAAAGATAAAAAAGGTATAGCATGGAAAGGTATGACCCTTAACTCCTACCCAAACCGTGTACTTACCCGGAGCCATACTTATATACTTTTGCATACCTGCTCGGTTCCGTTTGATCCCTACCTGTTGGTGGTTTAGGTCAGGGTGGGGTTGATTATCCTGGTTTACGAGGGTTACAAAGTAGTCATGGGAATTTTCGAGCACATTGAATTCAAAAAAGACCTTTTTTACTTCTCGTGAAGGCGCCTGTGTGAGTTTAATAAGACGTGAACTCGGACCAGGGCCGGAGCTGTAATACATTCGAAAGGAATCCTGGATAAGCGCTCCGTGTCGGTTGGGTTCAAATCTTTCAACAGGGTTTCCCGTTACGGTTCCTGGGGGAGGAATTTGTTGCTTCAATTCCCAGAAAGAGTCGCTAATTCCCCTCACCTTAAGGGCAATATCTTGAAGTTCACGTGATAAGAGGTCATAGGTTTCGTCTGAACGAGTCGGTTGATCAGTCTCCTCTTGTAGGGTCTCCAGTTTCTTTCTGACCCAATAGACTTGTTGAAGGAGTTTCTTGGGTTCCTCTTCCAGAAAGGCCTCTGGTCGCTGCATGTCTTCTATATAGGTCATTAGCCGAGCGATCTCACGATTTGCATCTGTCAACTGATCCTGAAGTCGTTCTATTTGGTTTCGATACCGCTGGATTAGTGTCCACTGTGGGTCTTCTTCAGGCTGTGTGAGCAGGTTGTTTTCCCATCCCACGAGAAGAAATAGGCCTAGCAAGGTGCGTAGAAATAGAGAAGTGGGCAAGGTATTGGAAGTAGAGCTATTCATTCAGGGAGTAGTTTTTTAGGTCCAAAAGGATTTTATCCTTCGAAGCTATCAATGCGTTTTGTTTCTCTGTAATCTGTTGCAGGATGCCTTTCATCCTGTCAAGGGCGAGATAATTTTTCTTAAAGAGAGATTTGTCTTCCTGTAGCCACTGAAGATTGGTGTCAAATTTTCGAATGATGTCCTGCAATTCATACAAAACGGACTGAGGGATATTATTTTTTACAAGTGAATCTGCTAGTTCTTTGAGGTCTTCTGATTGATCAAACAAAAATAGTTGTAGGTTATCTGCATCTTCTAGTAGTTTCTGTTTTTCCTCCAAAGAAATGCGCAGAGGACTTATCGATATATCAACGCCTTCCACTAAACTAGCATCTGGAACGATGTTTACTTCTTGGCCTACCGTCTCATATTGACTGTAGCGGGCAACGACCCGCTTAGTATAGGGTTTGTCAGATTCCGACATAAAGGCCAATGTATATTGGCCCGTCTCATCTGTCAATGCATATATGCGTTCCCCTTGGTTTACAATAGATACCTCCACATCTTTCAAGGGAGTTGGCCCGGACACAGTAGGCTGAAATACCCTGCCACTCACCGTAATTTCTTTAGCTATATACGTATTTTTGAACCAGGAAAAGAGATTTACAGCTCCGTATAGGATAAAAAATACTAGGGCAATTGGGATGAACAGTTTTACGACAATGGCGAGTGTACTGTCTGAATCACGTAGTTGGGTAAATGGATTCTTCATGGATCTTCTTCTTCGTATTGTGGAGTTAGCGCAAAGTATTGTTCGGAATAATAAGCTTGATTGTCTGATAGTGTTATTTGATACGTATCGGGGTTAAACGAGTCAGCAAATACACGTAGGTATACTTGGTCTTGATTGACTTCTCTCTGAAGTTGGATAGAAAAATATCCATGGATATCTGAGTAGTGATCAATGAATTTTTTATTTCCATAATACACTTCCACTGTGGCATTTTCCAAGTGTATATCGTCCTCATAGAGGATATAACCATCGATGAATACCTGGCGTGGGGTAAACCAGTTATATCCGATGCCAAAAAACCAAATAGAGAGTGTAAAGGACCAGCCCAAGAGGAAGTAGTTGAGGATACGTCTGGTCGTTGTTGTTGTAGTATCGTCTGTAGCAGTTTCATCATTTCGAGAGTTTTTCAAGGTCATGAATACCAGAATCAGCCAAATCGTAACGATGATGAAGGTAGCAACGGGTCCAAATTCTTCGGCATAGCTCCCATAAAAGTAACCGGTTGCAGAGGCAATGCTGGTGGCAAGTCCAGAAACAAAGGTTAATATTTCAAGGTCTAATTTTCGATCTCTAGCTGACATGTATAAGCTGTCCCAAGTTATTATTTTACGTAGGGCGAAATGAAATGTTTTTTTGCTTCGTTTTATTCGGCCGATACGGCTATTTCGTCAAAGGTAATTAATTCAGCAATTCTCCGTAACGTTAAATCACGTGAATTATTACAATGATTGTGCGAATTGTTCAATAGGATGGAATAGTTTTCGAATTCGTCCTCTAAATATGCTTTGGGAGGTTCAAAGGCTGTTGTAAAAAAATTGGCACGGGAGAAGTGTAGTCATAATTTGGAAATCTGTATAACATATACTACATACTATTGGACATTGAGAAGATGGGAAATTGGACTATTGTAGAAATAAAGTAACACGGTAGTGGGAGAATAATCCATAGAAAGGAGGTCCATGGTCCGTGATTTGTAATTTGTAGTAACCTTTGGGCTTGGCTCGGAGTACACTTCGACCACAGACCACAGACTAAAACTCCACCTCAAACTCCAATTCCTCTTCACCCCGTTTTACCTTTACCGTTGCTTTATTCCCTTTCTCAAATTTACTTAAAGCTTCCATGTAGGAGTAAATATCGGTTACATTGTAGGTTCCAATTTGGATTACTACATCTCCATCCTGAATCCCAGCCTTTTCAGCTGGTCGACCCTCAATCACTGCATCGATCTGCATACCTTCCTCTTCAGAAACATAATCAGGCATTACGCCTAGGGTTACCTTAAAGGATGCAGCTGTACGAGATTGGGATTCGTCCTTTGTGGGAGTAAAATCAAGGGTATCTGTAGCATCCAGTTTTTCTAAAAGTGTATAAATCAGGGAGCTGACTTCTCCCATTCCTTCGTAATTGATCAATTGACTATCATCTATTGGTTTGTGATAGTCAGTATGCTGGCCTGTAAAAAAGTGAATGGCAGGGATATCTTTCAAATAAAAGGAGGTATGGTCTGATGGGCCGATTCCAGATTCGGACATTTTGACCTGAATACCTGCAACCTCTAATTCTTCAAGCGCGGGTTTCCACGCAGGAGAGGTTCCTACCCCATTAACTGCCAACACCTTTTTTTCATTTAACCTACCCACCATATCCAAGTTGATCATACAACTGATCTTTTCTAAATCCATCAAGGGATGGTTAACAAAATGCTTAGATCCTACCAGCCCCCACTCCTCTGCTGAGAAAGCAAGAAATAAGTAATTATGGTTGGTAAATGAAGCTTTAGATAAGCGGTCTGCAAGGTCCAACATTACCGCAATGCCACTAGCATTGTCATCGGCTCCATTGTGGATGGCAGGGTCTCCTACATAACGAGAGCCAAAGGTCCCATATCCCAGGTGATCGTAATGTCCTCCAATTACGATGGTATATTCTGCATCATTATCCAGGTATCCCAGTACATTTTTCCCGGAAAGTTGGTCTTTATTTTCTTCAGATTCATGGGGATTGGCGTGAAACTTAAAGGTGAAGGGTTGATACCAAGTGCTATCAATTCCAAATGGAGAGAGGCCCATTGTTTCGAATCTGTAGGTAATATATTGTGCAGCAAGTGCTTCTCCTTGAGTACCGGGCTCTCTTCCTTCAAGTAAATCAGATGCTAGGTATACTACATCTACTCTGAGGTTTTGTAGGCTATCAGAAAGGTTCTGTGCTTGGGTCAGGGAAGTAAAAAGGCAGGAAATTAGTAAAGTATAAATTAAGTATCGCATGGTGGATTGTTAGGATTTTCACTACTTGTAAATCAATCTGGGACTAGAATTGTTCTATGTATAACGAAATAATCGCATCTGAGATCGTTGCGAACTTAATAAAATGATATATAAACATGAGTGAAATGGGAGAAGGAGATTCTCTAGTATCTGTTTCATCCGCTATTCGTGTTCGGGCTGAGGCGCTGATTGAAGGGTTGAGTCAGGCTTTGTACGAACGCGAAGAACCTATCAAACTTGCTTTCTTGGCAGCGGTGGCAGGAGAAAGTATTTTTCTATTGGGTCCTCCTGGGGTAGCCAAAAGCCTTATTGCCAGAAAACTTAAACATGCATTTCGGGATGCTCAAGCTTTTGAGTACTTGATGAGTAAGTTTAGCACACCCGATGAAATTTTTGGTCCTGTCTCTATAAAAAAACTCAAAGAGGAAGATACTTATGAACGAAAGACAGAGCGTTATCTTCCGGGTGCGCAGATCGTTTTTCTGGATGAAATATGGAAAGCGGGCCCTGCTATCCAGAATGCTTTGTTGACCATACTCAATGAAAAGATTTACCGAAATGGGGAAGAAGATATTGAGGTAGACCTAAATGCCTTAATAATGGCTTCTAATGAGCTGCCTCCGGATCGGGAGGGGTTACAGCCCCTTTGGGATCGCCTATTAGTACGCTATCCTATGGAAGGAGTGCGAGAAAATCGGAATTTCCTCAGAATGATTACCGATACGCAAGACGTATATGCAGATCAGGTCCCAGAAGCGGTTAAAGTTTCCCCTAGAGAACTGGCGGATTGGTCCGAACAAATCGATGCCATTGAGTTGCCAGAAGAGGTGCTGAATGTTATTCAGGTAGTTCGAGAAAAAATCCAACGTCAGAATGAAAAGGCAAAGGGACCTGGGACTATTTTAGTATATGACAGGAGGTGGAAAAAAATAGTTCGATTGCTCCGTGCGGCAGCCTTTTTGAACGGTCGGCACAAAGTTGACCTGATGGACACCTTTCTCATGGTATTCTGTCTTTGGTCCAAGCCTGCTCACATTCCTTCCTTGAAGAAAATTATAGGTGAGACCGTGAGAAATCATGGGTATTCCCTTGCTGTGAACCTCAGCCTACTTAGGAAAGAACTGGAGGCATTTGAACAAGAGGTAAAGGAGGAAACTCATATCCGGCAAATTCAAACGCAAACCCATTTGCTCCCCGTTCAAGAAGCCTACTATGGGTTTGTCGCAAAGGATAAGCCCTTTCAAGGTGACTTGTTAAAAATAAAGGAGTTCAACGAATTGTCTCTGGACGAGTACCAAGTGATTAATATCTACGATGATTCCTTGACATTGCGACATCGCTTAAAGGCTAAGCGAAGTAGTAAGGAATTTGCAGTAGATATTCTCTACAATTCCCAATCAATTACCTTTGACCTTCACACAGCGGAAAGCGAACAAGTAAAACATATTTACAAGAAGCCTCATAAGCTCGTAGAGGCCCACTGGAATGAACGCTTCGAACAACTTAACACCTTTCTTCGGGAGCAAATCGAGAAGCTAGATAGAAGTTATGCCCATCATACAGAAAACCTGAAGGACAACTTATTTGTAAGTCCTGAACTTCTTCCTATTGTACTAGCAAATATGGAGGAGGTGCGACAGGCCTTGGATTCCCTACAATTGAAGCTGGAAAAAATTCAACACGCATATGTGAGTCTTTAGAGGATAAAGGGGGATAAAATAAAGGGAGGAGTTAATGGGAAGTAATTTATGTTTCCTCCTCATTGCCCGCATCTCATGACGTACACCTAATAGCTAAAATATGCACTTCAATCGAGAAAAAGCTAAATATGTCGACCAACTAGAAGAAGATTTCCAGCGCTTCATTCAATTTGGGCAATTGCTCGACGTGAAGACACGTGCGTATTTGGTGCAATATTTACGGTCGAAGATTGATCCTGAAACAAGATTTCCTCCTATGCTTAAAGAAGGATATTTCGGGTACTTCTGTACAGCCCTTGATGAGATCTTTGCAGCAGACTTATGGCAGTCCTTGCTTCATGAATACACGGGTTTGGCGGTTCAGGTTAGTCGAGATACCTTAAACTGGGTTCGGAAAGCCCATATCGAGGCGAGAAAGGATATGCCATTTGAGGAAGAGGAAGAGCGCCTTGGCGCATACAACGTAATGCCACAGTCCCAATGGACCCATCGATGGTATGTAGTTACCAACTACTTAGGCAAAGTATATACGCGAGAGGAGCTTCCAGTAGCTTTTTACTCGCAGAAATTCAAAACCCTGATTAATGGGAAGACCTATGAGGAATTAGACGCTCCTAATAGGAAGGAATTGAGGCGAATATCGCAGGATTTATTGGCGCAATGGGACGCCAAATTCCAGGCAAAATTGCTGGGATTTCAATTGAAGCGCTTGAAGAAGCAGCAAGATTCTTACAAAGAGTTGCTCAATTCTAAAATGGAGGAGTTTCAAAAACTCCAACAGATTATAGCTCCTTTTGCCAACTATGGAGGAGTGTATTGGGACTTATCCCAAGGCCTGTGGAAGGAGAGTAGCTTCAGCGTCCTTGAATCCTATCAGGAGTTGCTCGCCGATGAAGCTTCCATACGAGAATTAGCAGACATGTTGGGAAAAATGCGGCAGGCCGAACTTCAGACGGAGGAAGAGCAGTTTGATCGAGTGATTGAGCGCCAACAGTGGCTACAGGATACTTCCCTCAAATCGGAAATTGTGGGTATTCAGGAAGGGAATGATCTCAATACGGTATTGAGTTCTGAAGTGAGCCTTTTGTCTGATCCTGATACTGAAACGGTATTTTTTAAAAAATATGCCGATAAAAGTTTATTGACCCTCAAGTATGATGACCAGGAGTTGACCACCAGCGAGCACCATTTTACCGAGACTTTCCAACAAGTGAAAAAGAAGGAAAAGGGCCCTTTTATTTTGTGTGTGGATACCAGCGATTCCATGTCTGGAAGACCCGAACAAATTGCTAAAGTGTTGTGCTTTGCGATCTTGAAGATGGCTGCAGAGGATAATAGAAGAGCCTTTCTGATCAACTTTTCTACGGGAATCCAAGTGATCGATTTATATGACATTGCCCAATCACTAGATACAATTGCTCAATTTCTCAAAATGTCCTTCCAAGCAGGTACAGATATCTCTTTGGCCCTTTACGAAGCCTTTCGGCAGTTGGATAGCTCCAAGTATACAGATGCAGATGTACTGGTAATTTCAGATTATGTCATGTACGAATTGGATGAAGATCTAATTAATCGGATTCAGCACTATCAACAGAATAAAGGTACGCAATTTCATAGCTTAATCCTCAATAATATCCCCAATACAGAGGTAGTTCGACATTTTGACAATGTTTGGATTTACAATCCAGAAAGCAAAGGGATCATTCGAACGCTGGCGGGAGATCTCCAAACGCTAGCTGCTATTTAAATGCATCCTATTTGTAATACTACAAAATTGTTTTATCCCTTATTTTTTTATTAATTAGCAATACTATAATATAGTATTCATATGTCATCACCTATAAAAGTTGGGGAATTTGAAGAGATCGTCCTTTTGACTGTGGGAATCTTGCATGGAAATGCCTATGGGGTATCTATCAAAGACGAGATAGAGAGCAGACTGAATAGGGAAGTGAGCGTAGGAGCACTTCAGATTACCCTGAGGAGACTTGAGAAAAAAGGCTTCCTAACATCCAAACATGGAGAGGCAGGTACTTCTCGTGGGGGCCGTCCCAAGTTATTCTTTACCCTTACAGTAGAAGGAAAAAAAGCCATTGAACTCAGCCGAGATACGCGAAATGCCCTTTGGAATGCGCTTCCTCCTATCGTCTTGAATCTCGAATAAGCCTCATGAAATCACCTAAACCTCCCAAACTTGCCTTGCGACTTTTGAGGGCATTTTGTAGGCCAGACTACTTGGTAGACATCGAGGGGGACCTGCGTGAACTCTTCCTCAGGAGAGTAGACCAAATGGGGAGGAGAAAGGCAGTGAGGCGTTTGTACAAAGATATTTTTTTCCTTTTCCGTCCAGGCATTATTAAGTCAGTCCATCATCACTTGGTATTTACACATCCTATTATGTTGAAAAATTACCTGCTTATCACTTGGAGGACCATGCTTCGCAATCCCTTTTATGCTGTATTAAATATACTAGGGCTGGCAATCTGTGTAGCTGCAAC
>JBCCTX010000017.1:0-47724 GCA_039197765.1 Bacteroidota bacterium
AAATCTTTACCCCAGCCTGCTGACAGTCTATCATCCAAGCTACTTTTTATTCCCTCTACCCAAGCATCAATTGCATCACTAGGGTAGCTTGCCCAGGAGAAAATAGATTGAAAAATTAGAATAAGCACTGCAAAGAAAACGAGGTAGCCCCAGATTCTGTGAGTTAGGATTGTATCAATCCGGGAACTTATATTTTTTTGTATATCATCGGCGGGATACATGACTTCTTTAAGCACCTCATCCGCAAAATCATAGCGAGTAAGTAACTCATTGGAGATGAGTTGGCCTGTTTCAGATCTGATGCCAGCTAACTCTTGAATTTCCCCTATCTTTTGCGAATCAATCCAAGAAAAGTGTTCAGGGGAAAGTAATATTTGAAAGGAAAGATAAGAGGGCTCATCGCCTGGAAGGTATTCTTGTACCTTTTTTAGAGCTGGTCCAAATCCGCTTGGTAGCTTCATCACTTGCCTGCCTGGTTTGGGTAGATCCTGAAACAGCATGCGCTTTAGACCATTTAGCCCTTTTTTCGTGGTAACAGATATAGGAAGGATGGGGATGCCAATTTTAGCAGAGAGACGCTGAAAATCCACCTTTTCAGAGGCTTCCTCAAGTAAGTCTATCCTATTGATTACCAGTAGAGTAGGAAAACCCAAGTCTATTACTTGTGAACATAGGGCAAGGCCTCTTCGCAACTGTGTAGCATCAGCTATAACCAGTACCTGATCTGGATGATCCGGGTGATTGGGGTCCTGCAGTACCTGACAGGTGATAATCTCATCTTCTGAAGCAGGGTATAAGCTATTAGTTCCAGGTAAGTCTATTAGAATAAGCTCCCGGTCCTTGTGTGAAATTGTAGCACTTTTTCTTTCAACAGTAACCCCTGAGAAATTCCCAACCCGTTGATTTAAGCCTGTTAATGAATTAAAAAGGGAAGTTTTCCCACAATTGGGAGTGCCTACAATCGCTATTTTATTGGGAAGTCGTTTCACAGTTTTGCTATCCATACGCAGGAAGCATCCTTTTTTCTAAGGGAGATCTTTGTCCCTTTGGTAGTGATGGCTATGGGATCACCTAAGGGAGCGATTTCAGTAACCTGGATGATATTCCCAATACAAATACCGAATTTAGAAAGCTCCAAAGATAAAGGATTGGAGGTAATAGATACAATTTTAGCCCTTTCTCCTAAAGAAAGGCTTTTTAGCGTGATTCGATTTTCTCCTGGGTTAGTAGGAGAAGTATCTGTATGGAAGGTTTGCATATAGGCCTATATTTCACTCACTCAATTCTTTGCCCCCAACTCATTTTTTGGACGAGCTTATAATATATAAGCTTGTAAAGGTAGCCTTTTTTTTTCTTGTTTAAAACCATTCTAAATTAAAACCTGAATTTAGGGTAATTTTTCCTACAGGATTTTAGTCAAAAAGGAATAATTTCAGAAACTTTCGTATTATGGAATCGAATTTTTAAGCCACCCGGAACTTGAAAACCTCCGTTTTCCCATAAAAACGGATTTTTCGATGTATATTTAAACGAGTGCAAAATTTCCTATGGAGAGTTTACTTGCTGTTATCGATAACATTTTTTCCCAAATGAAGGTTTATCTCGATCAAATTGGAGAAGATCGATATCAAGAGAAATTAGACATTTTTTCTGGTTCTAGCATAGGGCAGCATACCCGACATATTATAGAGTTCTTTCTATGTTTGGTAAATCAGTTGGAGGCGAAATTGATAAATTATGACCAACGTGAGCGTAAGCGGGATATTGAAGAAGATCCTGCTATTGCAGTCCTTATGTTGGAGTCCTTATCCAAAATTTTACGGGAAGTACAAGCGCCAGAAGCGCTACAATTGGTGACTTGCTATGGAGCAGGGGGAGCAGAACAGACACAGGTTCAGACAACATTTGAGCGAGAGTTGTTATACAATATTGAGCATGCCGTTCACCACTTGGCTATGATCAAAATTGGCTTGAAAGCCATAGCGGCTGAAATGGAACTCCCCGATGATTTTGGAATTGCCCAATCTACCTTGAGCTATCGAAAAAATCTTCAAACACATTGAATGTGTGGAACTGGCTAAAAAATAAGATCTCTTCACACCCTTTCTTTATTCGACTGTTCAATTGGGAGTACTGGCCCATGCCGGTATTGATGTTTCCAGTTCTTTTCATTTGGATAGGATTTTCCATACGGGCACGGTCTGGGGTATTCTTTAGTGCAGCCAATCCGAGTATTGACATGGGGGGCTTTGCTGGTGAATCCAAGATGGATATTTTAAGTAAATTTCCTGCTCAGGTAGTGCCAGAAACCCATAGAATTTCAGCAGGGACTCCTCTAGTCGAAATTTTACCTACTTTGGCTGACTCTGGATTGAGTTTCCCCATCATTGCAAAGCCGGATAAGGGGGAGCGCGGTTTTAAAGTGGAAAAAATAAAAGGGAAAGCAGATCTAAATGCTTATATCGAGGAATGTCCTACCGATTTTCTCCTTCAAGAGTTTATTGATTTACCCACTGAGTTGGGCATCCTCTATTATCGGTTTCCTGGAGCCGAAAAAGGAAAAGTAACTTCTCTAACCCTCAAGAAATTCTTAACAGTTACTGGGGATGGAAAATCCTCTGTAGAAGAACTGATCAAATCTTATCCCCGAGCAAAACTGCAGTATAAGGTCCTCAAGGCCTCTAGGCCTCAATTAATGTCGCGTATTCCTAAAGATGGGGAAATCGTGGAACTTGTTCCTATTGGAAACCATGCCAGGGGGGCGACTTTTTTGGATAGAACGGATCTCGTAGATACAGAGTTGGAAGATCGCTTTGATCAGCTTTTTCAAAAATTGGACGGGATCTATTTTGGTCGACTGGACATTAAGTGCCATAGCTTGGAATCCTTAAAATCGGGTGGCCCTTTTTATATTCTAGAGTTCAATGGCGTTAAGGCAGAACCCACCCATATCTATCAACCTGGCTTTTCCTTGTTGAAGGCTTATAAGGTATTATATGCGCAATGGAAGGTCATTTACAAGATAAGTGTAGCGAATCACAGGCGGGGCATTCCCTATGACCCTTTCATTCCTACATTGAAAAAGCTTCAGGCCCACCAGCGATATAAGAAGTCTATTGCCTAAACTAAAAACCTTCTGCCAGGTAGGTAGCTAACGGAAATAGAGCACTAACCAAAAAAGCCCCATCTCCCCAAACTCTGTATCGGTCTTTTTCTCCAAACCACTGAGGAAAGAGAAGGATAAAAAGAAATATCCCTCCAATAATTAAAACAATTGTTTGTGAATATATCCAGTCAATCCCAGGGTAGCCATTACTTAATAACCCTATTGAGAGGATGACTAACCCCAATAATAAGCCTCCTACCCATTTCTTTGCATTACTACGTCCAATAGCCCTTACGAAGGAGGTATGGCCATCCAATGTATCCGTTTCCATTTCGTAAATTGAAAATAGTAGCAGATTGATTAATGCAAGAAATAAGAATTGACATACAATGACGTAGAAAGCCCAAGGAAGTATGGGACTGTACAGCACCGCTGGACCTCCCCAAACCCCGACTGTGTATATGATGGCCACTCCCAGCTCTTTTTGAATCCATTTGGACACCCGGTCTTTCAAAAGATAGGAAAGGCCCAAATGTATACATCCCAAACAACCTAAGATAAATCCCAATTGCCATAGAGACTTAGGAGCAGAGAAGGAGCATATTCCTACAAGAATTAGGAACAAACAGACGAGGATGAATAAAGGAGTAAAATACTTGTAGTGAAATCGATGCCTCAAGGTGTGTGCCTTTTCTCCCAATCTATAGGCATCTAAGAGATGATCTCCTGTATAGAATATCCAAATGGATATAGGAAAAACGATCCACCAGGCCCAAGGCATATCGATTTGTAAAAGCATAGCACCCATATTCCCAGTTAATAAAGCGCCTAGTACTACGTCAATACTAAGGATTTGTAGGGGGATATATACCTTACCAAACTCATTCATTTGTTCCAGTGGGAGTAGGTTGTGCTAGAGGGTTCTTCACTGAATCTCGATGGGCTTGCACTGAAAGGGAGTCTTTACTTGGAGAGCGTAGCTTTGATAATTCTATGGAGTCTTCTACCCAGACTAGTTTGGAAACTACTGCTTTACGATCCTCATAGGAGCTCTCTACTGAGCAGGAGGGTAAAATGCTCCAAATGCCTACAAGCCCCAAAAGCAAAAAGGAGTTGAATTGTCTGTGGTTACATTTCATGTTGTGCAAATGGATTACCTATCTTTGCGAAGATACTTACTTATGGCATTAATTTATCATTTAGCTATTCCGAAGGACTGGGAACAGGCCCTTGAATCTGGGGAATATGCCCCCGCCTCCCTGCAATCCGAAGGGTTTATCCACGCCTCTGTAAAGGAGGAACTCATCCCCTCTGCTCGTATCCATTTCTTGGAACATGATTCTCTTGTGATTTTGGTAATGGCTGAGAAAAAAGTAAAACACCTGCTAAAATGGGAACCTGCTAGGGAAGGTAAACTCTTTCCCCATATCTATGGAAAAATCTCCTTAGAGCGAATCGAGAATACGTATTTAATGATTCGAGATAAACAGGGGGAGTGGCAGTGGATGAAAGGGTAGGGGATGAGAGCTGCCTATCCAGTTTATGATTTTGATTACGGGTTCGAGTATTTGAGGAAGACAAAATGGGTTCCTCCCCTTCTTGCTAATGGAGTAATTTATGAAACTTTCTAAACATGAGGAGAGAGAAGCTTCCGTTTATACTTAGAGATATCTATCCAGTTAATTATCTAAAAGAATCTCACCTGTCTCTTGTTTTAGAGGGTAGAACCCTAAAAGAGTATATCCTTGAAAATAGATTAGGGTCCCTTGAACCGTTAAACTCAGTAATCTTTGTCTGGCGCTTGGACATGAAACAAATAAAACGCGCTAAGCGAATGCTTCGAAAATACGGTATGCTTGTTGCCAATAAATCCTTGAATCATTTGGACGGCAGTAGATAGGGTATTGCCCTAGATCCTTGAATAAATGCTATTTTACTTCTTTATCCAATCCTAACTCCTTTATCCGCTCTTCTACTTCTCTCTTGGAAAGCCCTGTTATTCGAGCGATAAAGTGGATTTCCAGGCCTTCGCGGAAAGAATTGGTGATTACGAGATTTTGTTGCTCAAGATTTCCTTCGATCTTTCCTGCGTTTCTCTCCTACTGCTTAATTTGCTCATAGGTAGTCATAGCTTCATTTTTTACGGATGTGGATAATCTATTAAACTAATTACAAAAATCTACATTTTTTAGTTCGTTTGTATTTAGCAAATACACCCAAAACTTTCTGACTTGGGTTTTCTGAGAAGCGTCCTCTATATGTTGTTCTACATCTATGAATAGCCTTTCAATATTCTGACGGATATAAATTTCATCTCGATAATGCTTTAGCAATAGCTAATTAAATTGGCTTACCGAAAAGCTCTATCTACCTGTTGACTCACTTCTCTTCTACGCACCCCTGGTTCAATTTTTTTCCCAAATCTAAAATATCTGAAAGTATATAACGTTTGATATTACATATTAAGTCAAACAGGTACATATTCAGGCTGTAGACTGTAAAAACATGTGACTTTTTTTGACTTTTGCCTCATAAGTTTCCATGGATTTTCCCAGCTATGGAAGCATTTTTATAACAGAGATAAGCGTTCTACTTGATTTGTATTCAAAACTTAACCAACACCATGATGAAACATCTAACCTACACAGTTGGGTTACTCATTGTATGCCCATTTCTCACTTTTTCTCAGACGACCTATTATTCCCAGGGACCTGGTTCTTGGGATGATGTCGGTAGGTGGAATACAGAACCTGATGGCTCTGGTACTACCCTTGTTGAGTCGGGGTCTCCTTATGGAGATTCCTTAGCAAATTTTATTATTCAGGAAGGTGATGAAGTTACCTTAGATGGACGTACGCAAGTGAACAACTTAACTGTACCTTCTACCGGCAAGCTTTATCGAGGTAGTGGTACCTTGACTTATGTGGAGGTATATGGGGCAGAGATAAATATTGAAGGACAGTTGGGAGATGGAAATGCCAATGATGGAATTTCTTTAGAAATTAATGGGGCAGCATGTGAAATCACCGGAAATGGGCAGGTAGACCTTAAAAGGTTAAGAAAAGGGGATGAAAGTACGGAAGCTGTAACAGATCTAACTATATCTACAGATATAAATTTGAGATATGGAGACTCCCGGTCAAATTATAGGACTGCTTTATACAACAATGCGACAAGTCAAGCCTTTGATTTAACCATTGCGAGTGGAGCTACTGTAAGTGTTTTAGGAGATGGGACAAATCCCGGTAGCATATCCATTGATGGAACCAGCGGGGTAAGTGGAACTTTTGCCACTGAAAGACTGTATGGAACCTTCACCATTAACGGAACCCTAGTAGTAAGTGGAGATGTGTTTTTTAGAACAGACAATAATGATGTAGCTTCAACTGCAGGCATAGACGAAGGAAATATTTCATTTATTGTAAACGGTACGTTGAAAGTGGGTGGAGAAATAATTGGGAATAGCACAGGAGATGGGGATGGAGTTGCAAGCCTTCAATTGAATTCTGGTTCCACCCTTGAACTATCGGGTGCAACAAACTTCATCGATATTCATCCAGATAACAACGAGGTACTCATAGATGCTCATGCTACCATTGTCTATGCCGGCTCCTCCACCCAACAAATTTTTGAGGGCATTACTTACAGAGATCTCAAACTGAGTGGAGGTGGTGACAAGGAGCTTACCTCAGACATAATCGTATCTAATACCCTTATATTGGAGTCTGGGGATGTGCTTACAGGTGCCAATAAATTGATCGTAGAAAGTACAGCGTCAGATGCTATTCAGGGAGGTAGTGAAAATTCTTATGTCGTTGGAAATTTGCAAAGAGCAGTTGATGCTTCCACAACCTATGCCTTCCCCATTGGACAAGGTGGAGACGCCGATGGATACAACCCCTTTACCTTAGAGGTAATGGCAGGCTTGAGCGGTACGGAAACGGTAGAGGCGAGTTTTACTTCCGCCATGGAAACGATAGACGAAGAACGCACCTGCGAAACGGATGAGGGTACCCAGCGACTATCCTATGCCTGTGCAGTGGGGACTTGGGATATCACCAGTAATGACTTCTCCTATGAGATTACCCTCCAGCCTAGTGCAGCTACCCAGGCTGATTGCCCAAATGAAGGAGTCAGTCTATTTCCTAGTATTCGCAAAGTAGAGGGTGGAGACCAAAGCCTGGGCTGCAATGAGGGTATAGCAGATGTACCCTTTAACTCCTTTTCCACTTTCAGTATAGCCTATGCAGCTTTAGCTGTCGCTGCACCAGTAGAATTGTTAGGCTTTGATGTTGAGGCCCAAGGTACGGCAGCAGTGCTTTGGTGGGCAACCGCCACCGAAACGAATAATTCCCACTTTGAGATTGAGAGAAGTTCAGATGGATTTTCCTATGAGGTAATTGCACGGGTAGAAGGTATGAGTACTGCATTCGAAGCCCAGGAATATTCCTACACTGACTCGATGGCCGGTCCGGGTTGGCACTATTATCGCCTAAAGCAAGTAGACTTGAATGGAGAATATGTGTATTTTACTATCCGGGAGGTTGAGCTAAGTGGTAGGAGCAGTTTACAGGCAGCAGTGCTTATCGGTTATCCTAACCCAGCAGACAACTATTACAAAATGGAAATGGAGATTCCCGATCCTAAAAACGCCATGATCAAAGTATTTGATCTTCGTGGAAATCAAATCTACCACGCAATGATTGCCAACTGTGCGTCTGGATATAACGCCATAGAAATGGATGTATCCACCTGGCAATCGGGAATCTATATGTATATGATTACCGCAGGAGCTGATGTAATAAGAGGAAAAATTGTCAAGACCTAAAATCCTTCCAGGGGCCACTTAAAGGGAGCTTGGCGGATAAGAATATCTCTTTTTTCTGTACAGGGTGTATAAAGCGAAGACTTTTTGCAAAAAGACAAATAGATTTATCCGGATTAAAGGACGTTTTACCATACTTCACATCCCCTACAATTACGCATCCTATGTTGGCCAGTTGGACACGTATTTGGTGTCTCCGTCCGGTCTGGGGGTAGATCTCAACTAGCGCACGCGAGCCTGCAGTTTGTAATACTGAATAACTCAATTTAGCTTCTTTGCTGTGGGCAACAGGCTTGGAAAACGCTCGCATAATATTTTTGCCCCCTATTTTCCTCAGGTGATGGTGTAACTCTCCATTTGCCGTAGTTGGTATTCGTTCTGTGACGGCACAATATATTTTCTGCACCTCCCGATCCTGAAATTGTTTGGACATACGAGCGGCAGCCTTGGAGGTCTTTGCCAAGAGCATTACACCTCCGAC
The DNA here is from genome assembly GCA_039197765.1 of Bacteroidota bacterium. Lineage (GTDB taxonomy): Bacteria > Bacteroidota > Bacteroidia > J057 > J057 > JBCCTX01. Next base: position 8,413 of record JBCCTX010000017.1, read on the forward strand.
GGGCCTATCCAGGCGATGGAGCAAACCAACATACACATTGCCTGGCTTGGCATATTTCGTTCGAATATATGCTTTGACCAAGTCAAAAATACTTTTATCCCCTGTATTATCACCTTGAGAGGGAATACAGAAGGGTTTAACAATACTGATGAGGTGATTGTCCTCATACAGGATTTCCATCTTCAGTAGGCTTCAGTTAAATCGGGGAAGCTTCGCTCCTTTACATCAGAAATATATCCTTCGGTGGCTTCTTTTATGGCTCCATACAAATCGGCATACCTGCGAAGGAAGCGGGGACTAAACTCCTTGGTAATCCCTAGCATATCGTGAACGACAAGTATTTGTCCGTCACAGCCTGGCCCAGCTCCAATTCCGATGGTGGGAATCAGCAGAGATTTGCTTACTTCTTCAGCCAATACGTGCGGAATTTTCTCCAATACAATCCCAAAAACACCCGCTTTCTGGAGCTTGATAGCATCCTTGCGAAGGATGGCAGCTTCTTCCTTCTCTTTGGCTCGCACAGTATAGGTCCCAAACTTATAGATGGATTGAGGGGTGAGGCCCAAGTGTCCCATAACCGGAATCCCTGACTGCACAATCCGCAGAACAGAATCGGCAATAGGCGCTCCTCCTTCCATCTTGATGGCATGAGCCCCAGATTCCTTCATAATGCGTATCGCACTTTTCAAGGCAGTCTTTGCATCTCCTTGGTAATAGCCGAATGGAAGATCTACCACGACCAGTGCGCGCTTTACTGCCCGTACAACAGAAGACGCATGATCAATGATCTGATCCAGGGTAATTGGTAAAGTGGTTTCATGCCCATGCATAACATTTGAGGCAGAGTCCCCAACCAATATTGCATCAATACCTGCTTCATCTAGAATTCTCGCCATGGAGAAGTCATAAGCCGTGAGCATGGATATTTTTTCCCCATCAACCTTCATTTTTCTGAAAATGTGGGTAGTAATTCGCTTAACTTCTTTTTTTGCCGTTGACATGAAAAGTTGAAGTAATTATTGTAGTAGTGAATTCCTCTTTAAAAGGGGAAACAAAAATGTGATTTTCTCTCAAAAACTCGGGGATTCTTGATGTTCTACATTCTTTTGAAAGAAAAGCTTGCGGAAGGTAAGCTCAAAAGAGCACAAATGCCCCATGCCCTCCTGAAAACTGATAAAGCAACCATTGTCAATATCAATCGCGGGAATGTGGGTCCAGTCTGCGACCATAGATCGAATCACTTCGTCGCTAACGGGTGTATGGCCATGTACGATTACCCTACCCCGAAGCCAATCGTAATCCATATCGTTATACCAATCTCTAATCCAGAGCATAGATTTAACGTCTTTAAAAGGCTGAATCACCTTCCAGATGAAATCGGAATCTTGTGTAGGAATGGTGGGGTGAAAATTTAATCCTGCATGAACCAAAATATACTTGTCTACTTCAAAATAAAACTTGAAGCTTCTCAGGAGCTTTATATACTTTTCAGGAATATCTTCAACATCTGTAACCCCAAAACTATCAAGGGTAGTTTTTCCTCCATTTAAGAGCCAAAGATCTACATCTTCCTCATCTCTCCAGGCGTTTAGCATCATCTGCTCATGGTTTCCCATCAGACAGTTTACTGTGTATTCTTTCTCTCGTAGCTCCATGATGAAGTCGAGAACCCCTTTAGAATCAGGTCCACGATCTACATAGTCTCCCAAAAGGTATAGCTCGTCATTGTGGGTCAGTTTTAGAACTTCTTCAACCAGTTTGCGAAACGTTTGGGAGCATCCATGTATATCTGAAATGGCAAATTTCCGCATAGAGCCTAGATGTTGACTGGTGCTTTAAGCAAACAAAAATAAGACAATATTGGTATTATCGATAATTTTTTAATATTTCCGCCCCAATGCTGGCGAGGAGCTCAGGAATCCCCCTTAATTTTGTAGCCTGCTGAGTAGACAGCATACCCATGAGATTTTTGTTGAGGGGAAAGCAACAGCAATGGGTATCAAGCGTATTGAATGAAAATAAATTATGGAAGAATTTATCATCCAAGGTAAAGAGGCGTTCAAACTGAGAAAGTTCGAAAAGGCTTTTGAATGGTTGAGTAAGGCTATCGGTCTACTAGAATCGGAGAAGGCTGGACAGTGGATGAATGCTGAAGACATTGCGGAGCTGTACTTGTTGAGAGGTTCTGCATTACTCGCACAAAACGAAAGGGAAGCCTATGAAAACCCAGATATTTTTAACCAAATACTCGATGATTATGAGCAAACCCTGGAGCTAGATGAGAACCAGATTGAAGCCTACGGATTGCGCGGGAGATTATATTTGAATTGCCAATTCACCTCTTACAAAGAAGAAGCACGAAAAGATTTCCAAGAGGTTCTGAGTCGTGATCCTATGCATTTGGAAACGTTAAATGCAATGGGTCAGCTTTTTTATGAGCAGGGAGAATATCCCAAGGCGATTTATTATTTGAATTTGGTATTGAAGGAAGCGCCAACGGTTGAGTCTTGGGAATTACGAGCCTTATCTCACTTGCGTAGTTTACCCCCCAATTACACGGCTGCTATTCAGGATTTTGGGAAAGCCAAAGACCTACAACCCGATCGGGAAGAGTTTTACCTCTGGCGCGCTCAAGGCTTTCAGGAATTAGGCCTGATAGAAGATGCCATTAAGGAATATGACCAATTACTAGATAAAAACCCCAATAATAGTTCTTTCTGGGTGGATCGTGGGACCTTATCCATGCAGATCGATGCAGGTCAGGCGATGGAAGACTTTAGTACAGCTATTGAATTAGCTGGAGATCCTTTAGGATACAATAACCGGGCTTTTTTGCATCGGCAACAGGGAGATTATGTAGCTGCTTTAACGGATGCTCAAAAAGCCCTGGAAGCAGATCCTAATGCTAGCATAACCTACGCGACCATTGCAGAGATATATGCGGATATGGGAGAGGAAGAACCCTTTTACCAATACTTCCAACTGGCATTAGAACATTACTACGAAGATGCCGTGGATGCGAGAAGCGAGCCTGGTTTCCAGAAATTTGCACATGAGGATCGTTTTTTAGCACTTCTTGATGACTTCAAGACACAGCATAAATCTAAAGGGAACACGGATGAAAAGTGATTGAACTACATAGATGGTTTAGGTAAGGAGTTTAATGTCTTGGCAGTTTTTTTGTTCGTATAAGGAATGAGGGTAGTAGGTATGAGGTAGTAGGTAGTAACTATGAGGTAGTAAATAGTAGGTGTGGATGATTGGGAAATCAATTGTAGAATCAAATCGATGTAAACCATGAAATATTTTGGAAATATATACATACAGATTGTTATTTGGACGTGTTTGGGCATTTTTGCCGGTTGTTCCCAAACGGTATTTACGGAACGATCTCAGGTGAGATTACTTCCTAGAAATACTTTGAATCAGATGGCCTTTCAGCAATACAATTCCTTTTTACAGGAAAATAGGCCTATGAGAGCAGGAAGTGAGTTGGATCTGGTTCAGCGTGTGGGAAATGATTTAAAGGAAGCCGTAACAGTCTATTATAAAGCTATTGGGAAAGAAAGAGAATTAGCAGATTTTGAGTGGGAATTTAATGTGGTAGATCAGGATGTAATAAATGCTTTTGCGATGCCCGGAGGAAAGATCGTAGTCTACACCGGAATTATGAAGGTAGCTCGAAACGAAGATGGTCTTGCAGTGGTAATGGGGCATGAGTTGGCCCATGCACTTGCACATCACGGAAATGAGCGGATGAGCCAGGGCTTAATTGCTCAAGGGGGATTGGTCGCGCTTGATGTAGCCATGCGGGAAAAGCCTGCCGCTACGCGAAATTTATTGATGGCTGCTGTAGGAGCAGGAGCCCAGGTGGGAGTTATGCTCCCCTTTAGCCGAACGCACGAATCGGAAGCAGATGAAATTGGCCTATACCTCATGGCAATGGCAGGCTATGACCCAACAGAGGCTGCTCCTTTCTGGCAGCGTATGTCCCAGAGTGGAGGTTCTAGGCCCCCAGAGTTTTTGAGTACCCACCCTGATCCTACGAAAAGAAGCGAGAAATTAGAGAGCCTTATTCCTAAGGCCAGGGAATACGCAGCAAGATATCCAGTTCCTCGCAGCTCGAAGTTTCGGAGATAGGGAGAGAAGCGAGAGACAAGAATTCTCTTACAGTTTTAGGGCCTTCAAAAGGTTTTCTTTATAACCTGCCCCAATGGGAAGGAAATCAGCTCCGATTTTGACTTGATTTCCTTCCATATATTGTATTGCTTTTAGCGCGCATAGGTAGGATTTGTGGAGTTGAATGAAGCGATCCTCTGGAAGACGTTGAAGAAGTGCCTTTAAGGTACCTTTACTCACCCAGGTAGTATCTGATGTATGCACTTTTACATAGTCTCCATGGGATTGAATATACAAAAGAGTAGATAGGTCTATTTTTACCCATTTACGGTCAACTTTGAGTGTGATAAAATCTTCAGAGGGCGGGCGTGATAGTCCTTTTATTCCTTTTTTTACCTTTTCTACTGCTAATTGAAACCGGGCAAAGGAAAAGGGTTTGAGTAAGTAATCGACTGCATTAAGTTCAAATCCTTCTACAGCATATTCAGAATAAGCGGTTGTGAAAATTACCTTAGGAGGGCGGGGAAGGGACTTTAGGAGTTCGATCCCCGAACTTTCAGGCATGTGAATATCCAAAAAAATCAAGTCGGGTTGTAAAGAGAGCAGGAGCTGAAATGCCTCTAACGCATCCTGGCAAGTTCCTACCAATTTAAGCTCGGGTATTTGTGCAATGAATCTCTCTAGGATTTCTCTTGCTAGAGGCTCATCTTCAATTACCATACAGGATATGGGTGCTGACATAAAGTTGTTTAAGGCTGAAGTGTAAGGGAGAGGTGGACCCAGAATTGGAAGTCATCTTCTCGTATCTGTAATTCATAGGTACCTGGATATCTCATTTCCAATCTGCGCCGGACATTTTCTAGGCCAATTCCTGTTGATACTTCCCGTTTGATAGGGCCGTGTTCATGGGGTTTGGAATTTCTAACCTCCAACACCACTTGTTCATTATGTGTAAAAATTTTTATGTCGATTTCACTAGACTTATCGTGGGTGGTCATTCCATGCTTAAAAGCATTTTCAATGAAATTAATAAAAATGAGGGGAGCGATTTTTTGGTCGTTTATCGGCCCATTTACTTGAAAATCTACCTGCTGATTTTCATTGAGCCGGATTTTTTGTAGAGCTATATAACTTTGAAGGTGTTCTACCTCCTTTTGCAAAGGAATGTAGTCATCTTCCACTTCATAGATCATATACCGCAAAAGATCTGATAGTTTCAGGATCATATTAGGTAACTCAGTTGAATTTTTCAAAGACAGGGCATATAGGTTATTAAGGGAATTAAAGAGGAAATGGGGATGTATTTGTCCTTTTAAGGCTTTTAGTTCCGTCTGAAATTTCTCTTTATGAATTTGTGCTAATCTCCGCTCAGACTCCAAAAGGAAAAACCAGGATTTGGATAGGTGAAGGAGGGTTCCCAAGATCAGGTAAATAGAAAAATACAGACTTAAATGAGCGTAGTCAACAAATGAGAGCAAATAAAAACCTGGAAAGAACCAAGAAGATATATAGGAGAAGGTAAACTCGTGAAGAATAATCATAATCCCTAACACTAATCCCAACCAAATGAGAAGCAAAGGGTACTTTTTGGAGCGCAGTAAATTGGGAAGTCCCCAATTTAGGTGTAAATATATACCTGCTATAAGGGGTATATGATAGAGGGCTGTATACACATAATCTACTGCTCCAGGTGGCTTATTGATAGAAAAGTGGAAGAGAAGAACTGTATAAGAACTTAGCCAGAAAAAAACATGCTGAGCCCACCTTGTGCGTTGGATCAGATGAGAAGGACTATTCATCTTACTAAATTAATGGGTTCTTCAAATGCCTCGGGATCATTGGCATATTTCTCCATAAACCGAATCAATTGCTTTGTGGAAGCGGTTAGGATTGTGTGATCATCAGAAATTTCATGGCTTAATCGAACCCTCTTTTGCCCAAATAAGGTTTCTAACCTTTCCGCATTGAGTTGTTGCAACTCGATTTCCGTTCCAATTTTTTTAACTTTTAAAAAGGTGTGAACGGGAATGTAGTGGTTATAGAGGATTGAAGATACATCTTGGTCCATTGGGAAAATATCAAGAAATAGGTTTTTACCTAATTTGACTAGTGTTACCAAAGACGAGTCTGCAAACGCCATATGCGTTTTATAGGGTATGTCTCCATCTGGTATAAAAAGTCTCATAATGTAGGCGGTATCTCCCGAAGGTTTGAAAGAAAGACTCGTACAGAGTTCCTTGCAATCTGGCTCATACCACTTCCCAATTAGAGCTTTATTGAAAATCCGATTTTCCTTCGTCCACAATGGATGAATGGAAGAGACGATGCAAGCATTTAGCAAGATAGCCAGGAGGATACAACTGGGTAAAATTTTGAATGAATTCCTCATAGTGTAAGTTTTTCTCTAAGAGAAGGTATTCAAGGGGAGAGAACAAATTTTATCGATGAACCTGGGAAAAAGAAAGATCAAACTTAGAAAAATGGAGAGGAAATTTTATTCTGCGAAAGAGATAGGGAAGGAATAAGATAAAAAGGGACAAACTCAATTCTCCCAAAAGAATATAGGCGGGAATTGAGGAAATCGAAAGCTCTGCTAGCTGTGCATAAGGCAGTTGGGAAATCCAGGATACCATATCAAAAAGCCATCCTAACATATATTGGGATCCAATACCTAAGAATTTGGCTATCAAGGGAAAATAAAGGCATAAAACCAATAAAAAGCCTACCCACACGATGACTGTAGAAAGGGCCGAAGTCAATAAATTGGTTAGAACAAAATAGACAGGAAAGGAGCCAAAGTGATACCAAACGAATGGTGCAGTTGCAAGGCTTGCACAAAGCGAAATTCCTATCCAAGCGTACAAATAATTCAGCACTTTCCAGGGCGTAAAACAGTTCCTTTCTATCCAGGGAAATAGGATGACAATCCCCGATACCGCTGCATAGGACAATTGGAAACCTGGGCTTAACAGGAGTTGGGGATCAATGATGAGTTGGATAAGTGCTGAGGTACCAATTACATTGAGGATATGGAAGCGGATAAAGAAGATCCGAAAAAGAAGAATTAAACCAAACATAAGGGTTGCACGCACAACGGCAGGACTCAGGCCCGTAAGTAACATGTAAAATAAGAGAAGGATGAGAATGCTTAGGTCCTTTACCTGCTTTCCTCTAGGGAAAAAATGTAGAAAACCTAGAAAGGAATTCAGCAAGAGAAAAACGATCCCGATATGCATTCCAGAGATTGCTAATATATGGCTGGCTCCAGCAATCACAAAGGGGGTACGCGTAGCTGAGGAAAGGGCTTTTTTCTCTCCGATAAACATAGCTAGGGCAATTTCTTGTTCCCTCTGCCTAGGGATGTAAGAACGAATTCTTCGACTGAGATCCCCTTGGACTTGTTTTCCCCAATGTAGAATCCCTTGAGGATTAGCCCCACGAACCAACGTATCTGTATATAGCACATGGGTAATACCCTGGCTAGCTAAATAGGCTTTATAAGAAGCATGAGGACTTTGAAAGGGAGTAAAATATCCCCGAAGGTATAAGGTGTCATTTTGGAAAAATGTGGAAGCGAATTTGGGAGGGAATTTACATAGAATATTAACTTTGATAGGTCGAGAAAGGCTGTCTTCACGGATAGCGAATACGTTTAATTGAACACTTTGCCCAAATTCAGTTGGAGGAGAAGCCTGGGTGAGGGTTCCTCCAACCTGTATATTCTTACAAGAAAGTTCAGAGAGAAGTTCAAGCGGTACAGCCCTCTTTTCTTCTAAACATGTGTATCCCAGGCCCATAAAGCCTAGGCTCATACTGAGGCCCATTAGATATTCCATACGGGGGCTATAAACGTATCTATCCTTAACTAGACAAAGCCCAAAGAATAGCGTGGCTCCTAATCCTAGCCCTCCCATATAGGGGATTTCCAAAACCTTGAAGAGAATTCCCAAGGCGAACCAAAGAGTTATCCTGAGCATGGGGCAGTTTTTCCATGGAATCATGCCTCCAAGAAGGACTTATATTAGGAGATACGTATGGACAAAGTGCAGGGAAAAGTCAAGTTAGGCCGATAGATAGCGTGTCAAAGGGCCTATAGAGGGAGTTACCTCTAGGTAACCGAAATTTTATTGCGCAATCCTTACCTCAATTTCTGGGGACCTGGGAGCTTAAAACTATACCTCCTATTTTCCATCCTCCTGGTGATACACACTGGTTTCTGGTAACTCCATAATATCTACAATCATGAGGCCATCAAGTGCATCATTAAATTTAGGGTCTACATTGAAGCCAATGATTCGTGCATTTTGGCTTATATATTTTTTCAAAAGGATAGGAAGAGGCATATGCGAGGGCTCAATATCACTTACGATCTTATCTATCTTCTTGAGGTCTGCCCCTGCTCCCTTAAGTAAGGTCTGTGTATCAACAGGCTCTCTTTTTTTCATCCGAAAGGCATGCCTGGGCGTAATATATGCCGCGAGTTCCTGGTCAAAATAATATTTTTCAATAAAAGCCACGATAAAACTTCTAGATACCGTGGTATAACTATTACTAATGCTCACAGGGCCAATAATGTAGCGGGATTCTGGATGTTGCTTAAGGAAGTATACAATTCCTTTCCAAAGAAGAAAAAGAGGAAGTCTTTTCTGTTGGTAGGACTTTAAAATGAAGGAGCGACCCAGTTCGATAGCTTGTGAAAGGATAGGAAGAAAGCCGTCATCAATCCGGAAAAGGCTATGTGTGTAAAATCCTTTTTTGCCGAATTTTTCCAATATCTCGTCCCCTTTGCCTATGCGATAGGCGCCAACTATAGCTTCTTCTTCTTTGTCCCAAATGAACAGGTGGTAGTAATAGAGGTCAAATTCGTCCGTATCCAAAGGTTCATTGGTACCTTCCCCCACTTCTCTAAAGGTTATTTCCCTAAGCCTACCCAATTCTTGTAATATATGAGGAATCTCTGTTGAATAAGCGTTGAAAACTTCAAAATTCTGCTGGGTAAATAGTAGGTTATGGGATCGAAGAGATTCTAACTCAGCTTTTATAGATTCTTTTGGGATAGGGTCAATAATAGCCTGAGGAGCTTTTGCACGCCTAAGCTTGGGTCTTCTCTTAGGCTTATAAAACTTTCTAACTTCCAAAGCCGATCCCAGAGCATAAGTCTTTGCTCTGAGGAAGCGCCCGAACTGGTCTAGGTCTTTAAACTGAGATACCTCACGAGAAAGAATCCGGTTTCCAATCCTTACACGGATGGCTTTCTGTTTCTTTCTAAACAGTTCTGCTGGAAGCATAGCTGTACTCAGTTTGGGATTCACCATTCCCAGGAGGTGAAAGATCGCACTGTTACTCCCTTGAAAATAGATAGGCACAATGGGAACAGCGGCCTTTTGGATAAGCTTTAGGGTTTGTCTCTCCCATCCTTGATCTGTGATTTGTCTTTTTCCAGGCTGTAAGGTTGATACTTCCCCAGCAGGAAACAAGCCTAGACCCATTCCTTGCTCTAGGTGCGCGAGGGCTTGCGTATAGCCTTCTTTATTGAGGACTTGCTTTTTGGGGGCTTTGGGGATTTGATTGGGAGTCTGGGGAAAGATCAGGTGGGAGTGTATGGGCTTTAGGTGCTGAAGAAAAAAACTTGCAATGATTTTGTAGTCTGAGCGTAGAGGAGCCAGTAACTTGAGTAAAATTAACCCATCTATTGCTCCAAAGGGGTGATTAGATATAGTAATAAATGGACCTTTCTTAGGAATTCTTTGTAACTCCTGGGGATCGAAAACTATTTCGATCTCCATCTGATCAAATAATGCATTTACAAAATCCAGCCCTTCATTGGGAGTAAGGCTACCAACTAACGTCTCCAGTTTCCCGATTCCCGTGAGTTGCAATAGGGGATGAGCGGTTTTCGCTCTTTTGAGTTTATGTAGATTCGTTGAAGCGAGAAAATCTTCAGTGTGTCGTAGTTTTTTCATATGCACGGCTCCCATCCTAGTCTGGATCAAGTTACTAAAGATTCACAGACTGTGTAAATTTAATCATGAGGTTCCACTTTTGTTGGCAGCCAAGAAGATGACCTCATACCCAGCTAAATGGGCCTAATTTATTCGGCTTTAGCGAGTAGCTGAATATGCATAAGATTTGATATGGGTAGGTATTTTTAGTATGTTTCAGTGGGTTGCGTACCCTATCCTTTTCAAACACATTCAAAACAATATCATGAGTTTTTTTAACAAGCTAAAACAAATGTTCGGGTCAGCCTCCAAAACGGTGGAGCGTGGAGCCGAAGTTGCAAGTGAATACGCTGAGAAGGCAACCGAAATGGCTTCTAAAGCTACAGAAGAACTGAAAGAACAAGCAGAAGACCTGTGGGACAAAGCCGGTGATATGGCAGAAAAGGCAGCAGATCAAGCTGAGAGTTTAGCTGAAGCAGCGTCTGAAAAGGCTTCTAAGCTAGCCGGAGAGCTTCAGGAAGGCGCTGGTGAGGCCTTATCCAAGGCTAAGGGAATGGCTGAAGGTGTTGCAGAGAAAGCAAGTGGTATGGCCGAGGTAGCATCCGAAAAAGCCTCCAAACTCGCAGGGGACCTCAAAGAAGGTGCGGGTGAAGCCTATGAAAAGGCCAAAGACATGGCGGAAGCTGCTGGTGAAAAGGCTTCAGCCTTAGCAGAAGACTTTAAAGAGGGTGCTGGGGAGGCGTATACGCAGGCCAAGAATATGGCTGAGGGTGCGGCAGAGAAAGCAGAAGATATGGCTGAAGCGGCTACTGAAAAGGCCTCTTCCTTGGCAGGGAGTATCAAAGAAGGCGCAGAGGGCGCACTCGATAAGGCCAAAGAGGTAGCCTCAGATGCAGCAGATGCTGTAGAGGATACTGCAGAAAATCTGGTAGATTCAGCTACCGACGCTGTTGAAGATGCAGCTGATGCAGCAGAAGATGCCATAGATAAAAAGGACTAGTCTATTTTTTCCTAGGACTTTTTTTCGAGCATTCAAAAGTTAAATACAACCTTTCCGAGCCTCAAGCCGAGGCTTGGATTTTTTTTCCCAGGCAGGATTGATACTGATGAATGGTTTCTTTTAAGCCCAGATACAAGGCATCACTGATCAATGCGTGTCCTATAGAAACCTCCTCTAAAAAAGGTAAATTTGAATGGAAGGTCTCAAGATTATCCAGATTCAGATCATGCCCGGCATTTACGCCCATTCCTAACTCTGTCGCATATTCTCCTGCTCTGGAATAGGCTTCAATCAATGCCGTATTCCCTTCCGTATAGGCCTCGGCATAAGGACCTGTGTACAGTTCAATCCGATCTGTACCAATGTCTCGTGCATGTTCCAGGCTATCAAAAGAAGTATCTACAAACAAAGAAGTTCGAATACCAAGTGCTTGTAGTCTCTGAATAATTGCCAGCAGAAAATGCTTGTGTTTTCCGGTATCCCACCCCGTATCTGAAGTGAGAACGTCTGGTGGATCAGGTACTAAGGTACATTGGGAAGGGCGAACTTCCTGCATTAAAGAAAGGAAAGCTTCAGAAGGATAGCCCTCTACATTAAGCTCTACGGATAGTGCTTCTTTCAAATCCCTGACGTCTTGGTAGCGAATATGGCGCTGATCAGGGCGAGGATGAACGGTAATTCCATCCGCACCGAATGACACACAATCTTTCGCGACTTGAACTACGTTGGGAATGGACCCTCCCCGTGCATTTCGGATCAGGGCTACTTTGTTGATGTTCACACTGAGTGCAGTCATGAAATGGCTACTTTTTAAATAAAAGGGACAATACTACAGGCAGATAAGTCCTAATAGGTTACTAAGATACATACTAGGTAGGAATTCAATTCCAAGATATGAAAGATGGATTAGGGCCAGAATGCCTCATTCGTTCAGGAACGAGTTTGGGTTATCTTCCATCCCATCGCTTGGAACTCTCTACACTGCTTTCTCCTATGGCTTTGAGAGATACTTTAAATTCTAGGGTTTCTTCCCCGCGGAAAGCTGTAATATTCACAAAATCTCCAGGGCGAAACTTGCTTACTTGTTCCTGGAGCTCTGAGGCGTTACTCACGGGAAACTGGTTGACAGCTACTACTACGTCGCCCACTTTTATCCCAGCATCTTCAGCGCCACTATTGGCTCGAACAGCATCTATATAGGCGCCTTTCAAAACATTAAGATTATATCGACGTGCGACTTCTGCAGTAACGGGTACAATTTCAACTCCCAATAGGCCACGTTTTACCTTTCCAAACATCAGAAGGTCTTCCATGACCTTTTTTGCAATAGAAGAAGGGATTGCAAAAGAATAACCAGCGTAAAAACCTGAATGAGACGATATGGCAGTGTTGATTCCGATTAAGTTTCCAGATAAATCGACCAACGCCCCTCCACTATTCCCTCGATTTACAACGGCATCGGTTTGTAAGAAGGACTCAATAGCAAAATCTGAGTCTTTACTCAGTAAACGGAGATTTCTCCCTTTAGCACTGATAATACCAGCAGTTACAGTAGAAGTCAAATTCAAGGGGTTGCCAACTGCTAATACCCAATCTCCTACACGGGTTTCATCTGAATTCCCAAACTCTAGGTAGGAGAAGTCTTCTCCTACGATTTTCAGGAGAGCTAAATCTGTAGGAATATCTCTGCCTACAATTTCGGCGGGAAACTCTCGATTATCTATTAAGGTAATCTCTACCTTATCGGCATCCTCTATTACGTGGTTGTTTGTTATGATATATCCATCTTTGGATATAAGGACCCCCGAACCAGAGGCCCTTCCACGGTATTCATCTGATCCTTCTTCACGATCGCGGAAAAAGTGGAATATATTGTCTCCTCCTAATATTTCAGATTTTACTCTTACCACCGCTGGACGTGAAAGTTCAGAAGAAATGGAAAAGTCGGGTAATTGACTCGGATTTCTTGGAGAGGGACTCTGGTAGGAAAAAGATGGTTGGGCAGTCTCTCCTCTCAAATATACAGTTTTGATGGTATTAGGAGCTTTTTGGAAGTAGTAAGCATAAAATGCAGCTCCAAAGACTGCTCCAACTGCTGTCAAGAGAAGGGTCCCGACGATCTTTTTCATGTTAAATTTATTTAGGATATCAAATTTGATAGGAAATGACAACTTAAGAACGAATATAGGTATTTATATGTTTTACTTCCTTTTCCACAGAAGAAAAATTTAAAAATGCGAACCTAACTCGCCTATTTTTCGGTATAAAGTAACATATCTTCTGATAATTAACATGGCCATTTTTACTTCATTTTTTTTATTTCAAAAATTATGTAATTCTTTAATATTCTAAACTAGGATTAATAAAATTTTATTTTGTAGAAATCGGAGGCACGCTTTTTATTTTCGAGAGATTTCCTTATGATTGCGATCATCTTACTGTTTTCATGACTTAGAATTGCAGTAAATTAATATATCTTCTTTCTGGACACGCATTTTCAATCGGTGATCATCATCACGGATTTGGTAAGATTGAGCCTCCTTTTTCAAGGACTATTTCTACTCTGAGGTTTACAGATCTTTTTATTCTGACTCTAAACTTATCCTTGATTATTATGGTAACAATAGCTTCATATAAAATATTAACTGACCTACACATAAACCAAAAAGAATTTCCGCTTCCCAATTTTCTCAAAGACCTGCTAAAAGAGAACGATGTTACTAATTTTGAGAAATTAGAGGATTTCTTTGAATCAGATTTACAGCAAACTGCTCTTCAAAACCAGCAAACGCTGGACTATTTTTTCTTTCTTTCAGAGGCTGCACTATTGAATTATCTCCTAAGAAGAAAAGCTCAAGCCTTCTCAAGTACCCTGAGTTTGGTTCAACACCGTATGACAGCGATACGGAATATTGAGGAAACTCAAAACACCACAGAGCAATGGGATCAATATTTCTCTTTTATTTCAGTAGTATTTGACAGATTGGCTAGATTTATTCCAATCGAAAAATTTGAATCTTACATAGATAAAATAGAATGGAATACCCTTAGTAAAGAGTTCATTCCAAAAATTTCGAGTTTGCTAGGGATGACCTATTTGATGGAAGATCATCCTGAACAAATAAACAAATCTCGTCTTTGGTTATATAAGGCTTCCGGCGAGACCCAATTCCCCAGTAACTTAATTAATCAGTTATGGATGGCCGAATACTATCGAAAAGTGCCATCGGAAAGCCAAGAGCAAAAGTTAGCGGAGATTGCCGCAAGCCTAGGTGAGAAGATAGAAGAAGAAAGTTCTCCAGGTATTGCCGCTCTTTATCAAAGTGCCATTTGTGAAATAGAAGCGGTACGAACCGAATTACTCATTACATCCCATATCCAGGAGAATCTGCCAGCGGCAGAAATTGACGCCACAATTACCTCTTTCAAGGATGCGGCTAAAGAAGTTGATACGACTATTATTTTGACTGTAGTCAATGCTTTTCAGGAGTTGGTCTTAGGGAGAATATATGCAGAAATGGCATCGAGTCCCTTGTTGGAAGAAAGCAGAGAAGAGAATTTAACCTTCATGACCCATCATCTTCAGTCCGCACAAGACCAAGTAGCTCCTTTGAAAGACACTCAGTTATATACATTTTTTAGACGTGAATCTCTAGCCTGCAAAGTTGACGGTAGTCAATCCATACCAGAAAAGGATTTCAAAGAACTGTTAGCTCAAAACAAGAAAAACAACAATTACATAGAATATGGGAAGTCTGTACACGATTATGTGAGAATGCTATCAAAGAACGGAGCTGGTGGGAAAATTTTGGACATTCTTTTAGATAGTTTTAAGCTTGGTAGGAAGAAGATCGAGGAAGGGGGCTTTTACCTAATTGTTAAGTCCTTAGAAATAGCCAATGACACCTTGCTGGTGGAGATCAAGAAGCCAGGAGTGTCCTGGATAGTAGGGAGTTTAGACAAATTTTTCAATGAGATCATAGAAATCATAGAAGGGCTTAAAGAGCAACTAGACCTAATAGGTGAGGCAAATATTTCAAATTTCCGCAAGGAATATTTACGGTTTGAACCCCTGTCTCATCACCACATTTTGGTTTACTTTCGGTACCAACTCTATGCACTGAAGTTACTCAATTTGGGGGCATACTTGTCGGGAGATGCACTTTCACAGCGAATTGGAGATCAACTTGTCAAGGCGTTGGAAGATTCGAATAACCCCCTTAGCTTTATAGATGCTTCTTGGGATGAATTCAAGGATATTCCCAATATGGTACGCAATAGTACGTTGAATAAATGTATTAATATTACCAAAGGGGATCTTCCCAAAGCTGCTGAGCACTTGAACTTTTCTTACAGAAATTTAAGGAGTTACATTACTTTCAAGGAGGTAAATCGCCTAGGCCTATTTCTCAATTTACAGGAAACGGATAATAAGCAATTGGAAATGGGTATAAGGTATATGTTCTACGATTTGTATAAAAAAGGGACCATTTTTGAAGTTGTTTTTGATATGCCCATTTTCCTAGTAAAATATGCCCAGTCGGGGTTTTTCTCTCAGGACTTGGAAGAAGAGCTCAACATAAAAGGTACCACTGCTAAGAAATACATCAAAATCATGATGGAGATTGGTCTTATTACACAGGATAAAAATGCAGGTAGGAAACACTTTTATCGATTGAGTAGGGAAACAGTCATGAAAAGACTAGGGCGTGAGCAAGAGCTACGAGTAAGTTGACAGAGATTTTAGTTATTTTGTGGGCAAACGAGTTCAAAACGTAATTTATGGCAGGTCATAGTAAATGGGCAAATATTAAGCATCGTAAAGGAGCCCAGGATAAGAAAAGAGCAAAAATTTTTACCCGCTTGGTGAAAGAAATAGCAGTCGCAACCAAAGAAGGAGGCCCCGATCCTGCGGCTAATCCTCGATTGCGCATGGCCATACAAAATGCCAAGAAAGCAAACGTCCCAAAGGATAACATCACAAAAGCAGTAAATAAAGGCTCTGGGGATGATGGGACAAGTTACGAGGAAGTAACCCTGGAAGGCTATGCACCCAACGGCGTGGCGGTATTCGTAGAATGTCTTACTGACAATAACAATAGGACAGTTGCGAACGTCAGAAGCTACTTCAATAAGTACAATGGAAGTTTGGGCAAAAGTGGTTCGGTTGATTATATGTTCCAACGAATGGGGGTCTTTGTAGTTAAGTCCGAAGGGCTGGACGAAGAAGACCTTACCATGGAACTCTTGGATGTGGGACTAGAAGATTTAGAGTCTGCCGACGATACATTTATCATTACATGTGCATTTGAGGATTTTGGGGCAGTAAATGGGAAATTAGAAGAATTGAATATAGAAGCAGAAAGCTCCACTTTAGAGAGAATCCCGGATACCACTATCGAGCTGGACCTCGATCGAGCCAAAGGCGTTATGAAATTGATTGATATTTTGGAAGATGATGACGATGTTCAAAATATCTTCCACAATATGGAAATGACAGAAGAAATCATTTCCCAACTCTCCTAAGGGTTTCTCGATAGCCAATGGGGGATTAGACTTCTAAACGAAACAAACATCAGGCCTTTCGAGGGAAAAGCTATGCATGCATAGCTTTTTTTTGTATATTTACTAAAACAATGCATGCACAATATACAACAGTCATTTATTATTTAGCCATAAATTAAAACAACTAATTAACAAGAGGAATGGAAGTAACAATTGATCGAAAAGCCTTAAAAGGAGGGGAGTTTTTGATTAAAGAAACAGCTGCTCAATCTGTTTTTATTCCGGAGGAGTTCAATGAAGAACAGCGAATGATGGCCCAGGCGTGCTCAGACTTTCTGGAATCTGAGGTAAATAGCAACCTTGATCGCATGGAGTCTTTAGAGCCAGGCTTTATGGCACATTTACTGGAGAAAGCGGGTGATTTGGGATTATTGGGGATTAGCATTCCGGAGGAATATGGAGGATTGGGTATGAGTTTCAATACTTCTATGCTTGTAACAGATGCCCTGGGTCCTGCAGGTTCCTTCTCAACAGCATTTGGCGCCCACACGGGAATTGGGACCCTGCCTATCCAATATTATGGGAATGAAGCGCAGAAGGCCAAGTACTTACCCAAGTTAGGAACAGGAGAGTGGAAGGCTTGTTATTGTTTAACTGAACCAGATGCAGGATCCGATGCCAATTCTGGTAAGACCAAAGCCGTGTTAAATGAAGCGGGAACCCATTACCTCATCACGGGTCAGAAAATGTGGATTTCCAATGGTGGTTTTGCAGATATAATGATTGTATTTGCAAAGATTGACGATGACCAAAATCTCACGGCTTTTATAGTCGAAAAGGATTTTGGTGGGATTACCCTAGGAGATGAAGAAAAGAAATTGGGTATAAAAGGATCTTCAACCCGTCAGGTATTTTTCGATAATACGCCTGTACCTATTGAAAATATGCTTTCTGATCGTCAAAATGGATTTAAGATTGCGGTAAATATTTTAAATATAGGGCGCATTAAGCTAGGCGCTGGAGCCGTTGGAGGGGGGAAAGCTGTTGCAAATCATGCAATTCGCTATGCCAAGGAACGCAAGCAGTTTAAGACGCCCATTGCAAGCTTTGGAGCCATACAGCATAAGCTAGCTGAGATGGCTACGAAAATTTATGCCTCTGAATCTGCTTGTTATCGCGCAGGCCAAAATATAGAAGATAAGATAGTTGAGCTGGCTCAAGGAGGGTTAAGTAAGGAAGAAGCGCTTTTAAAGGGAGTTGAGCAGTTTGCAATAGAATGTGCCATTCTCAAGGTGCATGCTTCTGAAATGTTGGACTATGTAGTGGACGAAGGCCTACAAGTATACGGCGGAATGGGCTTTTCAGCTGACGCACCAATGGAGCGGGCCTATAGAGATGCGCGTATTACCCGTATTTATGAGGGTACAAATGAGATCAATCGGATGTTACTAGTAGGGATGATTCTACGTAGAGCTATGAAGGGAGAAATAGATTTGATGGGACCTGCAATGGCTGTTGCAGATGAACTGCTTTCGATGCCTAAAAAATCCCCTCTACCAGAGGGAATATTTGGCTCTGAGAAGGAACTCCTTGGCCGATTAAAGAAAGCCATTCTACTAGTTGCAGGGAAAGCGACTCAAGATCTGGGAATGGGATTTAAGGACGAACAAGAAATTTTGATGAATATCGCCGATATGGTCATCGAAGTATATGTTGCTGAGTCTACCCTGCTAAGAACGGAGAAGCTTGTTGCAAGAATAGGAGAGGAAGCTTGTGCTACGCAGGTGAAGATGGCAAAATTGTACCTGAGCCAGTCAGTGGACAAAATATTTCTTTCTGGTAAAGAGGCCATCGCAAGTTTTGTGAAGGAAGATGAACAAAAAATAGTATTAATGGGATTAAAAAGATTTACCAAGGCAACCCTTCTAAACACCAAGGCGTTAAGAAGAGAAATAGCTCAATTTATTATTGAGGAAGGCAGCCATTCATTTGCCTGATAAATCAACTAACCCAACTACCTTATAACCCTTCCCATTTTACGGGAAGGGTTTTTTTCTGACCAGCCAGAATCTTTGAGGATTGAATCCATATTTTCTGCTTTTCAATATTAATTCTCCTAACTTTGCGAGAAACCTAGGAAGTATGAAGTGTGTCTTTTCAATCCCTTATCAAACCAATTGGGGAGAAGAAATTTGGGTCTCAGGCGACCATTCTTTGCTTGGCGGAGGAAAATATGAAGCTGCTTTTCCCTTGACCTATACCGGATCATCAGTCTGGGAAGGGGAAATGGTGTTTCCAGAAGCATCCACCAAACTGACCTACTTTTACCTGCTTAAAAGGGCAGATGGGACTATTGTAAAGGAATGGGGCAATGGAAGAATCCTATCCTGGGATCAGCATAATGGGGAGAAAATACTTTGCCATGATTATTGGTTTAGCCCTAGACCAGAGGAGAAAGCTTGGTTTTCCAGTGCATTTACTCGAAAAGAAAAGGGCCATTTAGATACAGAAATTCCCTCAAACCCTTCCAAGGGAATAAGGGAGAAAAAATATCTCCAGTTCCACATACAAACGCCTAGATTAGATTCCTATATGTATGTGGGTGTATTGGGGAATGTTCAGTCGCTTGGGGAATGGAATACAGATAAACTTATCCCGTTACAAAAGGCCGGCAGATTCGATTGGTCCGTAGAGATTCAAATGGATCCTTCGGAAAAGGTAGCCTACAAATATGTCCTTGTCGATTCTTCAACAGGGAAAATTGCTGAATGGGAAGCTGGGGAGAATCGTTTTCTTCCCTCCACCCTCCTAAATTCTGATGCCGAGACCTTTAAGATAGGGGATTCTGTGTTTAATTACAGTTCAAAATGGAGAGGTGCAGGTGTAGCCCTTCCCGTTTTTTCTTTGCGCACCCATCAGGGGTTGGGAATAGGTGAGTTTGAAGACCTACGTCTTTTGGTGGATTGGGCTGTAGCCTCTGGCTTGCGCCTGATTCAGATTTTACCGATTAATGATACCCTGGCTACCTTTACGTGGAAAGATTCCTACCCCTATTCGGCAATTTCTGTTTTTGCGCTACATCCCCTTTATGCTAATTTATCCAAAATAGCGGCATATTATGGAGCAGCACTTGAAGGGGCTTATATGACTGCAAAGGCTGCATTAAATGCCCATAATACAGTTGATTTGGATAAGGTTGCCGAGACGAAATTCTCGTATTTTCGAACCTTATATTCCACACATAAACGACAGATTTGGGCAGACACGAAGTTTTTGGATTTTCTAAGAGAAAATGCTTCTTGGATAAAGCCCTACGCGCTATTTTGTCACCTGAGGGATCGATACAAATCAGCTGATTTTACCCAGTGGCCAGCGCATAGTGTATATCAGCAAGATACCTTGGATCATTTTTTTAATGAACAAAACGAGGACTTTGATGGGATAGGATTGTATATTTTTATCCAATACCATTTACACATACAACTTCTTTCAGTAGCGGAATACGCTCGTGAGGAAGGGATTGTGCTCAAAGGAGATATCCCCATTGGAATTTATAGGTATAGTGTAGACGCATGGACAGATCCCCATTTATTCAATATGGATGGGCAGGCGGGTGCACCTCCTGATTTCTTTTCCGCCCATGGACAAAATTGGGGCTTCCCTACCTATCGTTGGGAGATCATGGCTATTGATGGATACAAGTGGTGGAGGGAGCGGCTTCAGAAGATGGCTTCGTATTTTGATGCCTATCGCATAGATCACGTGCTGGGATTTTTTAGAATATGGGAAATCCCTTATTCTATGATTTCAGGGACATTGGGACGCTTTAATCCCTCTCTTCCGATGTCCCAGCAGGAAATTTGGCAGCGCAGCATACCGTTTGAAAAGGATCGGTTTACCTTACCTTATCTCCGTGGGCATGTATTGGACCAGCGGATTTCAACTCATCTGCGCAAGTGGGTGGAAGATACCTTCCTGATTCAGGATGCACCCGGATATTATCGCTTTCGTTCCGAGCTGGATTCACAAAGATCCATCACCGCTCGGCTGGATGTGGAAGAGCAACTTAGCCAATCTGATAAAGAGATGGTCAAGGAGGCTTTATTTTCCTTGATGGGAGAGGTATTATTCGTCCAAGATCCTACTCGTACGGAAGATGCCTACCATCCCAGATTTATGATTGGACACACCCAATCCTTTCAGGAATTAGACCCTTGGGTACAAGACCGTTTAACGGAATTGTACAATGACTACTTTTTCAGTCGGAATGAAAATTTCTGGCGTGACCAAGGGATGACAAAATTACCTGCTATTTTAGAGGCAACGGATATGTTGGTGTGTGCAGAGGATTTGGGAATGGTGCCAGCCTGTGTGCCAGAGGTATTAGACGAATTAGGAATTTTAGGATTAGAAATCCAGCGGATGCCTAAAGAAAATAATGGGTTTGAATTTATTTCCGGCTCCCATAATCCCTATTTATCGGTATTTAGCAGTTCTAGTCATGATATTTCCCCCCTGCGTGCTTGGTGGGAAGAAGATCCAGGACGGACCCAAAGATACTTCAACCAGGTACTAAATCTTCCTGGGGAAGCCCCCCAAACCTGTGAGCCTTGGCTTGTTGAAATCATTTTGGCCCAACATTTGGACTCCCCTAGTATGTGGGCTATTTTTCCCTTACAAGATCTTCTAGCACTGGATGAGCAATTGAGGCATCCATGCCCTACCTCCGAGCAGATCAATGATCCCGGTAATCCACAGCATTACTGGCGATATAGGGTTCATATTCCGCTAGAAGAATTACAAGAGGCGGTACACTACTCAGAGCGCTTGAATAGTATGGTTCAACGCTCAAATAGAAATATGAGATATTAATATTGCTGAATCAGATTTTCAAATATTTGCGATATGGAACTTCAGGAATTTACCCAAAACGTGCTTGACCGAAGTCATACGGTTCCCGTGTTAGTGGATTTTTGGGCACCCTGGTGTGGTCCCTGTAGGGTTTTAGGACCAGTAATTGAAGAACTAGCCGAGGAAGCTGATGGAAGATGGGAGCTTGTCAAAATCAATGTGGATGAGAGTAAGGAGGTAGCGGGTAAATATAATATAATGAGTATCCCGACTGTGATGTTGTTTCTAGTGGGTAAACCCAAAGATCAATTTGCAGGCGCTTTACCCAAATACCAGATTAATCAGTGGTTGGTAGATCGCTTACCAGACCCCCGAAAGGAGCGATTATCCTCCATTCAGGCAAAGATTCAGGCAGGTATGGGCGTTCAGGCCTTGGCGGAGCTGGAGGAATTTGTTGAGAAAAATCCAGATATTGAAGAGGCGAGGCTATGGTTAGCCAGGGAGCAGGTCTCTAGGGATCCCGACAAGTCGGAGGGCTTAATTGAAGATATTAAAATAGGGCACAAGTTGTATGATCAGGCAGAAGACGTACGAAATTTGGTTGAGTTTTTTCGATTCTCTTCGGAGGAATTTACAGAAATATCTGCCTATTTTGATAAGGCCAAAGCAGCCTACCAGGCTAGAGATTATGATCAAATGCTTACCCATCTAGTTAATTCCATGATGCGGGATAAATCTTATGGCAATGAGTTGGCCAGGAGGGTGTCAATTGCCATTTTTCATACCTTAGGGGAATCCCATGCCTTGACTAAGAAACACAGACCTAAGTTCAGTATGGCTCTTTACTAAGGCGAAGGGGGTTGAAAGAAATTTAGGTAGGAAATGAAGTTATAGGAGAGGGGAGGAAGCATTAGAGGAATTAAGCTAAATACGCTTAATCCCTCCCTTCCATTGACGTTTGTTTCTTTGAACGGTTTTACAACTCTCTTACCCAAATATTTCGGAAGCTTACGGGGTTTCCGTGATCCTGTAAGGTAATAGGTAGCTTTCCCTCATGTTCTTTGTATCTTGGAATACCAATATATTCGGTTGGCCCCAAAAGTGCTACATGGTTTTGAACAAGAACCCCATTGTGAATAACCGTTACATAGGCAGGGTGTTTCATTGCCCCTCCTTCTCCAAATACAGGTGCAGTAAATATGATATCATAGGTTTGCCATTCTCCTGGGGGCCTACAAGCATTTACCAGTGGGATGTGTTGTTTGTATATACTTGCTGCTTGTCCGTTGGGATAGGTAATATTGTCATAGTTATCCAGGACTTGCACCTCATACATGCCCATCAAAAATACCCCACTATTCCCCCTACCTTGGCTTTTTCCAACTACTTCTGAAGGAGCGCGCCACTCTAGGTGCAATTGGATATCTCCAAATCCTTGTTTGGTACGTATCATCCCTGTTCCTCTCTCCACTGTGAAGGCCCCATCTTCTACAGACCACTTTGGGGCATCTCCAGAAGGATGTTGCCAGGCCTCCAGGTTGGTTCCATCAAATAGAACAATGGCATCTGAAGGGGCCTTTTGTGAATTCCCAGGGTCAATAACCGCCGGAACAGGTTCCCATTGCTCAGTAAACTCTGGCTTAGGTTTGGTCTGTTTTTCCTGGGCATGAAGTATGGGGGATAATAGCAGTAAACCTATTCCCGCCAGAAGGAAATTAACCAGTACATTTTTCATAGTGAGTCCTTTGATATAAAAAAGTTCAAAAAAAAAGTTCAGGAATGTGACCTGACTGCACAACGATAGTCATAAGATTGAAAATAAGATAAAAAATATTAAAAATATAGGAGGTAGGTTAATTTAGCTTTAATCACGTAACCAGGTCTTAAGACCTGGTTGCTTTTTTATTTTCGTAATCTAAAAATATTCACTACTTTTGCCATCCAAATGTTGTAAAACGCGCAGATTATGCCAAAAGTGAAATCGAATTCAGGGGCCCGTAAGCGTTTCAAAAAAACTGCTACTGGGAAGATAATGCGAAAGCAAGCTTTTAAAAATCACATCTTGACCAAAAAGTCTAAGAAGCGCAAGGGGCGTCTTGGAAAGATGGTAGAAGTATACAAAGGTGATGCCCCCCGAATAGAAAAGATGTTGTAGGAATACCATTAATTTACTCAAAAAGATTTTTATACATGCCACGTTCTGTAAATCACGTTGCATCTAGGGCAAGAAGGAAGAAGATGCTAAAGCATGCCAAAGGCTACTTTGGTAGAAAGAAAAACGTCTGGACAGTTGCCAAAAACCAGATCGAGAAAAGCTGGCTTTATGCCTATCGGGATCGCCGGGTAAAGAAGAGAGATTTTCGCAGACTTTGGATCCAGCGAATCAACGCAGCTTCCCGTGAGCATGGCATGAGCTATTCTGTATTTATGGGTAAGCTCGGAGATTCAGAAATCCAGTTGAACCGCAAAGTATTGGCAGATCTTGCTATGAATCATCCAGATGCTTTCAAAGCAGTGGTCGATACCCTGAAATAAAAACTATTCATACGAAGAAGAGGAGGAATTTATAGAAAATTCCTCCTCTTTATTTTTTAGTATGGATCGAAATTTGCTGAATTTTCCGAGAATCCATATCTTATGGAGCTGCATCTGAGGATATTGCAAGTATTTTTGGATTCAGTTTTGGGATCACCCCTATTTTTGATGTTTGAGTATCCTTTATCGTAGTTTTTCGTTAGAACTACTACCTACAATTTAAAAACTCCAAAGACATGAAGGGCAAATTTCTGGGCAGTGTAACATTTATTCTTATTTTTTTCGGTTTTAGCTCATACACATTTAAGCCTGAACCTACAGGTCCAAATGAAAATTTGCTAAAATACCTGATGACCGAACTGCATCGTTATCACTACCAGAGGCAAGCAATCGACGATTCCTTTTCCAGAAAGGTATTTAATGAGTACATGGACAAGTTGGATCCATTTAAGGAATTCTTTACGCAGTCAGATGTTGAATTGATGGAAGGATACAAGGACGAAATTGATGACCAAATCATGCAGTTGCGCTTCGATTTATTTGATCTCTCGAAAGATATATTTTTCAAACGCATGGTCGAAGTTCCCAATTACTACAAAGAGATTCTCGCCCAACCCTTTGATTTTTCCGAAGATGAGTCCTTTGAAATTGACTTTGATAAGCTACCTTTTGCAAAAGACCAGGAAGAACTGAAGGATTATTGGAGAAAGCGCTTGAAGTATGAAGTGCTGAGAAGACTTACTAGGAAATTAACTGCCCAAGAAAAACTAGCGGAAACGGCTGTGGATTCCCTTAAAAGTGGTGATTCAGAGGATTCGGCTGAAGCGAAAAGTTTTGAAGAGTTGGAAGCTGAGAGTAGGGCAGAAGTTGAAAAGACCTACAACAGCCGCTTTGAATTTTTGAAAAAGCGTAATGATACAGACCTGCGTTCGTTGTATCTAAATTCCATTGCCAATATTTACGATCCTCACACAGTTTATTTTGCCCCTAAAGCTAAGGAGGAGTTTGATATTCGCATGTCGGGCTCCTTTGAAGGAATCGGTGCCAGATTGGTTGAGCGGGATGGTTTGATTACGGTTACGGAAATTATTGTTGGGGGTCCCGCTTATAGAAAAGGAGAGCTTGAGGCTGGAGATAAGATACTTCGTGTAGGTCAAGCGGATGAATCTCCTGTAGATGTTGTGGGGATGCGGACAGACGATGCAGTATTGATGATCCGTGGTAAAAAAGGAACAGAGGTGCGGCTTACAGTGCGCAAAAGTGATGGAAGTGAACGAGTGCTCTCGATCATTAGAGATGTGGTCCAAATAGAAGAGACTTTCGCAAAGTCTGTCATTCTACAGGATGAGGGGGATGATCGGAAAGTAGGCTATATTTTCTTACCTCAATTCTATACAGATTTTGATGATCCCAAAAATGGGAGAAGGTGTTCACGGGATGTCGCCAAAGAAATTAAGAAACTTAAATCAGAGAGTGTTGAGAGCATTATTCTAGATTTAAGGGACAATGGAGGGGGATCACTAACAGAGGTAATAGACATGACCGGTCTGTTCATAGAAAAAGGTCCAGTTGTCCAAGTAAAGTCTCGTATCCATCCGCCAACTGTAATGGAGGATAAAGATCCTGGATTACAGTATGATGGTCCCTTAATTGTCATGGTAAATGAACTGAGTGCTTCTGCATCTGAGATCCTTGCAGCTGCAATCCAGGATTACGACAGAGGAATTATTGTTGGAAGCAGCGCTTCTTCTTTTGGAAAGGGTACGGTTCAGCGAATTCAAAATTTAAGCCGCTACGAACCTCAAGGCCCCAACCTTGGAGGCTTGAAAGTCACCATTCAGAAATTTTATCGTATTGATGGAGGAGCCACTCAATTGAAGGGAGTAGTTCCAGATGTAGTTCTTCCTTCTAGAAGAGAATTCATCCCTATTGGAGAAAAAGAAGAAAAATACTCTATCGCTTGGGATGAGATAGAGCCAGTAGCCCACAGGGATTGGAAAGAGACTTTGGTAGATGAGGATCATCTACGTTCCCTTAGTGCAGCTAGGGTAGGGCAAAACGAAACCTTTTCCCTTATCAAGGAAAATGCATTGTACCTCAAAGAGCAACGTGAAAAGACTAAGTATCCGTTGATATTGGAAGACTACCGTAATCTCCAAGAAGAGATTACAGAGAATTCCAAGAAATATAGATCTATTTATGATCCCATTGAAGGATTCGATATTTCCATGACAGCGGTGGATGCACCTGTTATTGCCGCTGATTCTAATCTGGTCGAAACTTGGGATAAGTGGATAGAATCTCTTACCGAAGACCCTTACTTATACGAAACGCTCCAGATTGCATTAGATATGGGGAACGAACTGCATTTAAGTGGTATGACTAAGCCTAAGGGGAAAAAGTAGCAAAGTATTACAGTCGGTAGTTGGTGGTCGGTAGTCGGCAGGAAATGATAACCTTTAGGTTAGTATCAGAGTACACCCCTACGGACTACGGACTACGGACTACGGACTACGGACTACGGACTACGGACTACGGACTACGGACTACGGACTACGGACTACGGACTACTCCGGCAACGCAAACGCAACATAGGTATCTCCACTGGGAGTCCCCATTTTTCCTCCTCCACAAGCAATTACTACAAATTGTTTTCCATCTATTTCATAGGTAGAAGGTGTTGCATAACCACCTGCTGGAAGTTGCGTTTCCCAGAGCAGATTTCCATTTTCTTTATCAAATGCCCTAAACTTTTCGTCTAGGGTTGCGGCAATAAAAATGATCCCTCCAGCGGTTACGACAGGACCTCCATAGTTTTCTGTACCAGTTGGAGATATGCCCCTTTCGGTAAGTTCTGGGAATTCTCCTAATGGGATTTTCCACACAAGTTCCCCCTTGTCCAGATCAATCGCATTGAGTGTACCCCATGGAGGCTTGATCGCAGGATACCCTTCATCATCTTTGAATCGATTATATCCTGTATGTCCATAGATAACATCTCTTCCGATTTCTCCAGCGGAACTTTGTTTGGGTAATTCGATAAGCTCTTTTTGGGAAGCAAAAAGAAACTGGCTGATATTCTCAACCTGCTCTTCTTCCATCCAGCTAAAAGCGGGCATTACACCTTTTCCTTTTTGGATGGTTTGAACGATTTGCTCGGAAGAAAGCCGGGTTTTTACTTCTACCAGACTAGGAATTTCACCCATATAGGAACCTCCCTTGCGATCTGTACCATGGCAACTCGCACAGTATTTTACATACGTATTTCTTCCTGATAAAACGGGATTATCTGATTCCTCAGGGAGCAGTTCGAACATGGTAAGAATCCATGGCATTTCATTGGCATTTACATACATCCAATTGGTAGATGGATCTACTGCAGCTCCTCCCCATTCTCCCCCTCCATCAAAGCCCGGGAAAATCATGGTACCTTCTTCACTAGGAGGAATAAATTGTTTTCCAGTTCGCACTTTACCGATCGTTTCCACAATTTTTTGATAACCTGCCTCTGAAAGATTAGATGCGCTATCTGACGTAAAAAACTGCCGGGCAAAAGGAGGTGGTTTTACCGGAATAGGCTGTGTTGCCCATGCACTTTCCCCTTTCAGTAGGGAATTGGGAACAGGTCTCTCTTCGATAGGAAAAAGGGGCTCTCCCGTTACTCGGTCAAATAGAAATACAAAGCCCGATTTCGTAATCTGTGCAACTGCGTCGATCTTTTTTCCCTTGTGCGTTATGGTCAATAGGTTGGGAGGGGCTGGAAGATCTCGATCCCAAATGTCGTGGTGTACGGTTTGGTAATGCCATTTTCTCTCCCCAGTTTCTGCATCCAATGCGATGAGACAATTAGCAAATAGGTTTTCTCCTTTGCGGTTTCCGCCATAGAAATCTGAAGCTGCAGATCCTGTTGGAACATATACGATTCCACGTTCCTCATCCAAGCTCATTCCTGCCCAGGAATTCGCTCCCCCAATATAGGTATGTGCCTCCTCAGGCCAGGTATCATAGCCAAACTCCCCAGGTTTGGGAATGGTATGAAAGATCCATTCAAGGGTTCCTGTTCGAACATTGAAGGCCCGAATGTGGCCTGGAGCAGCAGGTAGTCCTTCACTTACACGCATACCCATAATGAGAAAATCCCTATAGATGACTCCTGGCGTATTGGAAAGAACCACAAGGTCTTGAGCCTCTGCTCCCAGTCCCTCGTGTAGACTTACTTTTCCCCCCTCTCCAAATGTTGAGATAAGTTCTCCGTTTCCTGCGTTCAAGGCATACAGGAATGCCCCTGCAGTGCATAGGATTCTCTTATCTTCTCCAGATTCCCAAAACATCAGTCCTCGGTTTACTCCTAGCCCACCCACTGATTTCTCCCCCTTGAAGGGGTCAAAACGCCAAATTTCTTTACCCGTGCTTGCATCCAGCGCGAAAAAGTGTAACTGAGCACTGCTCCCATATAGCACCCCATTAATAACCAAGGGGTTGCACTGAATCTGACTTCTCCCTTGAGGATCAGCCCCTTCAAGGGTATACGTCCAGGCAGTTTCCAGTTGGTTCACATTTTCTTGGCTAATTTGGGTTAAATGGGAATACTGCGAACTTCCTTTGTCTCCTAAATAGTGGCTCCAATTTCCTCCCGCTCCCATAAGGTGTTGCTCTGAAGGGGTAGGGGCGCAGGCGATAAAAAAGCTGAACACGACAAAACATACAATCAGTTGAAATCTCATGGTAGTAGGTAGTTCTTTCAGATACCTATTCATAGGTAACCTACTTGAAGTTATCAAACTGAGTGTGTAAATACAAAACCTACTCTCCGACTTACCAATTAGGTTTATCAGTAGATAGGGAGTAATTTCTAGGAATGCGTTTTAACTGCTGTAAGTACGTAAACTCTTTTTCTTGCAGAATTTTGAGAATATGTGGGAGTTGCTCCCAATTTAAGGAATCCTGAAGATAGACTAGGTCTGCACGCTCCCCTTTTACGGGCTTTCGAAATCGAGCGGGAGCCTGAGTATTACCCTTATATTGTCGGTTTGGAACATCACCTGTAGGGAGCTGGATTTGTAGTTTTCTGTAAGCCAACTCATAGTTAAATCTTGCCTTGGAATTCGCTGGATGCTTTCTCAATGCATGGCGAAATTGCTTAAGAGCTTCTGGGAGTTTTCCCTGCTGAATACCTATATACCCCAAGTTGTTTCGTGCTTCAGCAGCCCAGGTCTCTGGCAGTAGATGAAGGGATTTTTCAAAATAGAGCTGAGCACTATCCCATTGCTGGCTCTGTAGAAAAATTTGGCCAAGGTTGAAGTAAATTTTTCCTTGTTGATGGGGTAACTTCGCCAGAGCTGATCGCATATACTGTTCACTTGCGCTCATATCTCCACTTCTGAAGGCGGTTTCTGCTACTTGATACAGGCTGGACCTAGACTGGAGAAAGAGTGTGGAAAGCAATAAGTATATGTACAGACGCATGATTAGGCAATCGGAGAATTACTAGAAGCGGACCGTGGTAACAAAAAGGCATTAAGCATCAAAATCATCCATGTGATTAAGAGGAGGGGTGTAACCAAAGAGCTCTCAGCATGGATTCGCTTTTTATCAAGCGGGGCTACAAGAGTCGATTCTATTTGTTCAAAAATAGGATCGATGGATACTTGGATATGGGATACATCCAGAAATTTAGTCCGGGCATTCCTCGCAATGGCTTTCAAGGTACTATCTTTTAGAGAGCTAATCACGGGAAGTCCCTGGGGATCTTCTATGAATCCCTGAGAACCTTTTTGCGGTATGCGAGATCCCCGACGGGTCCCCAGGCCTATGGCGAACAACTTAATCCGATTTTTCTTATATCGATCTAAGATGGAGGGATAGGCATTTCCATAGTCTTCCCCATCTGATAGGAGAATTACAGCCTGGTTTCTCTCTTTTTCTGAGCTATTCTGGTAATTGAGGTGATCTAAGGCCATGGATAGGGCAGGTCTGTACTGGGTTCCAGAACGGGAAAACTGTTGGGGTTCTGCAAATCCCAATAAGGTTTCAAAAAGCTCATAATCCCGTGTGAGAGGACATTGAAGAAAGGCATCATCGGAGAAAACAATGAGCCCTATTTTATCCCCCTGTAGTTTACGGACGAGTTGACGGATCATTCGCTTGGCCTTGTATAGACGAGAGGGAGATAAGTCTTGAGCATTCATGCTGGCAGATATATCTAGGAGGAAATAGATTTCTCTCCCTAGTAAATTTTGGCTGTTAGAAGAATGTATGCGATAGGGCCCCAAAAGTGCAAGGAATAATAGAATGAGGGCAGTTGAGCGTAGAGTAAGTTTGAGCCAGGAAATTTTCCCAAAAGGGGTTGGTAAGGACAGAAACGTATTGGCAATTAATCCTAGGCTCTTTTTATGTATGAGCCAAATACATCCCAAACCTAGGGGAATAAGAATCACAGCAAAGAGGTATCCGGGATAGGCAAACCTAATCATACACAAATATGCGACTTCCGGGCTAATTCTTCAAGGTAGGTATCCATAAGGGCGATATATTTTTGGGCCTTTAAGAAAGCATATTGGCCATGTCCATTTTCTTTCTCCTCTAGATAATTCAAGAGGTGAACTTTTGCACGGACATTGGCGCGATACATTTTGTAGTAAAGGAAAAGCTCTTCTTCTTGGGGTGAATGCATTACTGGAAAGTGGGTCAGGTAGGCTTGGATAAATACACCGGCGAGGTCATTTTTTCCGGCAAAGTCTAATTCCATACATAGAAAGGCCAGATCATTCAAGATGTCAATTTCGCGAAAATCTGTATTGAACTCAATGCAATCAAATACAATTGGTGGATGTTGGAGGAAAATATTTCCCGCATGTAGGTCTCCATGGCAGTCTCGTATCCATCCTTGTTTTACCCGCCAATGAAAAAGAGAAGGGTGTTTAGCTATAAAACTGTCCAGAGAAAGGCTTGCCTTTTTTATAATGTCTTGTTCTGTTCGATCGAAGGAAGAGATAAAGGAAAGTAAACCGGCAAAATCTGACTTTAAATGGGTTTTGGTATCCTGATTGGGGACAATTCGGGCATATCGGTGGAACTCTACTAGCTGAGATGCTAGATCCTCCATATGTTGAGGGTTTACCCGATTTTGCTTGAGCATATGGGGCATATGATATTGCCCTTTGAGGCGTTTCATGCAAACCGCATACTCCACGATTTTCCCTTGTTTTCCACCAAGTTCCCACCCTGAATTTATATTTCGAATAGGTAGTACGCCCAAATAGATGCCTTTAGAAAAGCGGGAGTTTAGTCGCACTTCCTCTTCACAGAAATACTTCCGTTGATCTAATTGGGTAAAATCCAAAAATTCATACCGAACGGGTTTTTTGATTTTGAAGACATAGCGATCTGTTAGGATTACCCAAGAGATATGGGTTTCTATAAGTTGGGGTCTTGCTGCAGTATCGGGAAAGGCCCTATGCTTCAAGAGATAAGAGATCATATTGTTCTTCATCGGATAGGATAGTTAATGCCGTTTTGACCAATTGGATAGAGCTTTCTGCCCCAGAAAACAGTTTGGAATGAGGGATAGTAATGAGATCGTAGGATTCTTTTACACGTTTATACACGGTGAAATCCGCTTCACTAAAGGTTCTTTTTTCACTGACTCGCTTTTTTATCAAGTCTTCACTAGCTTCCAGGAAAAACACATGCCAAGGCATACCTAGGATCTGTGCCTCTTGTAGAAATTCTCTTCGCAGGTCTGCTCGTGAGAAAGTACCATCGACAATTACAGTCTCCCCAGCTTCTAAGTAATTGACCATTTGCCGTTTCATTTCCTCATAAATTCGGGCTTTGTGTTTTGCAGAATATTTCCCTCTCATTCCCAATTCTGTACGAATGCGATCTGTATTGAGGTGAACAGCTCCAATCTTTTGGGCCAATTCTTTTGCCAGGGTTGTTTTTCCGGTTCCGGGAAGTCCCATTATAAGGATAAGCATAGAAAATGAGGGTTGAATTCTGGGTAAAGGATTTAGAATACAGAGAAAATTGCTTTATGAGATAGTGATTTTTTAAAGCTAAGCGGTGAATACGCTTTTTCCGCTGTTGAAGGTTTTTGGAGGGAGTGACTTTTCTCATTCCTCAAATAATTTTCAATTCCATTTAGGGAAATCGAACAAAGTTGCTATCTTTGCCAGACATTTTGGTGAGGTGGGTGAGTGGCTTAAACCAGTAGTTTGCTAAACTGCCGTACTCTAACCGGGTACCGAGGGTTCGAATCCCTCCCTCACCGCTGGATATGAAAGGCGATTTTCGCCTTTTTTTGACTCAAAAAACTGGGAATCGAGGTGTAGCGCAGCCCGGTTAGCGCACCTGCTTTGGGAGCAGGGGGTCGCAGGTTCGAATCCTGCCACCTCGACACTGAGAAAGTAAAGCACTTATGACGAAAGTTGTAAGTGCTTTTTTTCGTTAATACCTTAACAGAAATTGAAAAGGCAAAGACCTATGGAAATAAAAATCGAACAAAATCAAAGTAAAGGTGCAGCTTATATAGAAGAAAATGCCAAAAGAATTGCAGAAATGACCTACTCTGTTGCAGGCACTCATTTA
This sequence comes from Bacteroidota bacterium, assembly GCA_039197765.1. Taxonomy (GTDB): domain Bacteria; phylum Bacteroidota; class Bacteroidia; order J057; family J057; genus JBCCTX01. The sequence continues at coordinate 40,954 of JBCCTX010000017.1, forward strand.
ATGATCATAGACCATACTGAGATAGATGATTCGCATCGGGGGAAAGGGCTTGGGAAAAATTTATTAATGGCCTTGGTTGAAAAGGCGCGAAAAGAAGAAATTAAGATTATTCCCTTATGCCCCTTTGCCAAATCTGTATTTGACAAAGATGAAAGCATCCAAGATGTTTTGAAGTAAGCTATATTATCCTATTTATGCTGTTGTATTCGTAGTCTTTCTCCTTTCGAATGTGCTGCAAATTCAGGTGCATACATACTTTGTAGGGTTGTAATCCCATTGGAAAAATCACCGCAGTTGTTTGCCCTTACATCATATTCAAACACATAAGTTCCCTGAGGTAAGCGGTCAAAGAAAAAATGAGTGGCGACGTCTCTCGTAGATTGATAATACCCCAATCCATCCTGCCATTTGTATTCAGATAGGACATCTATGGGCTCAAAGCCTGAAGCCCGCATGTCTTTGAGATGTACGAACTCTAAATTATCAGAGGAGGTGATCTCCATTCGTACAGTTATGAGGTCTCCCAAGGACACAGTACTTGAATGTAGAGGAACTAGGGTTTCTCCGGATTCTCCCCTTTTCTTGATAAAGAGCTCCTTTTTTATGTGAAGAGGGGATTTCTCAGGAGGGGTAATGCTTTCAATTTCCTCAAAGTACTGCCAATAAACAGCTCCCATACCTGCAACCTTACTTTTGTTGGAAATCTGGACCGTAGCCATTTCGGGAGTAATTTCTTCCCTGGACCAGTCTATTTTTAGGTATCCGGTTCCAGCTTCCTTTTGGGTGGGTGCTAATTTTTTAGGCTGAATTTTTTCATTTCCAACTTGGATAGCAGTATTGTCTGTAAGGGAGAGCCAATCCGTCCTATTCATCAAGAGGGCATAAACGGCCTCCGTGGTGGATTTAGTAGTAGGCCAATGACTACTCCGCTTATTTTTGAGTAACCATAGTGTGAGCTTATCAATCATTTTGGTGTGGGCTCCTAACTCTGTAAATACCTCTATCAGTAAGGCTTGTGATTCAATAGGAGCCTGGTACCAATACCATCCAGACGAATTTTCCTTCCAATACATTCCATTTTCTTCACTTTCAACCGCTTGCTGGATGAGTGCCTCCAATATCTTAGCAGCTGCTTTTTTATCACCTTTCCGATTCAGAAATAGGGCAAGCATTCCTTTATTGTAGGGCGATAGGGTGAGCCACGTGTTGGATTTCCCCAGGCCGTACGTTTCAAATGCAACTCGTAGACTATCTGGAAGTGGAAAGGTATCTAGGTAAAAACTTCTGGTATATAAATAGTGAATGATACTGGGACTGAGAGTAAGGGAAGATGTATCAGACGCTTTTTTGAGTCGGTAGGTATGATCTGCCAGAAAGGTATTATCCAAGTACCCCAACGCTTTTTCAAGCAAAGGCTTTACTTTGTACAAACTTTCATTTTGCACATTTAATCTTTCTAAGTGACCAAAGCCTGCGACGATATGCCGGGTAATAAATTGACTTTCCTCTCCACCCGAAAACCAAGGGAAGCCACCCGAACTCAATTGTAGTTCATTAAGCTTGCTTAATAGCTGTACTTGCTGGTCCTGTACTTGTTCTGGTTTGAACAACTTTGCAAAATTGGCTTTGCTTTCCGCTTCATTCTGAGCATCCTTTACCCAAGGAGTTTCAGAAAGGAGGACGGATGTTAATGCTTCGTTTTTCTCCAAAGGCGACCCAGAAGTACCATTAGCTCGCCAAGATTCAAATACTTCTTCGATTTGGGGATTGTTTTTTGCGATGAATTCAGCGAGTGCATTCGCATAAAAACGAGAAAAGGTTTGCTCCGCGCATTCATGGGGAAATTCCATCAAATAGGATAAGGACTTTATAGCCAACCAAGCTGGATTGGAGGTATATTCCAGAGTGAATGTATGGCTTTTAAGGGTGGAGGAGTTGTGTGAATGAAGCTTTCTGAGCTCAATCTTCGCGTTCTTGCCCGGTGAAACCCAGATGGGTTGAGCTTCTGTTACCAACATTCTATTGGGTAGTACAGGGAGAATGTTGGCTTCTCCATCACTTTGCTGTCCTGCCTTGGCAAGGACCTTATACTCTATGGCTTGTATTCCTTCTGGAATGCTTAGGTGCCAGGAAAGCTCCTTATTCGCTTTAGCTGCTAGCTCAAAGCTTATCGATGCTGTTGATCCCAAAATCTGCTGTTCATTAGGTTGACCAGTAACACCGTTAAAAAGCTGGAGTACAGAGGTTCCCGAAAGGGGACGATCCGTCAGGTTACTTAGCTTGGCCGAAAATATCAGGGAATCTTTCTCTCGAAGAAATCGTGGGCTGTTAGGAACAACGCTTAAATCCTTTTGGGTAATGAGCATCTTTTCAAGACCGCCGAGTTCCCATTTTTTGCTATGGGCCAAGAGCATGAACTTCCATTTAGTCAAGGCTTGAGGAGAGGAAAAATTGAAGTTTACATAGCCTTGGCTATCCGTTGTAAGGTTGGGAAAGAAAAATGCGGTTTCCTTCAAATTAGATCGGGGAACTACTTGTAAAGCTTCTTCTAGTCCTTTTTGGGTTGTAATAATTACTACTCCATTCGCGGCTCTCGACCCATAGAGAGCCGTTGCAGCACTATTTTTCAACACCTGAATCTCAGCAACTTCCTGGGGTAGCATAGTAGCTTCAAAGGGCTTCCCCTCCTGGAATTCCATTAATACCCCATCAATGACAAATAAGGTGGGTGTCTTTTCAGCAATAGAAGCCATTCCTCGAATAGTAATCCGGGAAGGCGATTGGAGAGGACCTGCCATCTGAGTGATTGTTACCCCCGCCATTCTACCCTGTAAGGCTCTTTCAATATCTGCTCGCACACTACTTGCATGGGTATAGGCGACTGTCCCTGTCAATGATTTCTTCCTGACTGCCCCCAGACCTGATATGATCACTTCATCTAACCTGAGTTCAGCATCCGTCATTACGAGATTGGTAGTTCCTGATTTTTTTACAGCGATCTGTTCACTCTTTTTCCCGATAAAATTAAAAACTAACTCCGAACCCAATGGCGCTTGTATCGAGTAAAAACCATTAAAGTCAGAATAGGTACCGATAGTTGTTTCATTAATGAGAATAGCTACACCAGGTAAGGGGAAGCCGTTTTGATCAGCGACAACACCGCTAATATTCCCATCTATTCGTCTGGGTTGTTGAACCTTTCGACTTAATGTTTTTAAATATCTCTCATTTTTGTAACGCGTTTCCCCAAAGTGAAATCCAAACCAGTCGAGTTGATGGTAATTTTTCAAGAAGGGAATAATGTTTCGTTTTCCCACGTAGTTAAAGGGATTGAAGGTCTGTGTGGAAAATGCACCTAGCTGCTCAAGGTAAGGTGCTCCTGAGTAGGAAGAATATCCAATCTGATATGCGGGGTTCCAACCATGTCCTCTAAATTGGTCTAAAGAAGCATCATACATGGCCGCCAATACCTCAGCCTGAGCATTTTTCTTTTTAGAATCGGTTATCCTAAAACTCCAGTTTTCTGTAGAATCGGGAATCAACTTATTTCTGAAACTCAGGGTTTCAATCGAGAGTGTTTTCTCACCCTCCGGAAAATTTACCGCAAATCGCTTACTGTACAAGCTATTGAACTTAGCACCATACAGGTTAAAGACCAGTTGGTCTTTGTATTGATTCTTTACGGGAACCTTGACCGACTCACTGCCATCAGCAATAACTATCCATTCTTTGAAGACCTCTTTACTTCTGTAATATCCTTCAATAAAGACATGGAGCTTTTTTACAGCCGTTTTGAATTGAAGAAGTATAAAGCCATCTGCCTTAAAATCGGAATTAACCACCTCATAATCGACTAGCTTATCCTTGGGTAGATACAGATGGGTTGGATTGACTACTTCAAAAGAGTTTTGGGAGCGAATTGTATCTTTTCTGTCATTAATAGCCCTCACTTCAACCGTATACACACCCGATTCCCAGTCTGAAATATCCCCTAATGGAAGGTCAATATTCCCTTTGTTGTGGAAGTTTTTTTGGAAAACTATATCGCCTCTTAGCCAATACTCTTTTAAGTCAGTGCTGTCGTAGGGTTCATTGGGGAATAGATCTGTATACTTCTCTTTTGGTAAAAAGGGCAACTCTACCACAGACCAGGGTTTTTTCCTCAATGTGTGATCGGGTTCTTTGGTCTTGAAAATAACGAGATCTACCTCTGCTTCTATGGGTTGGTTATTTAAATTTTTAGTAGAAACTCTTATCCTATTTTCTTCTGTGGTATGAAGCTTTTGGGCGATAGCTATCTGAGCTTTCAGGCTGTGATAGCCTAGGTAAAGTGATTTTTCTCCCGTTCTGGTTTCCCCGTTTATATCGGTTACCTCCACCTGTACGGTATAAGAGAAGACGGTTCTGCCCACCTTGGATCTAGTAGAATCGGGAAGGGCAAGAAAGGGAATGAAAAATTCCCCCTGCTTATTGGTCTCCGTTTCTCCCTGGGCAATTATTTGACTATTTCCTTCATAATAGGAAGTTCGGCTTTGGGGGAGGGAATTTCGTTCTACCTGGTAGCTAAGCTTTGCTTGAGAGATATTAGCACCGAAAAAGGCTTTGGCTTTGCCCGACACGGATACAGAGTCTCCAAGCAGTAGGTTTTCTGTAATATCTTCAAAAGATATTTCGAAGGTAGGGCGTTTGTATTCCTCTACTGAAAATTCTACCTCTGCATAGTCTATGTCATCCACCTTATCCCAATACGGGTCATAATCCCCTTCTTCATCCCCCTCATCTTCATCCATATAAAGATAAAACTCTCCTGTCATCGTATTTCTAGGGATCATAAACTCTCCCTCAACGGACCCGTATCTATTCGTTCGTAGCCTAAAGATTTTTATGTCTTCTACATTTGCATCCTCCACTGTAATGCTTACATAGGTATTGGGAACGACCCGTTGTTTACCATTTTTCTTTTCGGCCAGTATGCCCTTGAAATACACCGTTTGTCCTGGCCGATAGATACTCCTATCTGTAAATAGGTACATTTTTGATTGGTGTTCTTCATCCTTATCCGTTCTATTATCGGCGGGGTAAAGGGTATAACTGCTATGTAGGAGGGTATCTCCTTCAAGGGTTCCCACTATCCGTAAGTAATTCCGTTCTCTTTTGTGGCGTTTGACTCGGTAATCCCCCAAGGAGTTTGTCTGTCCCGAGGAAATTAATTTTTCTTCATCGGTGATTGTAACATCAAGGTTGGGAATGGGACTTCCTTGTCCGCGGCTTAAAAATTTTAGCGTAAGGTGCTTATCCGTTTGAGAAAATAGTAGGGCTATATCCGTTACATGGAGTTCATCTGAGGTATAAATCTCCTTTAAGTCACTCACCTTCTCTTTACTTGATGCAACCAGCATATAATGACCTTTCGAGAGGGGGGGTAAATCAATTTCAGTGGAATACTCATAGAATCTCGCCTGTTGGGGAAGGGAAACAAGCTTTGAGGCGATAGGCTGATGGGCCTGGAGGACTTGATGGGTCAAGCTGTCTTTTAGGTAGTGATAGGTATCTTTAAAATAGGTGTAGGGGATTTTATAAAGAGAAAGAAACAAGCTATCTACGTTCTGAAAGTCGACTTTAGCCAAAAAGGGTTTATCGGCAAGTATATTCCGTTCCGTCTCAATGCCCAATTTTTTTTCGTCAATGGCATTTTTCAAAATCTCACACAAAAGCCCTCCATCAGAAGTAGGGTATCTTTCGATGGCCTGCACGCAGATGGTGTAAGCTCCTTCCCTTTTGGCTTGTAGCTTGCTATTGAATTCTGCCCCTTTTTTTTGTGAGGCTAGGTACAGAAAGTTGGCAAGTTCATAGGCGATAACCGCAGAGGTCTCATGTTGAGCATAATCGGTCTGTAATGCTTTCAACACCTCGTAATAAAGAGAATCTTTATTGGGTAGGATAGCGTAGTCCTTCATAAAATTGAGTCGCTGAAGAAGAATATCTACATAAGCCACCGTATCGCTGTTTTGATGGAAGGCCTCCAACTTCTGATACAGAGAAATAGCCTTGTGATGGGAGAAAACACTATCAATGCTTGGGAACCTAGCAGATACGAATGTATCTGTCATGGCGAATAGCATAGGCGAGTTGAGGAGAAAACGCTCTTTGGGACGACTGACATATGGGCGATCTATCTGAAAAAAATCAAGAGCCCGATGTGCCAAAAAATCGTACAAGGTAGGTCTGAATTTAGAAGAAGTACCACTTTTTGTTAGCAGGATCTCAAAGTTTTCGATAGGTATAGCTTGGAGCCTTTTTTCGTTTGAGAGGGAGGCTAGGAAGAGATCCCCAATATTCGCTACAAGCGTGTTTATATCCCATGTTTCATGATTATCAGAGATTTCCCTGGCTAGAGTCTCCGTTCTATTGCGTATCCTATACTGATTTTCATTGAGGTATTGTTCCAAAAAACCTGCATACACGGATTGTAACAGAGCATTAGTGGGAAATTCATTTTTCTCAATATGTCTCCTTATTTCAGAAATAACCTGTTGTTGGGCTTCCTCTTCTAGTAGTAAGGCAAACTTAGATTGGTAGATGAAGGCCTTGACCAGGTGTGCGGGTTGATCAGAGGATTCTGCTCTTTTTAGAATTTTATCGGTGATTTCCGAGGCGTCTTTTAACTTACCTTCGAGCTCGTAGGTTTCTACCTCTTCCCAGAGCTTGTCAAATTTTTTTTGAGCTATACCAGGTTGTATGGCAAAGGTGAGAAATAATGTTAATACTAGG
>JBCCTX010000018.1:0-47698 GCA_039197765.1 Bacteroidota bacterium
CGTTGGGGATCTAGCTCTTCATTGAATCCTCCTTCACCTGTAGGATTTGTCGAAAGTTCACTTAGCGTGGGGGTTTCAAAACTCGTAGAAACTTGAGCGTATACCGAGTGGGATGTGCCTAGCATCAGGGATGCACCAGCCATAGGACTGAAGCGATTGAAAGATAGGTCCCCGGATTGGTTTCCATCAACTCCAAAGCGGTCATTAGCCTCAAGTTTCACCGCGTCAAATCGAGTACCAATGTGGAAACGCCAAGCATTAACTTTGAGGTCTTGCATCACATAAGCGCCGATGGTTCGGAACCTCTCTTCCTGATTAAGCGTCATATCCCCCCTTTCTCCTGATTCATTGTTGAACCGTAGGCGATCATCTACTTGCTGGTCAAGGTCGAAGCCTACTTGAAACCTGTAGGGGTTTGCGCCTAAATCGGCATTGAAAGTATAGGATAAGCCCAGCCCCGTATAGGTTCTATCCAGATCTACAATTCCCCCATTTCCAAAAGGGAGCGCATTGGCGAAGTCTCGAAACAGGACATAGGTTCTTGCTTGAAAGAGGTGTTGAGTCCCAACCGTTTTCTTCCAGGTAATTCCTGCACGGCTCTGTTGGACGGTTTCCCCGGATTGGAAACTCACATTTCGGTCTCGGGCCTGCTCGCGCATATCTGTTGCCTCATCAAGGGTCAAACCTCCAGCATCTTGGGAGACTGGGCTGTTGAAATAGTTGAATAGGAATGTCAGCTCTGAGCTAGAATCTGCCAAGTAGGAAATCTTTGCATTAAAGAAAGAATTTTCCACCTCGCTATTGGCCCTGTAGCCAGATAGACGGGTATGGCTACCATAAAGAACATATCCCCACTCTGGACCTCCTCCGTCTTTTTTGTATTTGGTTTCACCAACTTTCAGTTGATAGCGTTGGAAACCATTGCTACCAGCGGAAAGGCGGGCTTCTAGCCCAAATTCATCAGGGATAGAAGAAGTCCTGAGGCTGATCACCCCTCCGGCAGCGTTGCCGTATAAGCTAGAGGCAGGACCGCGGATGACCTCCGCCCGATCGAGTATGCCCAGGTCGATATTATCTACCTGAGCCTGTCCATCTGGGGTCGATTCCGGTAATCCATCAACCATAACGCGAATTCCCCTAATTCCGAAAGCTGAACGCGCCCCAAAGCCTCGAATAGAGACCCGCAAATCCTGAGAAAAATTGTTCGCATTTTGAGCGAAAAGTCCTGGAACGAAATCCAGGGATTCATTTAAGGAAAGCTGTTGCTGGCCTTGCCGAAGTCGTGCCTCGTCTAGCACACTGACTGACATGGCAGACTGTTGTTGAGGCAACGAAAGCCGTGTAGCTTGTAGGACTACGTCTTCAGAAATTTCAAATTCGAGGGTATCTATTTCTTGAGAAAATGATAAAAAGGGTAGAAGGGAGGCAATGAAAAACCCTCCCAGGGTTAAGAACCATCGCATAAAAAGTAGTTTGGGTATTGGTTCTCAAATTCGTAAAAAAAACCCTTATTAGAAAGCTATCGCTTAATCTTCTTTGGCCCCTTTGTCTATCCACAATTCAATCTGTTGGATTTCGCAGAGTGGCAATTTACCTTGAGGTGGCATAAGAGCATATTCCGGATCCCCAAGGATGCTACCCAAGAGGGAACCTGAATCCACTTGTTCCTTAATTTTTTCGTAAGTGCTCAGATCAACCCCCCCTGAGCCGTCTGGCCCATTATGGCAGGAGATACACTTCGCTTCAAATATGGGAAGAATCGTGTTTGAATAGCTGACATCACTCACATCACAGGTATCGGAGCAAACCTGTGGATCTGTTATAGTCAGGGTGATAGAGCAATCCGATGAGGAATCATCGGTTATTGTGAGCGTAAGATCTCTTTTCCCTAGCGATCCTACAGGGGTTTCAAAGGTGTTTACCTGACCATACATCCCTTCCCATTGTAGACTATCTGTACTCGCTACGAAACCACTACCTAAATCAGTTCCTGATGGAGATAGGGTAAATGTAAAGAAATCATCCCGGGGATCTTCTGGGGTTCCATTGTCATTACAGGTTATTTCCCCCAAACCTGCATCCGCTAATTTACAGGTGTCCTCGGATACACTGGGAGTAGAACAAGCGCCAGGGTCTGGTACAATGCTTTGTATAGTACAAGAACTATCCCCCAAGTCTTGGATAATTAAGGTTATATCGCCTCTGCCGGCATATCCAGGAGGTGTTTGGAAGGCATTGGTATCACCATAGTCTCCTTGTGCAGAGAAACTACTATCTCCCTGGATTCCGGTAACTAAATACCCTGATCCAAGGGTTGAACCAAAGGGATTTAGGGAAAATAAAATGCGGTCATCAGTACTATCGCTGGGCGTACCATTGTCGAAGCAAGCAATGTCCTCCATGCCATCTCCTTGTAGCTTACAGGTATCAGCTACCACATCGGTTGTGTCAATCACAGGTGGTGTACTGGGCCCTCTGCATATGGCACTGGTGGGAATCTCCATGATGAAGTTACACAATTCATCATCTATATCTTTGATTTTGAGGGTAATGTGGTCTCCTACAGGGAAGGAGAAGTTCAAGGGACTACCATACTCAACGGTTAAATTTACCCCAGGTCCTGTGAGAATGTATTTTTCGCCTAAATTCTTTCCCTGAGGATCAATTGTGAAAGATATAGAGTCATCTTCCGCAATTTCAGGCGTTCCATTGTCATTGCACAAAATATTTTCAATACGGACAGGGCGATAGGAACATCGGTCTTTGCAAATGGTATTTTTTGCCCCTTGTTCAATCCAAACGCGAAGCATATTGATAAAAGGATCTTGTAGCTGATTTCGGGGGGGAGGAGGCATGATCTGAGATGGATCGGGATTGGTGACCAACTGATAGAGCAGACTTTGTTCGGGACTACCAGGGCTAATCTGAGGGGCAATTTCTTCATAGGAACTCATGGAAATGCCCCCAGCTCGGAAATCTGCATCGTGGCAGGTACTGTAGGCGCAGGAACTTTCCAGTAAGGGGAGAACCTGCTGTTGAAATAAAACGACGTTGTCGCCACAAGTATCTACAGTTGCAAAATCTGTTATTTTGCGAATGATCAATTCCTCTTCATCACTTAAGGTACTTGTACAATTGGTAATTCCCGCAACGAGCACACTTGAACCTAGAAAAATCAGCAGCTTTCTTATCATGCTATTCAGTTGGTTTCCTTGAAGGAGCAAATAGCAAATAAGGAAGTAATAAATATATTTATAATTTAAAAATATTTAACATAGTTAATGTTATGTTCTTGTATTTATATATATTGTAATTTTTTGAAATTCAGCACCAAGCGTCAGTATTGGACTCATATTGGGGATATATATTACGTTTATCCCGATGCAGAAATGTTAGGAAGTAGGCTGAAATGAAGAAATAGACGAGTTTTTTGAATTTCCGTGTTTGATTTTAAAAAAAGACATACAAGATATATCCAATTAGCAGGAGTAGAAGGCTCATATATACCCGATAATCCTGGTACCAAGGGGTATCTTTTTCCATTCCTTCAGTCAGTAAGCCTTTGCGATAGGTATATGCCTGGACTTTTTCGATACTAGGGGCAGGGGTAAATGAACTGAATAGGACAAATAGTACAGCACTTATTCCTAACATTATCCCCACATTGATTGTGTAATGAATGTTCCACAGTCCATATTGGCCTAATACGAAAATCCCTACTCCCAATAAGGTTCCAATCACCAGGGTGTAAAAGGCCCCATTTGCATTCCCTCGTTTATAAAAGACACCTAACAAAAAGATGGTGGCAATCGGAGGCACTACAATGGAAAACATTTGTTGGAGGTAAGACCAAATTCCGTCAAAATTGGCAATCATTGGGGCCCATACGGCAGCAATGACCATGAGAACCAAGGTAGCCACCCGACCAAAAAAGGCAGTTCTTTCTGGAGTAATTTCTTTGTACTGAGGTTTGACAAAGTCTATGACAATAAGGGTCGAAGCGGAGTTCAGGGTAGAATCTACACTTGACATAATCGCTGAAATTAATCCAGCTAATACAAGTCCAACCAAGCCTGTAGGAAGTACTTCAAGGACCGTAGTGGGAAATACGGAATCTGGGTTCTCAAGCCCTGGAAAGAGGCTTATCGCCATAGCTCCGGGAATCACCATGATAAACAAAGGAATGACTTTCAGGAATCCCGCAAAAATTACCCCTAGCCTTGCATGCTGAATATTGCGTCCACCAAGCACCCGTTGAACGATGTACTGGTTGGTAACCCAGTACCAAAACCCCAAAATGGGAACCCCTAGGAGCAAGCCCGGCCAAGGAAGAGAGGAATCGTCCAACGGACGGACAATGGAAAAATGTCCTTCAGGGGCGGAGGCTACCACTGCACTCCAGGAGAAATCCATCCGCTGAAAGAGCAGATACGTCAGTATACTACACCCTACAATCAAGATGATGGCTTGTATGGCATCGGTATACACCACGGCTTTTAACCCACCAAAAGCAGTATATATCCCTGCAATTAGCGCTAACACCAGGCAGGTCTGCCAAAGAATTAGGTTGGGAAAGAAGGTTTGTAGGACAATGGCTCCTGCATACAGTCCTCCTGCTGTATCTACCAGAATACTGAGGAAGATGGTGATAGCAGAAAAAAACACCTGCGACCTTCGGTCAAACCTTAGTTCCAGGAATTCTGGAATTGTCGTGATGCGGGCGTTGAGATATAAGGGGATAAACACCAAGGCCGCTACAATCAAGGGTAAGCCTGACATCCACTCGTATACGGACTGGACGATACCTGTGCTGTAGGCTGCGCCGGAGAGTCCAATAATTGTAGAACTGGAGATATTTGAGGCAAATAGGGAAAGCCCTATAAGTCCCCATCCAAAAGTTCTTCCGCCTAAAAATAGGTCATCTGCTGTTTTGGTCGATCGTGCAATGAACAATCCTACCGCCAGGACGGTAAAAAAATAAACCCCAATGATAATTAGGTCTAGCGTAGCGATCCCCTCCATGAGTATTTGTTTTGGTTTAAAGTTGGTAGAACTTTATAAAATTTTGTTAGCGTTTTTTCAGCATTGCGATTCCCGATCGAGGGATAGATATGACGGCCAATCCAGCGTCAATCTGCAATTCCTCTTCATTGACTAGGTTCCCCATACAATCGTAAACCTGTGCAATGAAATGCCCTTGAGCTTGTGCAAACTTACAATAGACCTCTGTACCGGGACTGGCATTGACCAAGTCGATCTGCTGGTAGGAACCATGAATATGATGGAGGATTTCCTCATAAAACCCAACAACGAGCTTTCCATTGAGAGCGCTTTCTAAAGTGGGATAATTCAGGAGAGGTCTTAAGGGCCTAAAGTCTCCCTCTAATAGAATCTCTTTTCGAGAACGCCAAAACTGGGTGAGAAAATGAATCATTTTTATATGCTCTTCCTTCGTTTCTTCCAGTCGTACCGAAAGTTGAGGAATAGAAAATAAAATGGACAGAAATTGAAGGGCAGCCAATTCTACCGGTTCTTCATGATGCCAGGTAAGCATATCTGAATGAATACGCGCCCGAGGACTAAGTAGTCGAGTATCTGTCGTGCGCATCCGATTCGTCAACGAATCATTCGGGCAGTCAAAGGCCCGGAACATATTGGCATGCTTTTGCATAGCAGGCCCTATGAATTCCTGCCGAAATTCTATGAGTACATCAGGTTTGATCTTACTTAAGCTAAGGTATACATCCTGCATAAGTCGCTCCGTCGCTGAATAAACAGAAAGGTAGTCCCTCTCAGGACTTGGTTCCATGGGAGTATCGGGATATACTTTGAAATCGTCGATGAAGTCCAGCTTAAACCCATCTAAATCCCACTTTTGAATGGCTTCTGTATATTGGTGTATGAGGTAGTCCCTTACTTCAGGGTACCTGGGGTCAAATACTGGGGCCCAACGATGGTTTTCGGTCAAAAATTTACCCTTAAAAAGTTGGTACGCCTGAGATTTAACGCCACAAAATGGAACCGAATACCAAATCATTACCTTCATATCTAGTTGATGTATTTTATCCACCAACTTCCGAAAGTCTGGAAAGCGATCTGAATTCCAATCCCCGGTGTAGTCATAGCCTCGATTGGAATCCCGCGTTTGCCAACCATCATCAATGATCAATACTTTGTATCCCATTTCCTTTGAATGGAGGCATTCAGATAGCAGTCCTTCTTCATGTAAATTTTGATGAAAGGAGTACCAAGTAGAGTACACGGGCTCTGCTGATTCAGGGGGGACCCTTAGGTGACCTTCTGCCAATCCATCCCACCATATTCCTACCTGTTTGAGGCAGTCGCTAAAGGGAATTGGTCGGGTATCCACACGGATTTCCACCTTATATTCCGTTGCAGGAGCTAAAGGCTCGGTAAAAAAGGTGATTTTTCCATATAATAGGTTGTCCTCCTCACGCACGGGAACCTCTAATTGAATAGGATTTATGGAATCCGAACAAGCAATTGTCAAGCGGTTTTGATCGCCGTGACCAAATACATTAATCACAGGCGCTCCCACCGTTGCGCTTGAAACAATAGAGGGAGCTTCCCAATCTGCCCGCAAACGCTTGTCCTGCAGAGCATTCGGGTGCCACACACCCATGACATCATGGGCAACGATCTTACATTGTAGGCTAACTGGAATAAATTGTTTGGGAACAATAGACTGAATTTCAAGGGTATAATGGTAGAGGCCATCTTCTATTTGGGTAACATCCAAGCTCACATTAACATCTTCTTGAGAGCTGAGAACTTCAAAGAATCCCTCTTTCTGTTCTGTGTGTGAAATCATGTGTAAAAAACCGCTAGAGTGTATTTTGTTATGGATAGGTGGTCCCAAAGACTTGTAAACTATCTGCATTATTTGCAACAAGATAAAGGGGCCTGGAACCTACAATACAAATTTTTTCTATTTTTCTAGAATTTTTATCGCAGAAAAATCCATTTTGACTTCCTCGAATCAGATGGAAATCCCCTCCTTTTTTTCCCAACATCGTCGCCCCAGTGAATGCATCATACCTCCCCGTCTTTACTTCGGTTGCATAGGAATTTCCGACCATCAAGATATCTTGTATCCCATCCTTATTGATATCATCGATTAGTATATCCTGGATAGGAGCTATTTGGAGTTCCTGGGGAAGTGGCGTAAGGGTAAACTCTCCATTTCCATGGTTCTCCAAGTAACTATGGGAAAATGTATAGCTTCGCAACACCTGGACATTTTTCCCCTCCTTTCTAGAAAATAATCCAGAGAAATCGGTCCGGGCATAGGCGCTGTAGGTAGTGAATTTTGCCTTCGCTTTGGCTATTTGGCGAATTAGGTTGTCCCTCGAAGCTATGGGATATTCAACACTGTCAATGAATTGACACATGATGGGATCTATGCTTCCATTTTCATCAAAGTCAGAGGCGTACAAGCATACGGGTTTGCCGGGATAAATCTTGTAATTGGTATTTAACCCAAGGTTCCCGATGACAAAATCTGGATCACCATCTTGATCAAAATCCGAGCTTGCTATGCAGTTCCACCATCCCTCCGAGAGGTGCAGGTCAGGAAGATCGAGCGGTTGAAGTTGAAGCGCTTTGAACTGAAAGACCGAAATGGGCATCCATTCTCCTACAACCACCAATTCCTTTTTACCCGAATCATCAATATCTTCCCAAACGGCATCTGTTACCATTCCTATTCGAGATAGGGCAGGGGCTATGCTATCAGTTATATCTTTAAAATTTCCGAATTGATTTTCCAATAGATAGCTGCAGGGAGTTGTAGGGTATTTTCCAGGAGAAACTCGACCGCCTACAAATACATCCAGATCACCATCAGCATCTATGTCATAAGGCCTTACACACGACCCACTACTTGGCATTGAGGGAAGTGCGGAGAGGTTCCGGTGGAAGTTTCCTGCTCCATCATTTTCATACAGTCTATCCTGATAGTTGGCGTAGTCGCTAGATCCATTACTTCCACCACTTACTACGTAAAGGTCTAGGTCATTATCTAGATCAACGTCCAGAAAGAGGGCATCAACATCTTCTTGGCCCTTGTCGAATAGACTGGATGACTTGGTGAAGGTTTGTCCTTCTTCTTGTAAATAGAGCGTACCTGAAAACCCAGTACTTCCTCCTAGGAATACATCTTCCTTGCCATCTCCATTCACATCCCCTACGGCAAGAGCTGGGCCTAATCGGGAAAACTCATGGGGTAGCAAAACTTGCTGGTGGAAGTCCGAGAAAGGTTCTTCTTTGTGTACAAATGGGATTGCCTTCAGAGGAGTAAATGGAAGGGAATCTTCTGAGGTTTTTGAGAAATGAAGTAAACTATTATTAGGTAGTGACGCCTGGGTAAGTGTTAGGATTGTATCTACAGGTGGTGACCGGAGAGTATAAACTTGTCCATTCGGCCATTGGAGTTTTAGGCTGTCCAATTGGGTATGGATACCTAGGCCGAAGTGTATAAGGGGATCCATACTAGACTCGTACCCTCTGAAAACTAGGTGTTCATAATATTGAATTTCAGCCCCATAATAAATCCAGATTTTTGTTCCCAGTGCCTGTATATTAGGAAAAGAGCCTTCCAGCCTTATAAACAGGTAATGGGAAGAATCCATCTGTCGGCTCAAATTCTCATATATCGAAGAGGCTTGATTGAGGTTGTTGATAATTAGGTCTAGGTCTCCATCTAAGTCCAGGTCTGCATAAGCTGCACCATTTGAACAGGTTGAATCTTGTAATCCCCAATGGATATTTTGTTTTTGAAACCGTAAGTCCCCTTTATTTTGGAATAAGTAGTTGGGTAATTTAATAGGGCCTTGGCCCTTTATTTGGTTAAGTTGTCGTTCTCTTATGACAGCCTTTGATCCAAATACTTGTTCTTGGTTGTAGTTAATATAATCCAGGTCGCCAATATCCCTTAGAAAGCCGTTTGCTACGAAGATATCCCTAAGGCCATCGTTGTCCAGATCGGCCAGTAACGCACTCCAACTCCAGTCGGTTTTATGGACACCAGCGAGTTGTCCAATTTCACTGAAGGTTCCATTTTTATTTTGTAGTTGTAGCGTATTTCGAGAGTACTGCGGTTCATATCCTGCTTGTAAGATGTATTGAAAGCGATTATAGTCGGCACCTGGCATGAGCATCTTTTCCCGATAGGGATCTTCGGGAAACATATCCAGCACATAAATATCAGATAGTCCGTCATTGTTGATATCTGCGATATCAATTCCCATACTCGCAAAGCTAGAATGCTTAATACGACTGCTTAATTCATCCCGAAATGTTCCATCCTGTTGGTTGATGTATAATATATCGTTGGAGAGGAAATCGTTGGTTACATAAATGTCTGGCCATCCATCCTGGTTAATATCTGCGACACTTAGCCCTAGGCTATATCCTTCCACTAAAATTCCAGCTTCCCTCGAAACGTCTGTGAAAGTTCCATCTCCATTATTTTGGTAGAGTTTGTCTGTGCTGGCTGCCTCTCCTTGAATTTTTTTCTTCTTTATAGTGTTTACATTGAAGATAGCGTAATCGGTAGGATTTACCGCAAGGTAAAGGTCCAGGTCTCCATCCTGGTCATAATCAAAGAAGTTGGCTTGGGTACATTGTGAGGAGTCAGCAATCCCATAAGAAGCTGCTTGTTCAAGGAAGGTCCCATCTTGCTGATTCACATAAAGCAAATTTTCTCTAGACTTGACCTTTGGGCCTGAAACACATAAGTATACATCCGGCCAGGTATCCTGGTTGATGTCAATTACTGCTACTCCGGTTACCCATCTATCTGTTTGAATCTGAGATTCTGGGGTTACATCTTGGAAGGTGAGTCCACCTTTGTTCAAGAATAGCTTACTAGAATTCATGCAAGCTCCCATAAATATATCAGGAAGCCCATCTTTATTGAAATCACCAATTCCTACCCCGGAACCGGTATAGAGATTCGTGAAGTCTAAGGCATTGTAAACGCTATCTTCCTGTATCTCATTGGTAAATATAAAGCCCGAAGATTGAGGGGATAGCTTTTTAAAGCGGGTTTGTTGTGGGCTTTGGCAGCCAAGGGTTCCTAAGATTACAACGAACCCAAAGAATGATGACAAATAAAGTAAATCCTGCCAAAAGTTTTGTTTTCCCAAAAGTGTAAAATTAACATTGGAACCCTCCACGCCAGTTGGAAACCGACAGAAGGGTTCCAAAAATGATTCAAAACTACTACTATATACAATTAATACCCTGGGTTTTGATCATCTGCTAGGTTGGGATTGGCACTAATTTCACTTGCTGGAATCCAAAGCAATTCGTGTTTCCCGATCTGAAATATCCCTCCACTCAGCGATTTGGGATGGCTTCCATGCAAAGAAGTCGACCCAAGGTAATCATCTGCTAATTCCCAACGAACCAGGTCAAAAAATCTATGACTTTCTCCGGTTAGCTCTAATACCCTTTCCTCTATGATCGCTTCCCGCATAGCTGCTTGTGAAAGCCCCGTTTTAGGGGTAATATTGGCCCGCTCACGAACTTGGTTGAGGTAGGTTTCCGCCTCGGTAGTCTTTCCCTGTTCATTCATGGCCTCAGCCAGCATAAGCAGAACGTCGGCATAGCGAATGATCCGCCAGTTTGTGCCAACATTGGTTCCCAGAAAATCCACATCCTCACGAACGCCAATACCTAACCCTGCATATTTTCTAGAGTAGATAGGCTCCATCCCTTCGCTGTTGGCAAGTTCTATTTCTCCAGCAAAATCTTCTAAAAAGGGAACTCCCCCGTAGCCTGTAGAGCCAGGATAGTCATATGCAAGGGTAGCATTCCTACGGATGGTGTCCCCATTGGCTTCGAACACATCTTTTACCCAAGTATTGATGTAATGGCTTTGGTCCGGAGACTTGAGAGGCGGAGCATAGTCAATATGGAAATTCCCCATATTCCCGGTGCCTGGGATATCTACCCCCCAAGCAAAGGCCGACTGTCCGAGGAATTGTAACTCATAAACGGACTCTTCATTGTTTTCATTCATTTCTGTGAAGTTATCCGAATAACTTTCAGCTGGTAGCAAAGCGTAGGTTCCACTGTTTACTACCTTTAGGAACTCTGCTTCTGCTCCTGCCCACTGTCCCTGGTAAAGAAAACTTTTACCTTTGAATGCGGCTGCGGCGCCACGGGTTGGTCTACCTAAATCTCCGTCTTCCCAGCTCACGGGTAGGGTAGATTCCGCTGTCGTAAAATCACTGATGATTTGGCTCCAAACCTCTGCTGTAGAGGCCCTAGCAGGGAAGAAGTCTTCGCTTGAACTCGCAGTATTCGTTGTAAGGGGTACCCTGCCATAAAAATTAACCAAATACCAATAAGAAAATCCTCGAACAAAGTAGGCCTGTCCAATGAAGCTATTTCGCATGCTGGCATCAGGGACATTCTCTGATGTCACATTTTCCAAGACAGCATTCGCGCGAAAAATAGCTTGAAAGGGTTCCTGCCAGATTTCTGTTGACCATCTTGCTGCACCGGGTTCTCCCTGAAAGGTAGACATAGCCGTATTCGGTCCAAAAGGTCGAATATTAAACTCATCAGACCTCAACATTGCTCCTGTGTGGACAATTCTCCCCCAAAAAAAGGTATTGGTTAGGGGGTGATACATCCCGTTGACTGCTAAGGCCACATCATTGGCATCATTCCAAAAATTTCCGGTCGATACGGTATTGGAATTTACCTGATCCAATAGATTCTCTGAACAGGATAGGAGAATAATGGAGAGGGTGAAAACGGGAATTGCTATGAACGTAAGTTTCGTTTTCATATGTTTAAGTATGATCATTCGTTGAATAGATAATTGCGACGAGTGTTAAAAAGCTGCCTGTACTCCCAGAATTAGGCTTGTAGAGTTGGGATAGGCTCTCACATCTAATCCTCTGCCTAACAGGGGATTTACATTAGAGGGAGCTCCAAAAAAGGCAGAATTTGAAGACCTTCCCCCATTTACTGAGGAAATATCTGGACTATACCCGCTGTAGTCTGTTAGGATAAAGATATTCTGCCCTGTTACAAAGAACCGTAAATTTTGAAGCCAGGGGATACCCTCAGTAAGGAAGGTATAGCCAAGCTCTGCAGTTCTTAAGCGAAAGTAAGAGCCATCTTCAACAAAAAAGGAAGAAGGAGCGCCATTATTTGCCCTATCAATAGTAGTGGTTCGGGGAATATTTGTAATGCGGTTGTTTGGCGTCCATGCATTTTTAATCTCGTCTAATTTGTTGTCATCTGCCCAGAAAATATTGTAATAGCGCTGTACGTTGTAAATTTCGTTGCCATACACTCCTTGGAAAAATAAAGCGAAATCCAACCCCCTGAAGTTTCCAGTAAGATTGATTCCATAAATAAAGTCGGGAGTTGGATCTCCTAAAGTGGTTTGGTCTTCGCCATTTACCATCCCATCACCAGTTATATCACGTCGGATAAAGTCTCCAGGTTGGACGGCTGATCTTCTTATAGGGTCATTTGCGATATTAGGATCGCTGTCAATAGCAGCCTGGTCAGGGTATACGCCATCAACTATAAAGCCATAGAAAAGTCCGGGAGCCTCTCCTTCTGCAAATCTATTGACACGTACCAAATCTTCCGTGATAGAAGGCCCTACTATGGGGTTTGGAAGAGATACGATTTCGCTATTAAAAGTTGAGAAATTAATCCCGAGATTCCAGTTAAAATCATTAATTCCTGCGTATCGATACAAGGCATCAATTTCAATTCCGGTGTTGTTTATCTCGCCTATGTTTTGAATGATTGGATCCCTAATTCCTACGCTAGCAGGAGGTGCAACCCCCACAAGTACGTCTTCAACATCTTTGTTGTAATATTCTGCTGAAAGTGTCAGTTTATTATCCCACAATCCTAAGTCAATCCCAATATTTAGAGTTTTTGCAGTTTCCCATTGAATGTCCTCTAAGGCCAATGAAGTTTGAGCATATCCTTGCACGATTTCATTGTTCACAGAAGTAGCAGAATTGAGGTTAAATACAGACTGATAAGAGTAGTCGGGAATATTCTGAGAGCCCAACTCGCCGTAGCCAGCTCGAAATTTCAACGTACTTATGGTCGTAGAATTCCAAAAAGGCTCACTGCTAACCTTCCATCCTAGAGAGGCAGATGGGAAATAACCCACTCTAAAATCACTAGCAAACTTTGAAGAGGCATCTCTACGAACAGTTGCTGAAAATAAATAGCGGTCTCTGAACACATAGTTGAGACGACCAAATGCAGACCGGAGTACACTGACAACCTCTTCTCCCAAGAGGGCCTGGACATTATCTGGAATGGCTGCGCCGATTACTTGAATATCGTTGTTAGGTAGGTCTTGTGCATATACTCCCACAGACCTAAAATCAATCCTCTGTTGAGTTAATCCAATTATTGCATCAATTCTACTTCCTGCTTCAAATTCAGTTGTGTAATTCAAAGTGGGCTCGATAAGGGTTAGCAAATTTTCTGCACGAATATCAGTTAAGTCATTTTGTTGGTTGACATTATCAACAGGATCAGAACTGCTCATGAAGAAAGTGGGCCTAAAAGAAAAATTATGCCGATTAATCAACTCGGCTCCCAAATTCAGTTTTGCAGTAAATCCATAAAAAATTTCGTAGGACAAGTTTAGGTTACCGAATATGACATTGTTAGTTTCATGATTCTCTTCCAAGCTTGCTAAGCCGAATTGGTTGACTCCAGCAAATCCATGCGTCGAAAAGTTTGGGGCTTCAAATCCTCCTTCATTATCAGGTACATTCTCCCTCAGGATCGGTGCAGTTGCTCCATCCCTGCCAAACCAATTGTTGCGCTCAATTTCGCCTTGTGTTACCCCCAAGGATTCTTGAATTTTGAACCTCCCTAAGATAAATTCACTATTAGCGCGCAAATTATACCGTTCAAATCCTGTACTTACGAGAATGCCTTCCTGACTGTAATAGTTACCCGAGAGGAAATACCGAGAATTTGCGCCTCCTCCAGATACAGATACTCCATAGTCGTGTACAACTCCGGTATTGAGTGTGAGGTCTTGCCAATCCGTATCATAAGTTGCCACTGTCGGGTCTAGTACAAATCCTGTATTGTCGTTTATTTCTCTTTGACGGCGGTACTCAACGAATTCTGGGCCATTGAGTAAATCGAGCATCCTACTAGGAGTCTCAATTCCACTTCGCATATCTAAATTGACCTGGGTTGTTCCAGCCTTTCCACGTTTTGTTGTAATAATTACCACTCCATTTGCTGCCCGAGATCCATAGATTGCAGCGGATGAAGCATCTTTAAGAACTTCTATTCGATCAATATCCTTTGGGTTGACAAAATTCATGTTATCGGCAAAGGTTCCATCGATAACATACAAGGGAAATGAATTCGTTAAAGAGCTTATTCCTCTGACAAAAACATTAGCTGTTCCTCCTGGCTCTCCACCATTGTTTTCAATCTGGACACCAGGTAGTTTCCCCTGTAGGGCTGAAGTGGGATTTCCGGCGATGATGCTTTGTATTTCCGTACCGTTTATAGAGGTAATGGATCCTGTAAGATCACTCTTCTTTTGTGTCCCATACCCTACAATGACTATTTCGTCTACATCAGCCTCCTCCTCCTCCAATACCACGTCAATTTTCGTCTGGTTGTTTATAGGAATTTCTTTAGAGCTAAATCCTATATAAGAGAATACCAGAACATCATCATAGGCAGCATCTACAGAGTAACTTCCATCTGGATTGGTAAGCGTACCTGAGGAGGTACCCTTGATAATGACTGAAGCACCGCTTAATGGATTACCGGCGACATCTTGTACCATACCGGAAATAATTGCAGGAGCTACAAAATCGTCAAGAAGGTAGGTGGGAGGATTCGCTAGAGCGAGGCAAGGAATTTTAAAAAATAAGGCTAAGAGAATAGGAATTCTAAAGGAAATTCTTTTCAACCTATTGGGGGAAATACACGAATAATCCCCCCAAATTTGAGAGTTGAGCAATTTCATAGTAATTTAGATTGATTTTTGTAATTTAAATTTTGTCAGCCTGCGGCGTCACGAACCGTAGGCTGATGCTTTTCACATCTCTAGATATTATTTACTTATACAAATATTTGGCGTCTATGTATTTAGCCAATCCGATTTTTCTACAAAGATTTTCGTCTTATCAACACACTAGGAATAACTACTCGAACGGGTTCGCGATCACAGACAAACCTAGCTGCCATTTTTGCCATTTCCATGAAGTCTGTCGAAAAGGTCGAAATACCACCTTCAATTAATTCCTTAACTGGAGAATCATTTTGGGACAAAATACCTACTTCTGTACCTACTTCAACACCATATCTCTTGCAGTCTTTCAGAATCTCCCATAGATCTGTATCTCCAATTGTAAAGTAAACCGCCTTTTCTTGTAAACTACCTGGTAAATACTTTGGAATTATCTTTGACTTTACGCCAAAATCCTCACAGTATTTTTGGAATGCTAGTAAAGTTCCTTTTGGATAGTCAGAGCCACTTTTATAGATCAAAATACATTCTGAAAAATGACTCAAAGTTTCCGATAGCTCATATAATGCCTTGTAAAATGATCGCTCAAATTCTTGGACGATGTAAGAGTATTGCGCGCCTAGTGGAACAAAGCGATCAACGAAAAGAATCTTTGAAAAAGGAATATCATTAAACAATTCCTGATAGCTCTGGTCCTGTATGGGTGCCACCACATACATTCCGTATTTTCCATTAATTTCTTTAAGGATAGAACGGTAAACGTCGGAATTTTGGTGGTGAAAATAGACATCCAAGTGTATATTTTCTCCTAGATTTTCTCGAAAAGTATTGAAAAAGCGCTCTTGAAAAGTTTGAAACGCATAGAGAAGAATAGCCACTTTTAACTTCTGTTCTGTTGCTTCAGAAGCTACGAAGTATCCCATTCTCCTTTTAGACGAGACAATTCCACGCTCTTTTAACTCTTCATATGCCTTGACAATTGTTTTTCTAGCGTATCCGAGTTCATGAACCATTTTGTTAACCGATGGGAGTACATCACCATAGGTTAAAGATCTATCATCAATAGAACTAATTATTCCGTTGACTAGGCATTCGTGTTTTGATAGCAACGGCCTTTTCTCCAAATCCTGGATTTTATGATAAAGGTTCATTAGAAAATCCTGTGCTATGCTATTCTATGCTACACAAAACTAAGTCGAGATAAAGTGTTTTCCAAAAGTTATTTGGAATTTTTAATTGTCTGAAATTATAAGGGTACTTTATGATGGACTTATGAGTTTTCGATGTACATCATTTTTCATTTAGCAAAAACTATTCCATAGGAAATTGCCTATTAGCCTAACTCTCTTGTCAATACAAAAAATTCCAGTAAGGGAAAATTCAACTTATTTTAATTTGTTTAGGCTTCCATAGCTCCCAGGCAATGAAGCTCCAAAGCAATACGTATTCAAGGCCTACAAGCCATAAATTTTCTGTGTAAGCTTCTGTTATATAGGTAAAATAAGTTAAAGGAAGTAGGGCTGTCCAAAGGATGGGAAAGCGATAAGAGCTTAAGCTACACAAAGCTACCAAGGTGCATACATACCAGGGGTGGACAATGGATGCCCCTGTGAAATAGATTAAGAGAATCCACATCATTGCATTGGGTAAATTGCCGATTTGGGGTTGCTTTTCAAGCACAACAAATACCCAAATGAGCACAAATACAATTGCTGCCAAATTTTTCCCGGCAGATTGGATAATATTGTATCCATATTCTTGGTAGCCCCACCACCGTACTAGGTAGTACATGCTCGCGTTGAATTCAAAGGATTGGAAGTAAAGCCCTACGCTTTCGAACAGGTGGAAGAGGGTGTTTAAATCTAGTAAAGGGAGAAACATCAAACCGAGCCACAAAAAAGATAGGAGAGAGAACCCTATGGTTTTTCCCCACCCGAGCCTTCTTATAAACAGGGGAAAAAACATGAGCGGAAGAAGTTTACTAGCAATGGCTAAAGCAAAGGGTAAGGAAGCAACCCAGTAGGGATATTTTAGCAAAGTCCATATCGTAAGTAAAAGAAAGAAAATTAGAAGTGCCTCAAAATGGAGATTCCCATTTAGCTCTACGATAACTAATGGATTTAAGGCATAAAGTGCAATCCAGACAGAGGGTAGTTTTAAATGGGAGAGCAGGTTCTTTAGTAAGAAGAGGGTTCCAATTTCCGCAAGGAGCAGGCAAAATTTCATCACCCAAATACTACCTTGGATAGAATGAGGGGATGAAATGGCGCCTAGCCAGAAAATCAATTGATTAACAGGAGGATAAATCGTGAAATATCCAGGGGAGTTCATTCCTTTAAATAACTCCTCAGAAAGTCCCTCAATCTTCACACTTTTTGATAATTCTATTAGCTGCTCTGGGGTATACAGAAAGGGAGGTATGCCCTGGGTAAGCAGCCGTCCATCCCAGATAAATCGGAAGTAATCATCTGAAAGATTGGGGGTGGCAGGAAGTAAAACCAAACGAAGTAGAATCCCAATTCCTATCAACAGAGTAGGGGATAAGTAAAAAGGGATAGGCTTTGTTACCTGGCTTGTCTTATCAGGAAGTAGAAGCCATAAAGAGATAAAATATAAAAGGAATAAGACTCCAAATTCGCTGATAAGCCATGTAAATTCGCTTCGGGGAGTAAAATAGATGAGCCCAATGTACAAAGGGATGCTTACTCCCACACACGCATAAAACCCTACAGAGGTGTACCGGAAATTCATTGTGCATTAATCGTGTAACTCCATAGTTCCTTTCCAAAGGTATCAAAATAGGTCAACAGGAGTTTTCTTTCTTCTCTTGGACCAGATATCCGCAAAATAGAAAAATTGCGCTGACCAATATAAGAACCTTTTACCCTTAAGGTATTTGCTTCATCAGGATGGTTGTGTGATCCCGAAGTTAGGGGAGAGGTGGTGATATCATATATAGCTAATTGTTCTCGTTCGAGAAAGGAAAGTTCTGAATGGTGCCTATCGCCACTGATAAAGAATACATTTTCAATCCCCTCTTGAACAATAGATCGCAAAAGTCTGAGTCTCTCTTCTGGCGCTACATTACTATATGTTTCAAATCTATCTACAGGGTTGAGTACCTGGCCTCCTACACACACAAATTTGAATGTAGCTTCAGAGCTAACCAAGGCATCTATCAACCAGGTGAATTGATCCTCCCCTAGAAGGGTTCTTTGTTCTGTTTTCTTATTGTTAGGAGACCTGAAGCTCCGGTTGTCCAACAAGAAAAACTGGGCATCTCCCCATTCAAACATAGTAGTAGTACCTCCCCAGTCTGCTACTCCTACAGTGGGATTGGCCCAAAACCAAGAGAATACATCCCTGCTCAAGGCTTTTCGGCTAAAACTTCTATCACTGTTATCGGGTCCATAATCGTGGTCATCCCATATGGCATAATGAGAGACGGATGCGAGTAAGGCTTGTAGTTCTGGGAGAGAGCGGGTATGGGTGTACCGATGAATAATTCCGGTTCGGCTATACCAATCTACTTCCCGTAAATAGGTATTGTCCCCCAACCAAAGCATAAGATCGGGATCTTTGTCCAAAATGGAACGAAAGATTTCATAATCTCCTCCATAAGGCTTGCCTGGCCTGTCATAGATTTCTTCGTTTACATAGGTACAACTTCCCATTGCGATGGAAAACGCTGGCGGGTCAGTTCGCCACTGCCAAAGAGAGGGGGTTGTAAATTCTAGTTTGTATGGAAAAGACTGGGGAACGGAGTTTACCAAAACCTGATAGGCATAAGATTCTCCTGGTTCTACTTGGTCTGTAAATAAATGGGCGGTGAATGCCCGATCCTTTTTCGTATGAATACTGTCCGTGTAGTATAGCGTTTTGGGGTCACTAGTTCGCCAATAACTGAGTTGTACTGTAGCTGCTTCCTTCGTCTGTACCCAAATACTAACTTCTTTCATTTCTGCAAATCCTACCATAGGGCCGGACTGAATAAGGGATCCTTGTGCAGGAAGAAGAACGGGTGAGAATAGAATACATACCAGCATTCCTTTGAAAATGTGTTCACAGAAAAATCGCATGGAGTTTATTTTTCTCAAATATAGACTCAACAATGTTAAGAATTCATTAGCTAGAGCTGATTCTCTGTATTTTGTTCAAATTTCGATGAACAGGTTTGTATTGAAAGATGAATCAATTATTTTTATGGATAATATGAAAAACGATATTTACAATTAAGGTCTATTTCGGTCTGTAAGAGTAAGTAATAATTGGATTGGTAGCTAAATTAAACCCTGGATTCTATATGTTTTTACCTTCTCAAATAGTCAAAGATACGCCTTCTCGATCTATTGTTGTCTTGTTTGTTGTAATGATTTCGATTCCATCTATCAAGGCCTCAACCCTATATTTCCATCCTTCCGATCCTAGTTGCGGAGGTAATTCTCCATGTTACACCTCTTGGGAAAATGCCCAAACTGCAGCCGTTGCTGGAGATAAAATTGTCTTATTAGAAGGTACCTACACGGAGTCCTCTGGAAACCATTTACTAGAAATTTCAAAATCTCTTATCATCGAGGGGCAATCTCAATCTGGGGTCTTGATTGATGCAAGTGGGGTTGCAAGTTCTGGAATATGGGTGGGTGCATCCAATGTATCCATCAGCAACCTGACCATTCAAAACGCCCCTGGATATGGTTTGTTAAATGAAATGGGACAAGCAGATGGCCTAAGTATAAACAATGTAACCATTCAAAGCGGAAACAAAAGCGGGATAGGATTGCGGGCTATTGATAATGTAAGCCTTTCCAATGTTACACTGGCCGGAAATATGGGGAATGGGATTTCTCTTACCAGCGCTACTCAGGTAACCATAGATGGAATCACTTCTTCTGGAAATCAATTCCAAGCAGTAAATGGATTTACCGCCGCAATTGGCATCTTTTCCACCAGGGAAGACGGGAGTTCTTCTCAAATAACCCTAAAAGGTTCTGTTTCCATTGCTGAACCTGTGTACGTGTATGTTCAACCTGGACCATTAGACACAGCAAATATTTTGACGAATCCTCCGCTTGTAATTACGCAGGTTACCGTTCCACTTTCTGCCCAGGCTGTTGTAGGGGTTGACGTCCCTATCATTCTCAACCAACCCGCCCAGCCAAATGTGGACTTTGGAGGTGTTATGGGTTCTGATGCGCTGTATTATTTTGCGGATATGGAGACAGCTTCAGATTGTGCAGAAGCTGCAGCCAGAGAATATAATGGGATTTTGGAACCCTATATCTTTTTATATGACCGTACAACAGGTGTGCGATCTTATTTGCCCCAGGTTACGCTGAACCCCTCTAGTACTACCTACAGCGGTTCGGCTTCCGTTGAGTTTAACGCCAAAATTGGTGGAAAAGCTGTGGAAGCTAAGGGAAATTGGCAGATGAGCACGGACACCGGGAAAACTTGGCAGTATTTACAAGAGAAAGCCCCTTATTTCGGGACACAATCCCCTACCTTATCGATAAATCCTGTTAGCATACACATGGACAAAGACCAGTTTCGATTTATTGCCACAAATGAGTGGGGAAGCGATACCTCAAGTATAGCCACTTTGGGTGTGCCTGAGGAGTTTCTTGCCTGCACCCTTGGGCCCACGCTGTATTGCCCAGGAGATTCAGTCGTGGAAACAAATTCCATATGGTATCCCAATACCGAAACGTTTGGATTTGCCACAGCCATATCTGGGTGTCCCGGTCAGATCGATACTATTTATTACCACGATACAGATTTCCGTTTAGCAGGGGCTATTGAAGGGGAGGTATTGAGGACATGGTTTGCAATAGACGAGCAAGGGAACCAAGATTCTTGTGGCCAGTGGATTAGCTTTACCTCTTCAGATCCCTTAACCGTTTCCAATGACGGAACTCTTCCAAGCTCCCAACCTCTTTCCATTTTTCCCAATCCGACTACAGGTACTTTTCATATCGAAGTCCCAGAGGGTGACAACGGTCGATATAGGGTATTCATTAAGGACATGCTGGGTAGAGAAGTGGAACAGAGTCAAACGGGTCCAGGAAAACAGAAGCTTACCATTTCTACACAAGATTGGGAAAGGGGGGTATACCTCATAGAGATTATCGCTGATGAGAAATTTGCCTTTGTCCAAAAAATGGTTGTTCAATCCGAATAATTTGAATATCCCGCAGGCTAGGGATGAATTCACTAGGAGGCCGGGTTTGCTGGTTCGGGGTATTTTGAAGATGATATTCCCCAGAGAATACCAGGGATTAAGAACAAACTGGTGGGAACTAGAAAAAGCCGTGTTTCGCGGACGATTCCATGGCCAAAATGAATCACTAGCCATAAGGGAACCATTACCCAAAATCCCATTTTGAGAAAAGTTGGCCACTTTGGATAGAACCATAAAGCAAAGAAGGGTAGTAAAGTAAAGCTTCTAATCCATTGATAATAGGTAGTTGGCTGCATTAGGTTCCAACTGAAAAAGTCTAAAAAGGAATGGTTGCCGTATACAGTTTGGGGTGCTGGAAACCCAAAGTATATTCTAAGGCCTATAAATACGCCAATATAAATAATACAACTCAATACAAATGTTTGTATAGACTTTTCTTTAAGGGTTATAGATGTAAATATGTTTCCAAGGAATGTTCCTGGAAGATTTTGCCTTGAGAATGGAGAAAAATGAAATACCAAGATGAGTAGTGGAATAAATCCACTGCTCTCACGATTGAAAGCTGCAAAAAGAGTAATAAGCGGAATCCAAGCCCAAGAGTTGTTGAGCAGGGAAATCATTGCCAATAAGTAAAAGATAGCTTCTATATATACATCCAAGGATAAGTCCGCACTGAATTGGGCGGGATATAAATAAAAACTTAACAGCCAGATCCCTAGTATTTTTAACCGTAGAGAATGTATTCCCATTTGGTCTAGGTAGCTGACGGATAATCGAAAGAATAGAAAGAGTAGACCCGCTTTTACAAGGATAAAGGGCAAGTGGGTGGAAAGTTGAATGCCTTTTTCACCAAGGAAATTGGGCGTTGCCATTTCTTGAAAAGGTAGAGTTCTCCAGATATTCAAGAAGGCTTCCACAAGGTAGGTTGAGAAAATTCTATATTGCCAGGGGTTATAAAATTTAGCTGTATGGTTCAACATGTCCTGATGGCGTTGTACCACTAGGTCAAATCCTGCCCAATAGGGGTCAAAGAACTGTTCAAGGAGCACGTAACCAGTCAGTAAAAAAATGCTACCATAAAGTACCCCAACTTTATTCATTAATTTTTCTTTTAGGTTTGGAATTCAAAATTATATTGCATTATTTTGCAACTCGATTTCGCGGTAGCACATCCAACGGATGAAAACCGCTATCAGGTTGCAAGTAAATGCAATCTCGGGAGTTTCCCGCTTCAAGGCAATGCCAGAAAGGTACCCAGGAAGGATCATAAGCTTGTGAGTGCTCTCAGACTTCGGTCTAAAACTCACTGGCCTCCCTCCACACCTCTCTCGGATTTCTCCCGAAATTTTTTATGCCATCGAAGATCTAAAGGTCTGGGTATATGTTTGTAACCAAATATATGGAAGTTCAGAAAGTACTTGGGTACGTATTCTGCAACCGTTAGAAAATAAAGAGAAAGATAACGTTAATTATATGCCTACTATACAGCAGCTTGTAAGAAAAGGTAGAACTTCAAAAGCGGAGAAAAGCAAATCTCCTGCGTTAGATTCATGTCCTCAGCGTCGTGGGGTTTGCTTGAGGGTGTACACGACAACTCCCAAAAAGCCAAATTCTGCTTTGAGGAAGGTAGCGAGGGTTCGACTGACTAATGGAAAAGAAGTTAACGCTTACATTGGAGGAGAGGGGCACAATCTACAGGAGCACTCCATTGTTCTTGTTAGAGGAGGACGTGTGAAAGATTTACCAGGTGTAAGGTACCACGTAGTTCGGGGAGCCTTGGATACAGCTGGGGTAGAGGATCGAAATCAAGGGCGTTCTAAGTATGGTACGAAGCGACCTAAAAAATAAGTAGCATCAATTAATAGGCATTTTACTTAAGATATTATGAGAAAATCCAGGGCAAAAAACAGATATGTGTTACCCGATCCTAAGTTTAAGGAGGACATGGTGACCAAATTTGTGAATAACTTGATGGTTGATGGGAAAAAAAGTGTTGCTTACGGCATTTTTTATAAAGCGCTTGATACCGTTGAAAATAGAACTGAGGAGAACGGTTTGGAGGTGTTTAAGACCGCTCTAAATAACGTTATGCCAGCTGTTGAGGTGAAGAGCCGACGAGTAGGTGGAGCCACTTTCCAAGTCCCAACAGAAGTAAGCCCTAAAAGAAGAATAGCCATGGGAATGAAATGGCTTATTAAGTATGCCCGTTCTAGAAACGGTAAGACGATGCAGGATAAGCTTGCAGCTGAGATCATTGCTGCGTCAAGAGGAGAAGGAGCTGCTGTGAAAAAGAGAGAAGATACACACAGAATGGCTGAGGCAAACAAGGCATTTTCACATTTTAGATTCTAAAAGCTTAACACATTTTTATACATACCATATTAAATCCGCGTATTCAAAATGGCAAAAATTCCCTTAAAACATACGAGAAATATTGGTATCAGTGCCCACATTGATGCTGGTAAAACCACTACTACAGAGCGAGTCTTGTTCTACACGGGTATTTCTCATAAAATAGGGGAGGTACACGATGGTGCTGCAACAATGGATTGGATGGAGCAGGAACAAGAGCGTGGGATCACCATTACCTCTGCCGCAACTACCACCTATTGGCCTTATAAGGACATCAAACACAGGATCAATATCATTGATACCCCTGGACACGTGGATTTTACAGTAGAGGTAGAAAGATCTCTTCGTGTTCTGGATGGTGCAGTTGCACTGTTTTGTTCTGTAGGAGGCGTAGAGCCCCAGAGTGAAACGGTTTGGCGTCAGATGGATAAGTATAAAGTTCCTCGTATCGGATTTGTCAACAAAATGGACCGTTCAGGGGCTGATTTTTTTGAAGTTGTGCGTCAGGTGAAGGAAATGTTGGGGGGAAATCCTGTTCCCCTTCAGGTTCCTATTGGAGCAGAAGTTGATTTCAAGGGCGTTATTGATTTGATTGATAACAAAGGGATCGTCTGGAACGAAGACGATATGGGAATGACCTACGAGGAGGTACCCATTCCCGAAGAGTTAATAGATACAGTGGAGGAATGGCGTTCGTTCATGATCGAGGCTGTAGCAGAATATGATGAAGCCCTTCTAGAAAAATATTTCGACGACCCAGATTCTATAACGCGCGAGGAAATTCTCGAAGTACTGAGAAAGGCCACTTTAGACAGAACTATTATTCCTATGATGTGTGGATCTGCCTTTAAGAATAAAGGCGTTCAAGCATTACTGGATGCGGTCTGTGCATTGCTTCCCTCTCCGGTTGATGTGGATGCTATCGAGGGAACTAATCCCAAAACAGAAGAGACTGAGATGCGCTCTGCGTCTGTCGATGAGCCATTCACTGCTCTGGCTTTCAAAATCATGACCGATCCCTATGTTGGGCGCTTGGCCTTCTTTCGTGTGTATAGCGGGAAGGTAGATGGTGGATCCTATCTATTGAATAACCGGACAGGTAACAAGGAGCGTTTGAGTAGAATTCTACAAATGCACTCTAACAAGCAGAATCAAATAGATACGGTGGAAGCGGGTGACATTGCTGCAGGAGTTGGGTTTAAAGATATCCGTACCGGAGATACCCTTACAGATATAAATGCTCCTCTGGTATTGGAATCTATGACTTTCCCAGATCCTGTAATACGCTTAGCTGTAGAGCCAAAGACACAAAAGGATGAAGATAAGTTATCCGCAGGTTTAGCCAAGCTTTCAGAGGAGGATCCTACTTTTAAGGCCTCTACAGATGAAGAGACAGGTCAAACCATTATTGCGGGAATGGGGGAGCTTCACTTAGAGATCATTGTAGATCGTTTGAGGCGCGAATTTAAGGTGGAGGTAAATCAAGGGCAACCGCAGGTGTCCTACCGGGAGGCTTTTACTGTTGCTACGGATCATAGAGAAGTGTATAAGAAGCAGACAGGTGGTAGAGGTAAATTTGCAGATATCCAATTTGAGATCGGGCCATTGGAGGAACCTGAAGAGGGAGTTGAGTACCAATTTGTTAACCAAATCAAGGGAGGTAATATCCCTAGAGAATATATTCCTTCTGTTGAGAAAGGATTCAAAGAAGCTATGGGAGAGGGGATCCTTGCAGGGTTCCCTATGGATGGACTTCGCGTGAGGCTTTTTGATGGTAGTTTCCACCCTGTAGACTCTGATTCACTTTCTTTTGAGCTTGCTGCTAGACTAGCTTTCCGCACAGCGGGTAAAAGTTGTAAGCCTGTACTGAAAGAGCCGATTATGGCTGTAGAAGTTGTTACTCCTGAAGAGTACATGGGTAATGTAGTAGGAGACTTGAATAAAAGAAGGGGTAAGATCGACAACATGGGCGATAGAGGGAATTCCAAAGTGATTAAGGCTAAGGTACCTCTCTCTGAATTATTTGGCTATGTTACAGATTTGCGAACTATTTCCTCAGGTAGGGCTTCCTCAACTATGCAGTTTTCACATTTTGAAGCCACCCCTGCGAATATTCAGGAAGAAGTTATAGCCAAGGTTAAAGGCCTAGCAAAAGCATAAGACAGGATTATGACGCAAAAGATTCGCATAAAACTAAAATCGTACGACCACAATCTGGTAGATAAGTCAGCAGAAAAGATTGTGCGTACGGTTAAGCAAACAGGAGCTGTGGTAAGTGGGCCCATTCCCTTACCTACCGAACGGTCCATCGTAACCGTCAATCGCTCCCCTCATGTCAATAAAAAGTCTCGCGAGCAGTTTGAGATAAGTTCTTACAAGCGATTAATTGACATTTTTAGTTCAAGCTCAAAAACCGTCGATGTTTTGATGAAGCTGGAGTTGCCAAGTGGTGTAGACGTTGAAATCAAAGTTTAAGTTAAAGACAACAAAAGATGGCTGGAATAATAGGCAAGAAAGTCGGGATGACCAGTATCTTCGATGAAAATCGCAAGAACATACCCTGTACACTCATATATGCTGAGCCCAATGTTGTAACGCAAGTGAAGACAGTTGAGAAAGATGGGTATTCAGCAATTCAATTAGCCTTTGACGAGGCTAAGGAGAAAAATACCCCCAAATCCATGCAGGGGCACTTTGGTAGTGCCAAAACTACCCCTAAACGCAAAATCAAAGAATTCAATTTCGATGATGAGGATTTGGAGTTAAACCTAGGAGACCAAGTGGGGGTAGACCTCTTTGAAGAAGGAGAATACGTAGATGTAGTAGGAATCTCCAAAGGGAAAGGCTTTCAGGGAGTAGTAAAGCGTCATGGCTTCCGAGGAGTTGGAGGTAGAACCCACGGCCAACACAACCGGGAACGTGCCCCAGGATCTTTGGGACCAGGCTCTACGCCTTCTCGCGTTTTCAAAGGGATGCGTATGGCGGGTAGAATGGGTGGCGCAAGGACTTGTATTCAGAACCTTCAGGTGCTGAAAGTTATTCCTGAGAAAAATCTGTTGGTGATCTCTGGATCTATTCCGGGACACAAAGGGTCTTACGTTTTAGTCGAAAAATAATTTCAGGGTATATAGCTTATATAACGATGAACATACCAGTATATAACATCGAAGGCAAAGAAACAGGGAGGAATGTTACCCTGGATAAAGCGGTCTTTGGCTTGGAAAATCCCAGCGACCACTTGATCTACATGGATATTCGACTGATTCGCAACAATCAGCGTCAGGGAACTTCGAAAGCCAAAGAAAGAGGGGAAGTCTCTGGTAGTAACAAAAAGCCTTACCGTCAGAAAGGAACCGGTAATGCCCGACCTGGACACAAGCGTTCTCCTCTATGGAGACATGGTGGAACCACCTTTGGTCCAAGACCTAGAGACTATGGTTTTCACCTTAATAAGAAGCAGAAGCGTATTGCACGTCGTAGTGCGCTTACCTATAAAGCCAAGGATGATGGGATTCGCATCATTGAGAACTTCACCTTTGAAGTTCCCAAGACCAAGCAATTCCTAGAAATCCTTAACAATTTTGAGCTGAGTGGGAAAAAGGTATTGCTTGTCTTAGGAGAGAACGACAAAAACGTTTACCTATCTGGAAGAAATCTTCCTAAGGCCTCCGTTTGTACAGCGCAAGACCTGAACACCTATGATATTCTAAATGCAGATCAACTGCTCATAACGGAAGATGCAGTGAGTGCCATCAATGAAAGACTCAATTAACGGGAAAGCAATGACAATACTTAAGCGACCCATAATTACTGAAAAAACAGCTTCCTACGGAGAGCGAGGGCTTCCCAAATATGGATTTGAAGTTCACATTAGAGCTAAAAAGTCCCAAATAAAGGAAGAGATTGAACGCGTATATGAGGTAGAGGTAGAGTCGGTAAATACCTTAATTGTGCGAGGAAAACAGCGTGTACGCTACTCTAAGAAAGGAATTGTACGGGGGAAATCCTCTAATTACAAGAAAGCAATTGTTACGCTGAAAGAAGGCTTCGAGATTGACTTTTACAAGCACATTTAGCAATGGGAATAAGAAAACTAAAACCGGTAACACCTGCAATGAGACGGCGTTCTGTCTCGGACTTTGATACAATAACCAAGTCCAAGCCAGAAAAGTCCCTCACTGAGCCCAAAAAGCGCTCTGGTGGGCGTAATAACACCGGAAGAATTACAGACCGGAGAATCGGAGGAGGGCATAAGAAAAAGTACAGGGTTGTTGATTTCAAACGCGATAAGTTTGACGTGCCAGCAACAGTTGAGGCAATTGAGTACGATCCAAACCGCTCCGCACGTATCGCGCTTGTGAAATACAGCGATGGAGAAAAGCGCTACATAATCGCTCCAGATAAGATTAAAGTAGGTCAAACCATTATTTCTGGGGAAAAAACTCCCCCAAAAATTGGGAATGCCATGCAACTTCAGAATATCCCCCTCGGAACTACAGTTCACAACATTGAGCTGTGGCCTGGAAAGGGAGGAGCAATGGCAAGAGGAGCTGGAACCTATGCGCAGTTAACTGCTCGTGAGGGTAAATACGCTACCCTAAAGCTTCCTTCTGGAGAAACCCGTATGGTATTGAGTAAGTGTATGGCTACAGTAGGGGTAGTTGGGAATACGGAGCATCAGAATATTATCCTTGGAAAAGCAGGACGTAATAGATGGTTGGGTAGAAGACCCCGTACTAGAGGGGTAGCAATGAACCCCGTCGATCACCCAATGGGAGGTGGAGAAGGTAGAGCCTCTGGGGGACACCCAAGAAACCGGAAAGGCTTACCTGCAAAAGGATATAAGACTCGCAAGAAGAAAAAGTCTTCTAACAGACTCATCATTAGCAGAAAGAAAAAATAACCTGTAAACTTAAAAGCGTTTAATCGGCGAAAATTATGGCCAGATCGTTGAAAAAAGGGCCTTTCATAGACCCAAAACTAGAGAAAAAGATCATTCGCATGAATGAGAATGGTAACAAGCGCATGATAAAGACTTGGGCCCGCAGATCAATGATTTCGCCCGATTTTATCGGCCATACCATTGCAGTGCACAACGGAAACAAGTTTATTCCCGTGTTTGTCTCTGAAAATATGGTAGGCCACAAGTTAGGAGAATTTGCTCCTACGAGAAATTTCCGTGGCCATGCAGGTAACAATAAAAAAGACAAAAGAAGATAAAGCGATGGCGGAATCTGTAAAATTGACCCGAAAGGAAAAGATTGCACAGGGGATTGAAAAACCCCCAAAGCGTAAAAATGCCTATGCGCAACGCCTTAAGGAAGAGCGCGAGGAAGTAATCAAGGTAAGTTTAAGAAACTACCGCAGTTCCGCTAGGAAGATGCGTCTCGTTGTAGACCAGATTCGGAATCGAGAGGTCTTTGATGCCTTGAATGTATTGAAGTTCACCGCCAAAGCAGGCGCTCCTGCTGTGTCTAGACTCTTGCGTTCGGCAGTTGCCTCTTTGGAAGAGAAATTTGAAGGAGATCAAGTGGATGTGGGAACACACTACATTAAGGAAGCCTATGTAGATAGTGCAAGAATGCTCAAGCGCATTCAACCCGCTCCCCAAGGAAGAGCACATCTAATTCGCAAAAGATACTGTCATGTAACGCTCGTGATAGACGAAATTCCTGAACCGCTAGAAGATTAATCTGATATACTATACTAAAACAAGAAGATTTTGGGACAGAAAACACATCCGATAGGGCTTAGACTAGGGATCATCAAAGGATGGGACTCTAACTGGTATGGGGGAAAAGATTTTTCAGCCAAACTAATTGAAGATGAGCAGATTCGGGCATATCTCCATGCTCGTATTCCAAAAGGAGGAATCTCCAAAATTGTCATTGAGCGAACCCTCAAGAAAATTACAATCACTATTCACACTTCTCGTCCAGGTATCGTGATCGGTAAAGGAGGGAAAGAGGTCGATAAGCTCCGCGAGGAAATCAAAAAGATTACCAGTAAGGATGTTCAGATAAACATTTTCGAAATAAAGCGCCCAGAGCTAGACGCAACACTGGTAGCCCAGCAGGTAGCACAGCAATTAGAGGGAAGGGTATCTTTCCGTAGAGCGATGAAATCTGCACTGAACTCCACCATGCGTGCAGGAGCACAAGGATGTAAAATAATGTGCTCAGGTAGATTGGGCGGAGCAGAAATGGCGAGAACAGAGCAATATAAAGAAGGTCGGATACCTTTGCAGACGCTTAGGGCAGATATTGATTATGCACTGGTCGAAGCTAGGACAATTTACGGGATCATTGGCGTTAAAGTCTGGATCTTTAAAAAAGAAATATTTGGTAAAGTTGATCTTTCTCCAAACTCTGCTAAAGGCGGGGATAGAAAGAGAAAGAATCGCAACAGAAAGCGCTAATTATTAAGGCATATGTTACAACCAAAGAAAGTTAAATTCAGAAAGCCGCAAAAAGGGCGAATGAAGGGCTACTCCAAGCGAGGTACGGCTGTATCCTTTGGCTCCTATGGACTGAAAGCCTTAGAAAATGCCTTCATTACTTCCCGCCAATTAGAGGCATGTCGTGTAGTAATATCACGGACCATGAAGAGAGAGGGAAAGGTTTGGATTCGAGTATTTCCCCAGAAATCTATTACGAAGAAGCCCGCTGAGGTGCGAATGGGAAAAGGAAAGGGAAATCCCGAATATTGGGCGGCAGTGGTAAAACCAGGAGCAGTTCTATTTGAACTTGATGGGGTACCTGAAAGTGTAGCAAAGGACGCGCTGAAATTGGCTGCTGATAAACTCCCGATTAAAACCAAATTCGTTTATAGACGCGATATTCAAAAAGATTGATATGAGAGCAAGTGAAATCAGGGATCTTACCTCCGAAGAGATTGTTGCAAGAATCAAAGAGGAAGAAGAAAATCTACTTCGTCTGCGACTCAACCATGCAGTATCTGCAGTTGAAAGACCCTCCGATATTCGGAAACAAAGAAGATTATTGGCGCGTTTGAAAACCATTTTACAAGAACGGAAGCAAGTAGAGCCTTCCGAAGTAGCTGAAACTGAATCTTGATAAACCCTTAACTTCCAATGGATACGAATCAAAATACGACTGAGGTGGAAAATGCTCCAAGCAGAAACTTAAGAAAAGTTCGCTTCGGCTTGGTCACTAGTAATAAAATGGATAAAACCATTGTCGTAATGGTAGAGCGGCGGGTAAAGCACCCGATTTATGGAAAGTTCGTGAAGAAGACCAACAAATTTGTGGCGCACGACGAAAACAATGAATGCGGAATAGGGGATACTGTCCAGATTATGGAAACTCGTCCGTTGAGCAAACGAAAGCGCTGGCGCTTAATTAAGATTGTTGAGCGGGCAAAATAAACCCAGACAAATTAATTTTTGAAACAAAATGATACAGCAGGAGAGTAGACTCAAGGTTGCAGACAATAGCGGTGCCAAGGAAATTTTATGTATCCGGGTTCTAGGAGGAACTAAGAAGCGGTACGCAAGGATTGGGGATCGAATCGTATGTTCTGTAAAATCTGCAGACCCGAGTTCCAACATCAAAAAAGGTGACGTGGTCAAGGCCGTAGTGGTACGAACACGTAAGGAGCGTAGGAGGAGAGATGGATCTTACATTCGCTTCGATGACAATGCTGCAGTAATACTGGCAAATGATGGAGGACCTAGAGGTACTCGTATATTTGGTCCAGTAGCAAGAGAGCTTAGAGAGAAAGGATACATGAAGATAGTCTCACTCGCACCGGAGGTCTTATAAATTAACAACATTTTCATGAAGCTACATATAAAAAAGGGAGACACGGTTAAAATCCTTACAGGCAAAGACAAGGGAAAGACAGGAACTGTTCTTCGGGTGTTTCCCAAGGAGCAAAGAGCCATAGTAGAAGGAATGAAATTGGTCTCGAAGCACATGCGCCCCAACCAGCAAAATCCGGATGGAGGGATTATTCAACAAGAAGCTCCTATACATATTTCGAATTTGATGGTAATAGATCCCAAAACCAAGGAAGCTACTAGGGTTGGAAGAAAAAAGGCAGAGAAAGGTTGGGTGAGATATGCTAAGAAAAGTGGGGAAATACTCCCTTAAGACTTAAGAATCTAAAATTGGAAGGTGATGGACAAACCTAGGTTATTAACAAAATATAAGGAAGAGATTGTACCTGCACTACACAAGCAATTCAATTACGAATCTGTCATGCAGGTTCCCAAATTGCAGAAGATCGTCCTGAACAGAGGAGTAGGAGAGGCAGTAGGTGATAAGAAAATGATAGATGATGCGGTACAGGAAATCTCTTTGATCACAGGGCAAAAGCCAATTGTAACGCACGCAAAGAAGAGCATATCGAACTTCAAGTTGAGAGAAGGAATGCCGATTGGGGTAAAAGTTACCCTGAGAAGAGAGCAGATGTATGAGTTTCTAGATCGGTTCATCAGCGTTGCACTACCTCGAGTTCGAGATTTTAGAGGCTTGAAAGTGAAAGGATTTGATGGAAGAGGAAATTACAATATGGGCATCCAGGAGCAGATTATTTTCCCTGAGATCGATGTGGACAAGATTAAGAAGATTTCTGGTTTAGAAATCACTTTTGTTACTTCGGCTCCTAATGATGAGGAAGCCTTAGCACTTCTCCGTGAGTTCGGAATGCCATTTCAAGGTGCCCCAGTTAAAATAAATTAACAAATCAGTATAATGGCGAGAAAAGCAGTTGTCGCGAGACAAGTAAAAAGAGAGAAACTGGTTGAGAAGTACGCTGCAAAGCGGCAAGCCCTCAAAGAAGCTGGTAATTACCAGGGACTGGCCTTGCTTCCTCGGAATTCCTCCCCAGTAAGATTAAAGAACCGGTGCATGCTCACAGGAAGACCTCGTGGCTATATACGTCGCTTTGGCATCTCCCGCATTAAATTTAGAGAGCTAGCGCTCGAAGGTAAAATTCCAGGTGTGAAAAAAACAAGTTGGTAATATGTTATCAGATCCTATATCCGACTATCTAACGCGTATAAGAAATGCGGTATCTGCTGGCCACAAGGTGGTTGACATTCCCGCATCGAATCTTAAAAAGGAAATGACCCGAGTTTTACACGAACAAGGGTACATACGGAAATACAAATTTGTGGATGAAGGGCCTCAGGGGAGTATCAAGATCGCATTAAAGTATGACCGGGTAACTCGAAAGCCCGCAATCCAAAAACTTGTGCGTATCAGCAAGCCCGGACTGAGGAAGTACTCGAAGGCCAAAAGGCTGCCTCGTGTTCTCAATGGCCTGGGTGTAGCAATTATATCTACCCCTGATGGAGTAATGACAGCAAAGGAGGCAAAAGGAAAGCATGTTGGAGGAGAAGTATTGTGTTACGTCTATTAAATCGAAGTCATGTCAAGAGTAGGCAAACAACCCATACCCATACCTGCTGGTGTAACTGTATCGGTAGAAAAAACGCAGGTTAAGGTCAAAGGACCTAAAGGAGAGCTTAGCCAATATGTAGATCCTGACCTCACCGTAAAGGTAGAAGGAGCAGAAGTACTGGTGGAGCGTCCCACTGACCAAAAGCGGCACAGAGCAATTCATGGGCTTTACAGGCAGTTGATCCATAACATGGTCCACGGGGTCTCGCAAGGCTATGAAGTAAACCTAGAAATAATAGGGGTAGGGTATAAGGCATCAAATAAGGGAAATCAATTAGAATTGACCCTAGGATTTTCCCACCCAGTCCTATATATACTTCCTCCCGAAATATCGGTGGAGACAGAAACTAAAAGAGGAGAAAGTCCCAAGATAACCCTGAAAAGCCACGACAAGCAGCTTTTGGGACAGGTTACAGCGAAAATCCGCAAATTAAGACCACCTGAGCCCTACAAAGGGAAAGGTATCCGTTTCGTGGGTGAGCAAATTAGGAGAAAGGCAGGAAAAGCAGGAGCAAAGTAAAAAATTTAATATTAAAGGTTCTGGGTTTGGAGTTCAGAGTTGATTGTACGAATAATAGTCCCTTGAACCGCGAACGTACAACCCAAAACTCAAAACCTAATTCTAATCTGTCATAAAATGGCAAAGACGAGTAAAAAAGTTCTTAGAAGAACAAAAATTCGCAAGCGGATCAGGAGCAAGATCGAAGGAAACGAAGAGCGTCCAAGGCTATCTGTTTTTCGTAGCAACAAACAGATTTATGCCCAGCTTATTGACGATATAAATGGAGTGACCTTGGTCAGTTGTTCTTCTCGCATAAAAGATGTAAATTCGCAAGCTCTTTCGAAGACAGAGCTCAGCGGCCACGTCGGTAAATTGCTTGCAGAACGCGCAAAAGAGAAAGGTATAGAGTCAGTTATTTTTGATCGTGGTGGGTATAAATATCACGGCAGGGTGAAAGCCTTGGCCGAAGCCGCAAGAGAAGGTGGCCTAAAATTTTAAGAATTTATGGATCTTTCAAACAGAGTTCGCGTCAAAAGTAGTGAAGTTGAACTACAGGAAAAAGTGGTAAAAATTAAGCGTGTAGCCAAGGTAGTAAAGGGTGGCCGACGCTTTAGCTTTAGTGCCATTGTCGTAGTGGGAAATGGGGATGGAATTATTGGATTTGGTCTCGGCAAAGCAAACGAAGTTACAGATGCCATTTCTAAAGGAGTGGATGATGCCAAGAAAAACCTAATTAAAGTACCAGTATTAAAAGGTACGATTCCTCACGAAAGCTTCACAAAATTCGGTGCGGCTAAGGTGTTGTTGAAGCCTGCGGCTCCTGGTACAGGCGTACTAGCGGGAGGAGCCATGCGCGCCGTATTGGAAAGCGCAGGTATAAAAGATGTAATTGGAAAGAGCTTAGGCTCATCCAATCCTCACAATGTGGTTAAAGCAACAGTGAAAGCGCTGATGGAAATGCGCACTCCCAAGGATGTAGCCCATATCCGGAAAGTAGAGTTGGAAAAAGTCTTCAATGGTTAATTACAGAAGAGATGGAATATCCCAAGGTTAAGATCAAGCAGATTCGGAGTACCATTAAGCGTCCGAAAAACCAAAAGGCAACCATTCAGGCGCTAGGTCTGGGTAGAATAAATAAAACGGTTGAAAAGGAGGTTACTCCCCAGATTCTGGGTATGATAAAGAAGGTAAGCCACCTGATACAAGTTGAAGAGATAGAATAGCGCATTTGTAAAAGATTTAGGTGATGAAATTACACACACTAAAGCCCGCAAATGGGGCTAGAAAAAAGGTAAAGCGAATCGGACGAGGCCAGGGATCTACCCGTGGTGGTACTTCTACAAAGGGCCATAAGGGACAGCAGTCTAGAAGCGGCTATAATTATCGCCCTTGGTTTGAAGGGGGACAAATGCCTCTTTATAGACGTATTCCTAAATATGGCTTTACCAACAAATTTAGGGTAGAGTACAAAGCGGTAAATCTCGATACCCTCCAGGAATTATCGGAAAAGTTTCCCAACGAGGAAATAAATCACGAGTTTCTAGCAGCTCATGGTATCATCGCCAACTCCCGCAAATTGGTGAAGGTTTTGGGAAGAGGAGAGCTAAAAAATAAGTTGGAGGTGAAGCTCAACAAAGCTAGTAAAAGTGCACTTGCGGCGATTGAGAAGGCAGGGGGAACTTTTACTGCTGTAGATGCCGCTGGAAAAATTGTAGTAGTAGGATCGGCAGATTCAAGTACAGAAGTAACTAGTGAAGAATAGCTATGAAGGAGTTAATACAAACCTTACAAAACATTTTCAAGATTCCTGAGCTCAAAACCAGGATCCTCTATACTATATTGTTGTTGGGGGTATTTCGTCTGGGTACCTTTATTACCCTTCCTGGTATTGACTCTATTCGCCTGCAAGCCGCCTTTGAATCAGGTGGTCAAGGACTTTTAGATCTTTTCAATACCTTTTTGGGAGGGGCTTTTGCCCGTGGCTCTATTCTCGCACTGGGAATTATGCCCTATATCTCTGCATCCATTGTCGTCCAGCTTTTAGGGGCAGTGGTACCTGCTATCCAAAAACTTCGGATGGAAGGAGAGAGCGGGCATAAGAAAATGAACCAAATCACTCGTTACCTAACGGTGGCGATTACCCTGTTTCAGTCTAGTACCTACGTAGTATACTTGCGTCAAACCTATCCAGAAGCGATGTTTGCTGGGAATAGTCCCTTTTTCTGGGTTACGAGTATTTGTATACTCACAGCAGGAACCATGTTTCTTGTGTGGCTCGGGGAAAGAATTACAGACAATGGGATAGGTAATGGAGTTTCCCTATTGATTATGATCGGTATTATTGCAGGCTTCCCTTCTGCAATCATACAAGAAGCTAGCTCTTCTCTGCCGATGGTATTTTTCATCGAGATTCTCATACTAGGTGTTGTTACCATGGCTGTAGTAGCTTTGACCAAAGCGGTTCGAAAAATTCCGATTAATTATGCCCGGCAAATGGCAAATAATCGTTTGGGACAGATGGGTAGAGGGAACGCCGCCCGCCAATACATTCCTTTAAAGGTAAACTCTGCTGGCGTAATGCCGATAATTTTCGCGCAGGCTATCATGTTCCTCCCTGCAACTTTGGGAGGTTTTGCTGGTGAAAATACCCAAGCTTTTCTTGGGTCTGTTTTCAGCAATTATACAGGGCTTTGGTACAATGTGATCTTTTTCTTCTTGATCATTGTGTTTACGTACTTCTACACGGCCATCACAGTGAATCCAAATGAGATCGCCGATCAATTGAAGAGAAATGGAGGATTTATTCCAGGAATTAAGCCGGGTAAGCGCACGGCGAATTACATTGATAACATACTTTCAAAGATAACGCTTCCTGGATCTATTTTCTTGGCGTTTGTTTCCATTTTCCCTGCGATTGCCATGCGCATGAATGTTACAAGTGGCTTTGCTCAATACTTTGGAGGAACTACTCTATTGATTATGATCGGGGTTATCTTGGATACGTTGCAGCAGATTGAGAGCTACCTCCTCATGCGCCATTATGATGGCTTAATGAAGTCAGGTAGAGTAAAAGGAAGAAATAGAAGGAGTGCGGATTTAGCTGGAGCTTCTAAGTAATGGCAAAAGGAAATATTATATACCGTACTCCGGAAGAGATAGAGAGAATAAGAGAAAGTTCTTTACTTGTTGGTAAAACGCTTGGGGAGGTGAAAAAGCATATAGTCCCTGGGGTTTCTACGATGAAGTTGGATGAAATAGCCGAAACCTTTATCAGAGATCACGGTGCCATACCTGCGTTTAAAA
Source organism: Bacteroidota bacterium (assembly GCA_039197765.1). Classification (GTDB taxonomy): domain Bacteria; phylum Bacteroidota; class Bacteroidia; order J057; family J057; genus JBCCTX01. The sequence continues at coordinate 36,795 of JBCCTX010000018.1, forward strand.
ATCACAATCCAAGCTTTGCAAGTACGCCATTTCCAGGGTCGCTCTGCATCTCAGTTAATGAAGAAGTTGTTCATGGAATGCCTGCCTTGCAGAAGTCGCTAAAAGAAGGAGATATTGTCTCGATAGATTGTGGAGTTTGTTTGAATGGATACTATGGAGACTCTGCATATACTTTTGCTGTAGGAGAGATTGCTCCCAAAAAGCAGAAGCTGATGAAAGTTACGAAGGAGGCCCTTATGATGGGAATTGCAAATGCTGTAGATGGCAAACGACTGGGAGAGATTTCTAGTGCGATACAAAAACACGTAGAGAGACATGGCTTCAGTATCGTTAGAGAGATGGTAGGGCATGGAGTCGGAACCAATTTGCATGAGCCTCCCGAGGTTCCCAATTTCGGAAGGAGAAGATCTGGAATTAGGTTAAAGGAAGGGATGGTCTTAGCGGTTGAACCGATGGTGAATATGGGTAAGCGCTTTATTGATACAGCAGGGGATGGATGGACCGTATTTGCGACAGATCGATCACCCTCTGCGCACTACGAGCACTGTATAGCAGTAGGAAAAACAGAAGTAGATATACTCTCAACCTTTGATTATATAGAAAACTAAAGCAACTATACTTTGGCAAAAAATGCACCTATAAAAGTAGATGGGGAAGTTCTTGAAGCTCTACCCAATGCCACCTTCAAGGTGAAGTTGGAAAACGGACATGAGTTACTCGCACATATTGCGGGTAAGATGCGTATGCATTACATCAAGATTCTCCCCGGAGATAAAGTAGCCTTAGAGATTTCTCCTTATGATCTTAGCAAAGGAAGAATAGTATACAGATATAAATAAAGAAAACATTAGGATAATGAAAGTTAGAGCATCTGTAAAAAAGCGGACTTCAGACTGCAAGATAATTCGTCGCAAAGGACGTATTTATGTGATTAACAAGAAGAATCCTCGTTGTAAGCAACGTCAAGGATAGTAACATATTTAGGTTGAAGTTTGAACGCGTTTGAGGAGCTGAATCTTAACCATGATCAAAATATCTATTAGCGAATCAAACCTCAGACCTTAAACTTAATAATAAATAACTTATACAAATGGCACGTATAGCAGGAGTTGATTTACCTAAAAATAAGCGAGGAGTAATAGGCCTCACCTACATATATGGAATTGGAAAGACTTCTTCTGGTAAGATTCTCGCCAAAGCGGGAGTAGACCCAGAGAAGCGTGTAGATGACTGGAACGATGACGAGATCGTAAGTATCCGCCGAGTAATAGGGGATGATTACACCGTAGAAGGGGCATTAAAAAGTGAGATCACCTTGAATATTAAGCGTCTAATGGATATAGGTTGCTATCGTGGCCTTCGGCACAGGAAAGGACTTCCCTTGAGAGGGCAGCGTACCAAGACCAATGCAAGAACGAGAAAAGGAAAGCGTAAGACAGTAGCAAATAAGAAGAAATAATTAATATGGCTAAGCAAAGCTCATCCTCAAGCCGTGGGGCAAAGAAGAAAAAGCGAGTGGAACCTGTCGGTCAGGTTCATGTGACTGCCTCATTCAACAACATCATTATATCTCTTACAGATTTATCTGGGAACGTTATCTCCTGGTCTTCTGCGGGTAAGATGGGGTTTAGAGGGTCAAAAAAGAACACCCCTTATGCCGCCCAGGTGGCTGCATCCGAATGTGCCAAGAAGGCTTACGATATGGGGTTGAGAAAGGTAGAGGCCTTTGTCAAAGGAACTGGATCTGGAAGAGAGGCTGCCATGCGTGCGGTAAACGCAGTAGGAATTGAGATAACCATGATCAGGGATATCACTCCCCTGCCTCACAATGGATGTAGACCGCCTAAGAAAAGAAGAGTATAAATATTAAATCGTTTATTCATGGCTAGATATAGAGGACCTAAAGGAAAGATTGCAAGAAAGTTCCGAGAGCCTATTTTCGGTCCTAGCAAAGCTTTAGACCGTAAGAAGTATGGTCCAGGACAACATGGAAAGGGTCGTAAAAAGATTTCTGAATATGGGACCCAGCTTGCAGAAAAGCAAAAGGCCAAGTATACCTATGGATTGCTAGAAAAGCAGTTTCGCAATACATTCAAGAAAGCGGCTCGTATGAAGGGAATCACAGGGGAGGTATTTTTACAGTTACTGGAATCTCGTCTGGATAATGCCGTTTTCAGAATGGGCTTTGCACCTACCCGTAGAGCGGCCAGACAATTGGTAAGCCACAAACACTTTGAAGTGAATGGTACGAGTGTCAATATTCCTTCCTACATGTTGAAGCCTGGGGATGTCATAAAAGTGAGGGATAAGAGTAGGAACCTAGAAGTTATTACTACTCAGATGGGGCAGGGAGCGCGCTTTTCCTGGTTGGATATAAATACTGAAAAGCTATCAGGGACGTTTTTAAACTATCCTGATAGAGAGTCTATACCAGAGACTATTAAAGAAAATTTGATTGTCGAATTGTACTCTAAATAAAGCCCATTCATTGGGAGGTGTTTATTACTTATATTTTTTGGAAAGTTTAAGTTTCCGGTTTCACTCGCAAAACATTGTAGTTTCTCCACCAGAGAAAGTAAACGCGAAACGCTAAACCCGAAATTCTAAACACAAAACTACTTAAATACAATACACCGTATGGCACTGCTAAATTTTCAAATGCCCGAGAAAGTGGTATTGGAGAAAGAAGACGAATACTATGGCCGATTTCAATTACGGCCCTTGGAGCGAGGTTACGGTATCACTGTGGGGAATGCTTTGCGAAGGGTATTGCTTTCTTCCTTAGAAGGCTATGCAGTTATTGCTGTGAAAATTCCTGGGGTGGATCACGAGTTTACAGTTGTACCTGGAGTTATTGAAGATGTGACGGAGGTGATACTGAACTTGAAGGCTGTAAGGCTTAAAAAGCTTGTTGAGGATGCCGATAGCAAGATATTTGTTTCGGTTAGAGGAAAAGAAGTTTTTACTGGAGCAGACATTGGAGAGCAGACCTCAGCCTATGAGGTGACCAATCCCGATCATGTGATTGCTCATTTGGATCCTAAGATCCAATTTGACATAGAATTGACCATTGGAAAAGGTAGGGGATACGTTCCTGCTGAGGAGAATCGCAATGGAAATGCTGCTATCGGTGAAATAGCTATTGATGCCATCTTCACTCCGATTAAAAATGTGCGTTATGATGTAAGCGACTACCGCGTAGAGCAGAAGACGGACTATGAGCAGTTGGAGATCGAGGTGAAAACAGATGGTACCATTGATGCAGAGTCAGCCTTAAAAGAAGCTTCTAATATCCTCTTGCGCCATCTGATGCTGTTTACGGATGAAAAAATTACCTTAGCGTCCACTGAGCCGGAGAAACGCGAAGAGGTCGACGAGAACTACCTGCAAATGCGCAAGTTACTCAAAACCCCTCTTTCAGAGTTGGACCTTTCGGTAAGGGCTTACAACTGTCTCAAAGCAGCTGATATTAAGTCTTTAGGGGATCTGGTAAGCTATAACATTGCGGATCTATTGAAATTCAGAAACTTTGGTAAGAAATCGCTCACAGAGCTCGAGGAACTGGTTGCGGAGAAGAGCTTGAGTTTCGGAATGGAAGTCGCAAAATATAAACTTGACGAAGATTGATAGATGAGACATAGGAAAAAAATCAACCATTTGGGGCGTAAGCATGCCCATCGCAAGGCCATGATGGCAAACATGGCCTGCTCGCTTATCGAGCATAAGCGCATCAAAACAACCCTTGCGAAGGCAAAGGCGCTTCGAGTATATGTAGAACCTTTGGTTACCAAGTCAAAGGAAGATAGTATGCATTCTCGCCGGGTTGTTTTCTCCTATTTGAAGAATAAGGAAGCTGTGAAAGAGCTTTTTGGAGAAGTGAGACCTAAAGTATTGGAAAGACCTGGTGGTTACACCCGCATCTTGAAAATTGGGAATCGCTTGGGAGACAATGCGGAAATGGCCCTTATTGAGTTTGTCGATTTCAATGAACTCGCTCCTGGAAAGGTTGCCAAACAAAGTTCCTCTAAGAAGCGTCGCCGTCGTGGTGGCAAGAAGAAAAAAGCTGAGGCGACTCAGGCGGCTGTAGCTGCCCCAGATACAGCTCCAGTATCGGATGACTTGACGAAGGTGGAAGGAATCGGACCTAAAATACAAGAGCTGTTGAATACTGCTGGAATCATGACCTTTGCAGAACTTGCAGAAGCAGGACCAGAAAAGGTTAAGGAAATTCTAGCAGAAGCAGGAGGAGCAATGAAATCCAAAGACCCCTCTACCTGGTCTGAACAAGCACAAATGGCTGCAGATGGAAAGTGGGACGAATTGAAAGCCTGGCAAGATGAATTAGACGGCGGCAAAGTTGTTAAGGAAGAGGCAGTTGCCGAGGAAGCCACAGAAGAGGTAGTTGAGGAAACTTCTGTTGAAGAAGAGACGGAGGCAGAAGCTGAAGCCTCTTCAGAAGAGGAAGAGAAAGAAAAATAAATAGAAACAAATCTATCGCCTAAGGGTGGGATTTTGCTTAGCAAAGTCCCGCCCTTTTTCTGTCACCAACTAATAGAAGGGGCTATCTACGGTCCTCCATCCGAATTATTTTTTAGTTGCCTTTCATAGACCCCAAAATCATTTGTGGGAAAAAATAATTTGATGTATGACCTATAGGGAGAGTATTTCGAAAAATAAGAAATGGGATTCCTCGTGGAAAAATGAATTCTACTTATGGGTCTTTATCAAAATAACCCCACTTGACCCCCTAAATCCATACCTTGAGGTGGATACTGCATCTTTGAGAACCCTCACAGTTGAAATTTGACTTCCATCTAAGTAAGGAAGATCCGCCAGTGAATAGCCCATATCCACTCCGTCTAGAACTAACAAAGGATTTGGATTCCCTTCAACGGTGCCTAAGCCCCGGACTCTTATTTTTGCATTATCGCCACTCCCACTTACTTGAACGCCAGGGACTCTTTTGAGAAACTCACTCAAGGGAAGAGAACTGTTGGTATTGTTTACAGTAGATTCCTCTTCTCTATATGTATCAGAGACTATACTTGGACTTTTACAATGGAAAAGGAGGAAGGCGAAACAGGCTAATAAGAGAGAGGTGGAAGGTTTCATAGGATTGGGATTTTAGAGAACTCTCTATAATATCGCAAAAAATTTCAAATTTAGGAGGGGCTCTAGGAAGATGGTGAGTAGTCGGGAGTCAATAGTGTATAGTCCATGATCCGTAGTCTGTGGAAAAAAAACCTTAGTGAACCCTTCCAACCAATTACCCCGAACCCAAACGTTGGATCGTGGACTATCAACCCATCCAACCCATTTTCCTAATACCCTCATCCGCCTTCACACCTCTTACATAATTCCCATTTCCTCCATTAGGAAGGTAGCATTCAGGTTTTGGGACAAACCCTCTTTTAGCTTATAATCAAAATGTAAGGCTCCTTCCGATATATCTACTTCAAATCGCTTATTAAATACTTGCCCAGGATATTCCTCCTGCAACTCTCCTAACCCTAAATCGTGGGTCGCAATCAGTCCCATTCCTCCCAGTTGAATGAGTTGTTCAATGAAGCGTTTCGAACCCGTTTGTTTATCGCGAGAGTTGGTTCCACGTAGCATCTCATCGACCATGACAAAAGCGGTACCTTGCTCACGGAGGATATCCATGATGTATTTCAACCGCTTGAGTTCTGCATAAAAATAGGAAGTTTGTTCCTGCAAAGAATCCGAGGCGCGCATACTGGTCACCAGTGGCATGGGCGTGAAACGCAATTGCTTGGCACAAACGGGGGCACCTGCCATAGCAAGTATTAGGTTGACCCCTACAGAGCGGAGATAAGTACTTTTCCCCGCCATATTAGCTCCGGTTACCAGCCAAAAAGTACCTGCGGCTTCTAGTTCTAGGTTATTATCTACGCGTTGGTCCTGGGAAATAAAAGGATGACCTAATCCTTTAGCTGATATATTAGCACTTCCTTGGAAGGGCTCTGGCCAGGAATATTCAGGATGGTTGGCCGCCAATCTACTCAAACTCACCCATGCGTCCCAGGTTCCCAGGGTTTGAAACCAGTTTTGGGTATGATCCCTATACGTATGTTTCCATCGCTCTAATCTCGTCACGATTTGCAAATCCCAGAGCAACATCCCGTTGAGTAATATGCCTGCGACTAAATTTAACCGTTGATCCAAATTTCCACTTATGGCGCTCAATTGGGCAATCGCCTTACTCGCATATACTCCCTCAGTAGCCAACTTCCGCTTCAATACCTGTAACTGTTCCGCCTGAAAATTCATTTCTTCCATGTGCCGGAACAGCTCAGAGAACTTCTCTAACATTCGAGATTGCTTTCCCAATTGTGCCTGGGTTTTATTGGTACGGTTCACATATTGACTAAGTACTCCGAGATTAAAGAGAAAAATGATAGCTGAGAGATGCCAGGGTATAGTTATGGGAATGTTTGGGAATAGGGAAATGATAGAAACTAACAAGCTAGCTATGAACACACCCGGTAAAACCCATAGTAGAATGGGCGTAAATCGGTGAGACTCGAAGTAATTAGGGCTGTCCAACCAATCTTGTAAGCGCCGAACGTCATCTAGGTCCTCCAACTTTTCAAAGCCCAACGCTTGAAATCTCTGCGTCCAGGACATTTTTTGAGCGAGTTCAGCAATGGCAGTCTGTCTATCTAAGATCTCCTTGGGGGTTTTTAACGGCCTTTGTAAACACCCTGCCAAATTTTGCTGACCCAGAAGGGTAACCGTTCGGTTGAGCGATTGAAATAGGGACCGCTTACCAAAAAGGTCCAAATCGAAACTATAGGGATGTGAGGGGTCAATAAAAACCTTCCCTGATTCAAAAGCGGAGAAATCTCCAGAAAGCGCCTGTAACTCTTCCTGGTTGATTTGGACAAGTCGCTTTCTGTAACGCTGAAGGTTACTAAGCTGGACGTGGTATTTGACGAGGGTTAAAAATGCGATGAGGAAGGCTATCCCGGACCCTATTCCTACATAGGGATGAAGAGAAAATAAGAAATAGGTGGCGATTCCCCCTCCGATAAACACAACCATACGTAAGTAGGCAACCCAATTATACCGAACTTTGGTTCGGTTATACGCTGCCTGGTAGTTGCGTATGTTGTCCTGGTACTGCTTGGCAATTTCGTTGTTCATGTAATTCCCTATATTTAGGAACTAAATTTTTCAAATTTACTATCTATGAAACGATTTTTTCGAGGGGTAGGTAAATTTATTTTGGGCTTTCTTGCATTAATTATCTTATTCATCCCCATTTATGTCTATTTCAACCGGGGGGTCATTACGGGCTACGCCGCAAAAAAAATGTGTACGTGTGTATTTATGGCTGACCGAGTCCCTCAAACAGTCACGGACCAGGATTTTAATATTTTCCCCAATTCCCTGACTATAAAAAATGCGGAGACGATTATTGACTCCTCTAGTAGAGTTGTTACGGCTTCGTTCTGGGGGAAAGAGCAGCAGGCAGTATTTCGAGAAGGGTTAGGTTGTGCCTTGGTGCACGAGGGTAAAAGACCAGACAGGGGATTTTCACCATCGTACTTTCAATCGGCCCTAGATTCTGATACCCTCTTATGGCCAAAGGGCAATCTTATCCAAGATACCACCTTTATAGAGATTGAATGGGATAGCCTAGATCGGGCGGTTGCTGCAGGCTTTGATCCACCTGGAGCCGAGCCGGATCTAATGACCCGTGCAGTGGTAGTTGTGTATAAAGACTTTATCGTTGCGGAGAAGTATGCCGAAGGCTTTGATGCCTCGATGCCACAACACGGCTGGTCCATGGGAAAGAGCATTGCCAATGCCCTAATAGGGATTCTTGTCAGGGATAGCCTAGTTGATATTTATGAACCAATAGGGATCGATAGTTGGCAAAATGATGGGCGGAACATGATTACATGGGACCACCTGTTACGAATGAGTAGTGGCCTAGAGTGGAATGAAGGATATTTCGGTAGTTCTGATGTTACCTCCATGCTGTTTGAACATTCAAACATGGGAGCATACGCAGCATCTCTTCCGTTAGATACCCCCCCAGACTCCTCCTGGAATTATTCTTCCGGTACTACCAATATTCTTTCTTTGCTTATGCAAGAAAAGTTTCCCAGCCAAGAAGCCTATTGGCACTTTCCGTATGATTCCTTGTTTGCCCAGATTGGTATGAAGGAGAGCTTCCTGGAAGCAGATGCCTCAGGTCATTATGTCCTCTCTTCCTTTGCTTGGGCTACTCCGCGAGACTGGGCGCGCTTTGGTATGCTTTTCTTGCACGATGGGGTATGGCAAGGTAAGCGCATCCTCCCAGAAGGCTGGGTCGACTACACCATTAGCCCGACACCTACTACCAGTGGCTTTTACGGGGCTCAGTTCTGGCTCAACAAGGGAGAGCGAAAAATGGCTCCAGATCTACCAGATGATGCCTATTGTGCACGTGGACATGATGGGCAGCGGGTGTACATTATTCCCTCGTATGACTTGGTAGTCGTGCGATTAGGTTTAAAGAATATGGACGATAATGAATTTATCAAAGGGATACTAGGGGCGATACAGCAATAGGCTTTAACTAGGAAGATATAATGCAAAATAGCGTAGGATTTGCTAGGATTATCCCAGCCCTTGATTCCGTGTTAGACCCACTTTTCTACGATTGAACGTTTTCTCCACCGCAGGTAAGCGTGTGGCAAGTAGAATTTGAATTCCCATTGAGACTTCTTACCTTTAGGTATTAAGAAAGTTTAACCATACCCCCAGTATACTGTAGGAACAGTATCAACTCTCAAACCTGAAAGCCTTCAGGTTGCTCACTTATATTTAAATTTTATCCTTTTTTTCAACCGAAAGGTTGATTCTTACCTATTGTTGACCTTCTATACAAAAGCATATGTTGACAGATCATATAAATCTTGTACAATCTTTTTACACCGAAATACTGGGTAAATTTGATTTCGAATTGGCTCAGGAGCTAATTGCAGAAGATTATATCCAACACAATCCTCACGTTCGAACGGGCCGTGAAGGAGTATTGGAAGCATTGACCTATCTCAAAAGTCTCAACCTGCCTCAACCTGAAAAGTCCCCTATTCAGCTGATTTTTGGAGAAAACGATTTAGTAGTTGCGCTATTACTTGTAAAAATGGGAAAGCAGACCCAAATGGTGGTAGATCTGTTTCGAATTGAAAACGGGAAATTAGCTGAGCACTGGGACTGTATCCAGCCGTTTGAACTTACCTATTCCGACCAACTCCCTATACTTCCTATGAAGGCGAATAGTCCAAAAGAGCGGAATAAGTCCATTGGACAAGATCTCATAGAAAGTATATATGCCTACCATCAGGCTAAATCGCTAGGTTTATACATACATCCGGATGGAGAAGGCTATTTTCCAGATCCCCTCCCTTCCGATAGTACGTTACAAGAAAAGTTACTTTCAAGGATTCCTGCAAGGGATAATTACCATATCCACAGAATTGTAGGCCAGGGAAATTTTGTATTTGTTCAGTCTTCTTTTTCTCAGGGAAATGCTAAATATGTGGGAAATGACCTACTCTGCTGGGAGGCAGAGCAGGTTCGTTACTGGTACGCTGTTCAGCAGGAAATTCCTGAACAAATGCGACATACAAATGGGATGATTTAGTTGGAATCTTAGTCTATAGGGAATCCTAATCCTAGGGTGAAATAGCCAACCTTTTGGTCTCCATCAAAACGGGAGTCTTGCTGTCCTGTATTCTCTATTTCCCCATCAAGGTCATGCTCGCCAAGTCCATAGTAATTGAGTTCTACAAATAGGGATTCATTGAGGAAGATGCCTACTCCGATCTTAGCTCCCACAGTACTACTTACGTCATAGTTGAAGGAGGTCTCGACAGTGTTTGTTTCATAAATAATGGAAGTGAGTTTAAGAAAATTGAGGGCAAGGCCAAAGTGAGTAAATAAGGCTACATTCCCTTCGATTTCAAATTGATAGGAAAGACCAGCTGCCAAAGGGATAGAGAAATAGCGGCCAATAGTAACATCCGCATTGTTGATGGCCCGAGATTCCAGGTCATCTTTAACATCGTTTTTGAGTTCAAAATGGTTGATGTTTAGGCTTCCAAACAGGGAGAGGCCTTCTACTGAGAGGGGATGTAAGTACTGGATTCCCACTCCTAGTCCGATTCCTGCTCCTCCGGCATCGTTATCAGCTAAGATATTGTCATCGCCAAAGTCTCCGGTGGCAAAGGTAGGACCTATCTGAAGGCGTAGACTTCCTTGGGCATGAGAAAGAAGGGGACATAGGGCAAGAGAAAGGCAAATAAGAAGGTTGAAAACTAAAGGTTTCATAGGTTTTGTGATTAGTGGTTAAGAAAATGGTGAAAAATTATAAGCCTTTCACATGATTAGGATTCTCCTTAATTGAGAACCATACCACTGACCACAAAGGGTGACCTTTATTTGATAAGCGTATTTATAGATTTTTGTACCGTAATGGGTAGGGAAAAGTTTGATGTTCCAGGACTATTCCGTATTCATTCGGTAAAATCGCTATAAATTTTCTCACCGACCTTTTACCACAATCACCGGAACATCAGGTTTCTTTGGAGTACATATAGAAGCTGAACCTTTAGGTTGAAGACGAAAGATAAAAGGTAGGTGGACACATGCCGAAACAGACCCTCCATTCTGTTGTGCTGGGGTAAATTCCAGTTGGGAGATATACCCTGATACCGCTTTGGAGAGGAGTTCATGAGAACTTTGGACAGTTTGATGTCTTAGGTAGTTTCCTCGTTCGCTGACCCATATACGTACCTGAACCATTCCTTCAATTTGTGCTTGGACGGCTTTTTGGGGGTAGGGAATGAGCGCAAGGACCGAACAAAGATTTTGAGCATGAGGTGGAA
>JBCCTX010000019.1:0-46754 GCA_039197765.1 Bacteroidota bacterium
AGGCTGCGAATGCCAAAAGGCGTGGTATAGGAATCCACTACTTCACCCTCTTTGCTAAGGGTTGTGACGGCTTCGTAAATATAGGGATGTTCGCAGTCCCACAACAGGGGGGATTCTATCATAAAAGATTGGTTGAAAACGCCTTGCGAAGCAGAAGCCAGTTCAAGTTTATCGTTTTGTTGGGCAACTAGCACTCCCTCTCTATCAAAAATCTGGGTGGTTAGGAAAAAAGGTGTTGAGCTACTCTTTTCATTTTCCACTTCAACTGCTAATTGTATTTCAGCTTCCGCTTCACTCACCTTTGGAGTAGTTAGGTAGGTTCCCCAGATAGGAATATGCAGTTTATCCAGGGTAACGAGCTTCACGTTTCTGTAAATCCCACTCCCTGTATACCAACGGCTATCAGCATAGCGCGAATGATCCACATGGACTGTGAGAATATTTTCCTGGCCTGGGGCTTTGAGCTTATCAGTCAAGTCAAAGTAAACCGGGGAATAGCCATAGGGATTTTCCCCTAGCAATTCGCCATTTAGCCAGAAGGTGGCATTGTTGTATACGCCATCGAATAAGACAAAGGTACTTTTCTCTAGGGGGGAAGCCGGCATTTCAAAGTGCTTCTGGTAGATGCCCACCCCACCCGGTAAATAGCCCGTACATCCTTCTAAGGTGGAGTCGAAAGAGGCCTCCACGCTCCAGTCATGGGGTAAGCGCACATCCCGCCATTGAGAATCGTCTAATGGAATCTGTTTGGGAGGGAGAGTATCTTCAACTAGGGTGAATTTCCAGTCGAAATTAAAATCCGTCTCTCTCTCGATGGATTGTGCTACTACTTTTGAGAAACAGGATACAAAAAGCGCACACAGAAGTATATTTTTCAGGGGAAAGAACGCTAAGCTCATTGGAAAAAACAGATTTAAAATTCGCTTCATAGTTTATTTACTCTTGTAGAATTAGGAATCGAAGATTTTATAAGCAATTGATATTCAACCCCCTACTCCCCCTTCTCTCTCCCACAGGCCAATGCCGCAAGGGGGTAGGGATGGACTTCCAGGAAGTTTTTCCGAACGGCTATGCCCTAGGCCCACCGCATAGGATTTGTGCAGGGATTCTTTGACATTCTCCAAAACACAAAATGCCCAAAACCTAAGCCTGGTTTCCTATTTTTCATTTGAACCCTTGTATATTCTAAAAGGATTTTTTCATACCTATCAAACTGTCGGCCTGGTATAATCCCCTCGATAGGGTCTTGCCAGCAGTTTAGCAGCCTGCTCATTATTTACAATTGTCTTCTTCTCCTGATCCCATACGATTTTACTTTGGGTATAGTAGGATATCATGGCCAATTGTACCGCAGCGGTTGATTGGAAACCCTCCTCTATGGGGCAAAGAAGATGGCTTTTATCTCTTGACTGAACTGCTTCGAGAAAGTTTATTAAATCCTTGGCCAATACGCCTGGCGTAGGAACCTCTATCGTTTCCGCTTCCTTTCCTTTCCCTTTCGGCTGGAGGATGAGTCGCTTAAAATCTCCATACATGGTGGCTTCCTCTCCATAGAAGGTATAACCACTATTGAATTCTGGATGTAAATCCCCTGTCCCCCACATTCTGTGGTTCCAGACCATCGGATACGTATCGAAATCCATACGAACCTGTAAGGTATCAGGCGTAGTAATCTGACCCTTATGCGCAACATTATCGCCTGTAGCTTGTACAGAATGAGGGGTTCCCAAATCCATCGTCTTCCTCAAATAATCAATGTAATGAATCCCCCAATCCACCAGGTGTCCATTGCCATATTCCTTTTCCAATCTCCAATTGAAGTGTCCAATACTCGGCCGATAGGGCAACTTGGGTGCAGGTCCACACCAGGTATCCCAGTCCAAAGAAGGCGGGGGATCTTGAATCGTAGGGTCACCGGGACTCGGATTGTAGTGAATCTGAGCGCCTATCTGATGGACCTTTCCCAAGCGACCTTCTTGGATGAGCGACCGAATCTTATCTCCTACTACATTACTTCTTTGCATAAAGCCGATTTGGACGATATTATCCGCTTCTTTAGCCGCCTTGATCATAGCCAGTCCTTCGTTTATATCATAGGCCAAGGGCTTACAGCAATAGATATCTAGTCCTCTTTGACAGGCATCGATGAATTGTAGGGCATGCCAGTGGGGAGGGCTAGCAATGATTACTGCCTGCAAATTATCCTTATCCAACAGCTCTTGGTAGGCTGCATATGCTTTGGGGCGACTTCCTTGTACTTGCTCAATTTCATCCGCGACACTTTTGAGGTGTTCCGTGTCAATGTCACATAAAGAAACCAACTCAAAACCCTCGATGCCCATTACGGCTTTGGCTAATTTGATCCCATACCAACCACAGCCAATCATTCCGATCCTTACCGTTTCCTCCTGCTTCCAATTGGGTAAATAAGCTGCAGACATGATGCCTAGCGAACCTACCGATGATTTTTCTACAAATGTTCTTCTCTTCATGATATATCAAAGTTGAGGGGTTATAGGTTGTCTGCATACTGGTCGTAATAGGATTCCAACATCTGTTTTTGCGAATCCGAAAGTTCTTGGTTGCTCAAATACCAATAGACTCTTCTATTTACAATAGAATACTCGTCTTCAAGTAAGGGGGCTAATTTCGTGAGTATCGCTGGGGTCGAAGCTTTTTTCTGTTCCAAAATCGTTAGGAAGAGATCTATTTCCTGATAGTCTTTCCTCTCTAATAGCTTGTCGCAAAAATGGTCGAAATACCCCGCTATTGGAGTAGTACTTTGTTTGTGGATAGAATTCCACAGTGTTATTCTCCTGCCTTTTGAAGAAGCCTTTAACAGCTGGGGGAGACTCGCGTAGTAGGTCTCAGGTGGTGCTTGTTCCAAATACAGGAGTACGCGTTTGAAGAACTGCTGCTCGCTGTCAGATACAGAAACCTGTTCCACCACTTTCTCAACCATAAGGGAATCGTATTCCCTACGCTGAATCAATTCATTGAGGGCAAATACCTGCCGATAGGGATCTTGGGTCTGTATGTGTACCTGCAACTCGGGGAGGGATAAAGCTTTTCCTGTTATCTTTTGAATTTCCCGGACTAACTCTCCGTTCACCCAGTGCCAAAGGGTAAAACAGGTCCAAGCGGCCCCCTGAACCGTCTCATTTTCATTGAGATAGATTGGGGATGGCCCCGTTACCGCATCGACTTCCCCCTCGTCGCGTATCCGTTCATGGGTAATTTCGTAGTAGGATAGATCCCTGTAGGGGGAAGAGGTATCTGACAGTATTTCATGCAGGCGTGCATAATCTTCTGGTGAAAAGGGTTCACCTTCTTTTTTCTCTAAAATTATGCCTTCAGCCAATTCATACTGTTGGTACCTACCTATCGGGTCCCAAAAAATCCTAACGGGTACAACTTTACAAATGTGGTCAAAGCAAATTACGGACTCTGTATCGAGAAAATAGCCTTCTAGTTGGGAACTGTCCCCCCTGAGTTCCCAAAGATCGAACGCCTTGGAATCCCCCTTTTCTAATGCGGGATGATTGACAATCACCGGATAGCTAGCCTCTTGGCTATAAGCACTTTCCCAATAAAGTACGGCTATTAGAAAGAGAAACCGTCTATCTATCGTAAAAATTTTCACTAGTGTTGTGTTTCTGTATGCCTAACTATTTTCTTTATGCATAACACCTCACCTCGTACAGCCTACCCACTTTGGCTCCGTAGGTTTCTTCTAGGCTTATGCGAATGGAAGTCGTTTGTATAGGGTCAAAATGAAACTTGATCAATCTGCGGGTATTCTCCTGCTTATGTTCGATAAGGGTCCATTTTCCCTTTACCCTAGCCTCTAATTTGAGCGATTTTAACAATTCTGGAGGTACAGTGATCCCGAAACTCTCGTCTTCTCGCGAGTCATGGCGGAGCATGAGATTTCGACGCGTATTGGTATCACACTTGATTTCGACTTTGGAGAGGGCAACCGGTTTTTCCCATTCGAAACTCACATTTGCGGGTAGACCTTCAGACTGCCAGTGGTTAATCTCATCGCGCTCCTGGACATCGCGCGCATATCCATTGGTCAACCGTTTGACATCGCCTGAGCTGGTGGAGGAAGCAAAAACCTCTACAGCTTTACATGCCAAATTCTTTTCATCTTTGGCAGGTCGATTGGGGATATAGGCATCATCCCTTAAAAGTTGCTCCTGCAATTCATTTATATGGGAATCTCTAAGCTCTCGCGGAGTAATTCCCTTGCTGGCACATAAGGCTGCAGCGGTTCCCACGGCCTGCCCCATGGTAGCACAAGTGCCTTGGAGTCGGGTAGAAGACAGGGCAATATGCGACACACTTACATTTCGACCAGCAAAAAGAAGATTGGGAACATTTACGGAGTAGAGACACGAAAAGGGAATTTCATAGACCTTACTGAACTTATAGTGAAAATAGCTTGCCGGTTCTTTTAGGTTCTCGATTCCGCCTGGGTTGTGTTCGTCCAGGGACCAGCCACCATAGGCAACCGCATCTTCGAAATGTCGATGATTCATTAAATCCCCTTCAATAAGAATATGATCTCCCATAAATCTTCTTGACTCTCTTTTCCCTGGGACGGAGGCTACCCAATCCAGGGCAAAATTTTCAGATTCTGGGTGATTACCGGAGTTTTTGATATAATCCCATACGCCGTATAGATGACCAAGGAGCCTGTGTCTAATTTCCTCAGCCTCCCCGATTATATCCTCCTTGCTGCCCACTTCTACCCACCAAAACCCATGGGTAAAGGGCTCTACTTTGCGAAACTTGTCAGGTCTATGGCCTTCCGTGTAGGGAATGGCGAAGGAAGGAGCTTTGAAAGGGGTAGGTTTGCCCATGTCCTTGGATCTAAAAATCAGAGAAGAACCCATTTGCCAGTCGTCGGGTTCATCTGGTGCATAGGTTTCATTGAACTCTGCTTTGCCTTCCCTGCCAGTGCGGTAGAGTGCGCCGGATGTCGCCGCCATTAAACCATCCCCGGAACAATCGATAAATTGCTTGGCATAGACCATGTATTCCGTTTCGGTAGTCAATTGCCAACAGCGAACGGCTTTAATATTTTTTCCCTTCATTTTGGCCTCAACTGCCTGGGTATTCATCATCACTTTGAGGTTGGGCTCTTGGGTGACAAAATCGTACACCACATGGTCCCATACATTCCAGGAATCCTGGGGATTGTTGAAGCGGTTGTGTAGGAGGATTTCCTCGACCACTCCGGTTTCTCGCTCGGGGTACCCCCCCTTTAGGTGGGTAACTCCGTTGAGATGGACCCGAATTTCACTTGAGGCATTTCCACTCAATATAGAACGATCTTGAACAAGTAAGGTGTTGGCCCCATTTCTGGCAGCGCTTACTGCTGCACAACAGCCTGCTACCCCTCCCCCCACTACCAACACATCCACCGTTATTTCCTTCTTTCGCTCAGGAATACCTTTTTTACCCGTTCCCACCCGGAGCCAATTATCCGATTTTCGCTCCCCTCCCTCTTCTGTATTCTCCTTTGTATTCCGGGCTAAGGGGATCATAAAAGCTGCAAACGCTCCTTTTTTCCCTTTTCTAAAAAAATCTCTTCTCTTCATGGTAAACTAGTTTGATGGGTAATCCTTAAAATCATGTACTGCTAATCCATTCTATATTTTTGGAATGAGTTCTGTAGGTATATCCAACTTTTTGTCATCTGCCCCTCCTGCAAAATTGCTGATGTTGTAGCTGTTTGGGAGAGACCAATCACATTCAACCCTTCCATCTCCCAAAACAATCCTACCAAGTTTGTTTCGGAACCAATCTGCTAAAGCCCGATATTCTTGAAGGTCAGCTACGTTATTCTTTTCTAAGGGGTCTTTGCGCAAATCGTACAAGGCCATGTCAGCTTTAGGGCGCTCGCAGGTTAAGGCCCAGCGGACATCCGTATTCTGGTTGGGGCTACGCACATCATCCCACATGTCCCTGCTGCGCATCGAAAAGGCAAAGTCAAGGTTTCGCATGTAGGCTCGGTGTCCATTTACGACGTTGATTTCCCCCAAAGCATAAGCCCGCTTCGGCGCTTTGTTGTCAATTACCGCTTGCAAATCGTACCCGTCGAGGTAATTGTATGTTTCCGCTGAGATATCAATCCCTCCAGCGGTTAAGATAGTGGGAACAAAGTCCACGTATTCCACGATATCCGAAATGACTTTTCCTGCAGGGACCTTCTCTTTGTCAGATGAGACTAAAATAATGGCATCGTGTACAGACTGCTTCCAAGGGCCAAATTTTGCCATGACCCCTTGTTCCCCCAAATGCCAGCCGTGATCCCCTACGGTGTATACAATTACGTATTCCTCTCCTTTTGCTTCGCAATATGCTTTAAACGCCTCTACCGCATCACCGATCAAGGCGTCTCCGTAGGCACAAAAGGCATAGTAATCTCTGATGGCTTGGAGTTTTTCTTCCTCCTTTAAGCGATCTGCTTTACACTCGTTATAATGTATGACCAACTGTGGGGGGAAATTAGACAATTCGTCTGTACTAAAGTCTGGAATGTTGTAGGGTTTATCTTGAAAGATTTCTCGGTATTCTTTGGGAGGGATAACAGGAGTATGGGGCCAGGTAAAACCGAGGTGTAAAAATATGGGTTTGTTCTCATCTACTCCCTGAACCTCTCTACCCGAGATCGTAGCATACGATCTCCCCGCGTTTTCTAAATAGCTTTTAAGCTCTTTGACGATCAACCCATCTATGGTTTCCCCCGCAGGATTTGGGTTTTCTCCCCCAATGATGAGGGAATTATGGGGTCGGGTGTATACCCTGAGAATATCAAAGTCTTCCTCAATCTGGGCTCGCATGTTACGATCTGACGCTGGTATTTCTTTTTCCATGTCATTGGTAACATACCTCAGCTTGGTCCCATCAGGGTAAATGGTTGTTTCATCTTTGTAAACAAGCTTAAAAATCCCATCTGGAAATAGGGTCTTGGCCCCACTGGTAAAAATATCACCATGCCCTTTGTTTTGAAGGTCTCCTTTGAAATGTACAACCAAATCGAACATGTCATTGGGTTTGTTCTCTCTAGGGTTCAGGTTTTTAGAAATAGACCAATGCGTCTTCCCAAAGGCAGCTGTCCCATAACCTGCCCTTCTTAAAATTTGAGAGACTAGCGGCTTAGCTATATCGGCCTCCTGGTGAGAGAAAAACTTGTAATGTCCTGATCGAAATGGATAGCGACCGGTGTGCATGGAAGCTCGAGAGATAGCACACATGGGGGAGTTGTTATAGGCATTGATAAACATCGTGCCTTCTGCAGCCAACTTATCAATATGGGGGGACATGACATAGCCTAGGTAACTCTCACTTTTCCCGGTTGTAGCTCTGTTGTAGCATTCCAAGGCATCCGCCCGTTGGTCATCCGTGATGATCCAAAGGATATTAGGAGCTTTGTCCTGGCCTTGTACCGCTAATGAGAAGAAACAACTCAGTATACCTGTCCAAACCGTTATGTTAGCGAGTATATTCATAAGTATTCCTTAATAGTAAAGCGTTCTTCAATACTTGATAAGGCGTTGGGTATAGCGTCTTCCATTTAGTTCAAGGCGTAACATATAAACCCCACGGGATAAATGTTCTTGCGCAAGATTTATACGCAGTTGTTTTCCTGAACTTACTAGTAGTTCCTTTCTCTGAATGTAGGCTCCCCCAAGGGTATAGAGGCTCCAGGTCAATTTTCCTTGTTCTTGTGTTTCTACCCTCAGGGATATACCCTGATCAAAGGGATTGGGGTATATTCGAATGAGCCTTTCCTCTGTTAGTATCTCATCTTCTAAAAGGGTCAGTATACCTTCTTCCCTCGGTTCTCCCAAGCCTTCTGTTAAGGTAATTTTTTGGTTAGGCAGAATTGCGTAATAGATTTCCTGGAGCCCACTCGGCCAGTGTACAGCAAGGCTATCAACTATGCCTGTACTTCCCAAGCCCACATGAAGCGGTTTTACACTTTGGGACATAATACCCGACCCGTGATGAAACCGTTTAAAAAGTCTATCGCCTACCCAGACAGATAAGACCGCACCGAATCCATTCCGATTGGATTCCGTTCCTTCCAATTCTACCTGAAGCCAGTTTCTACCACTTGTACCTATATTTTCATACAAATCGGGAGCATCATTGGTATTGGAAACCAAAATATCCAGGTCTCCATCATTGTCATAATCAAAGACCTCGGTACTCATCCCATGTGCGGGTCCATCAGTCGAAGACTGCCTGGACCAATCCACAAATCCTGAGTGTCCTTCTGCATAAAGATTTTTGTAAAACTTATTGTCGCTGTCAAACCCAGGCCAGCCATTCACCAGGTATAGGTCTTCATCTCCATCATGGTCTGCATCAAAAAAACGAGTCCCCCAAGCCCAATGGCCTACTTCTACGCGGTTGGCCTCGGCCCTATTTACATAGGCTCCTGTATGAGTTCCCATAAATAGGGGATTAGGTACGAACTCTGAAATATTGGTAATGTACATATCAAAATAGCCATCGCTATCACAATCTCCAATCGTTGCTCCCATCGCATCGCCTGGATTTACCAAGCCATAGGCTTGGGTCTTTTCTTCAAAGTACTGTCCCCGTATACTTTCGTAAAATGTACTCTGCCCGTAGTCGTTCAATACGAGTAAATCCAACCAACCGTCATGATTGACATCTATGGGTACGCTCGACCAAGTAGCGCCTTTGTCTCCTAAACCCGTGGAGTCCGTCACGTCTTCAAAGGTGCCATTTCCTTCATTTCGGTACAGGCGGTTGGCTTTTCGGCCATCACTAATATATAGGTCGAGGTGTCCGTCCTTGTTATAGTCCCACCAGAGCGAACTGTTATTCACACATTCCCCACATATAGGGGTCAAATTTGACGTAGCGGATACCTCCCTGAATTTCCCATTACCCAAGTTTTGGTACAATTCTATGCGCCCAATATGTGTCAGACATAGGTCGGGATATCCATCGTTGTTAAAGTCTCCCCAACTGGCCCCCATCTTGTTGTCCAGACCTTCACTTCTCCGGTGTTGATTGGCAAATCCCGCTTCTAGGGTTACGTCTTCAAAACGCCCATTTCCATAATTCTTTAGCAATCGACTCCACGTTTGGGGAGAGGAAGGGTCAAAAGAATCATATGCCACGATAAACACATCGAGGTTTCCATCTAAATCGTAATCAGCCACTGCATTCCCATAGTTATGCTTCATTTGTTGGAGGTCGCGCACTTCCTGCAAACGAAAGGACTGTGCACCGAGGGAAAGGGAGAGGCCTATTAAGCCCCCTACTAGAGTCATCTTCCGCCATATGAAGGTTCGTTCTTCCATGAAAATCGACATTCAATTGGGAGTAACAATACCCCATACCTGTAAAGCGTTTTTGTTATTGGCAACTATCAGGGCATAGGAACCATTGGCTAGCTTAATCTTTGCCAGGTCCTTCACATTTTGCGTCGCCATAAACCCTGATTTACGAGGTGAAATGGGATCAAAATTGCCCGTACCATCCCCAATCATCAACAGCCCTGAACCTCCATCGTAGCGGATAGTTTCGGTTTCACTTCCAAAAAAGTTACCGGCAAGTATGAGGTCCAAAGTTCCATCTTCATTGAAATCCATGAATTCTGCACCCGTTACGGGGCTCATTTGGGCCCATAAGGGAAGGGGTTTTAGGGTAAACATTCCCGCCCCTTCATTTACCAACAGGCAGTTCCGGAATTCTTTGGCTTCCATTTTTAGGGATTGATTGAGGTGGGAAAGGGTGTATATTTCCTCAAGCGTAGCGGAGGCAAAGCTTGCATAAGATTCAAATTTTTCTGCTACAAAAGGCATCTGTTGGGAAGTACATTCCCTTCCTCTAACGGGATAAAAGGTGTCATTCTCCTTTTTACTCAGCACAATGTCTCCCGTACCATTTTCATCAAAATCGTTAAAGTAAAGCGTTAGTGGCTTATCCAGGGTGGGGTGATATTTGTTGTTCTGCCCGATATTACCCACTAAGTAATCTGGATCTCCATCCCTGTCTATATCCCCCTCAGCAATCTGGAACCACCACCCCTCTGTATTTTCTACACCCATTCCCACTTCACTTTCAGAAAAGCTTCCCCCCTCATTTTCCAAAAACCTTATTCCCATCCATTCCCCTACGATCATAAGGTCAGGATCTAAATCCCCGTCAAAATCCGTAAATAAAAGATCTGTAACCATCCCTATTTCCTGGAAATCTTGTGCACGATCCAGGGTTACGTCCTTGAAACGCCCTTTATCGTTTTCTAAGAGGTAACTTTGAGGGGCTCGAGGATAGGCCCCAGGCACTACCCTTCCTCCAACGGCAAGATCCAAATCCCCGTCCTTGTCATAATCTGCTGCATCGACGCTGAGGCCACTGGAAGAGATTGGAGGTAAGGCAGCATTCAATCGTTGAAAGTTCCCTATCCCGTCATTTGCATAGAGTCGATCTTGGTAATTTTCTACACGGTCAAATTCATTACTTCCACTTACTACGTACAGGTCTAGGTCGCCGTCGTTATCTGCGTCGAAAAACAGGGACTTTTGGTCTTCAAACTGTTTGTCCTGAATCCATGTCATGGAAGAATTAGCGGTAAAACTGCCTGTAGAACTTTGGAGATATAAAGCCCCAGGAAATCCAGCTGCTCCCCCTACATAAAAATCTTCGTACCCGTTGTTGTCGACATCGGCAACAGATACGAAAGGCCCATTTTCCGATAATTTGTGTGGAAGCAGAAGTTCTTGCTGGAAATCATTGTAAACGGCTTCCTCGTGTAAGTGCTGTAGGCCTAAAAGCGCTGTTATATCCTCAACCCATGGCTGCTCTAAGGAGTTTCCGTTCTGTCCAGGGACTACGGCATCTGAATAATCTACTGTTACTAGGGTATTGACTGCTACTCCTTTCACTATACTCTGTTTTCCATCTGGCCAGTTTATGGTCAGGCGATCAATTTCTTTTTCCTTACCCAGGCCAAAGTGTAGTTTGTATTCGGATGAGGATAGATAGCCTCTCGCGACAAAGGCGTCTTGTCGCTGGATCTGGCCCTTGTAGGCAATCTCGAGAGAGGCCCCTATACCATTCCTATTGGTTTTACTGCCCCTAAGTTCAACCTGTAAGTAGTTGTTTTGGGAAGTTGATTCAGATAGATTTTCGTAGATGGCACTAGGCTCGTTCAGGTTATTGGTTACCAAATCCAAGTCTCCGTCCAGGTCAAGGTCCGCATAAGCAGCACCATTGGAATTGGTAGCTTCTGTTATTCCCCACGCTTCACTCACATCTTCAAAGGAGAGGTCTCCTGAATTTCTGAAGAAGAAATTCCTGACCTTAGTCTGGGGAATATCGGCAAGCAAGTCTTCAAAGTATTGGGTATTATCTGTGGTATCATCGTAGGCGACCTTCTTTATTTGGAAGTCATTGTCAATGATGTCGCGATAAATTCCGTTTGAGACGAATATGTCTTTGAATCCATCATTGTCTAGGTCAATTAACAGAGGCGCCCAACTCCAGTCGGTTTTATCTACACCCGCTAGCTGAGCAATATCGGTGAAGGGGACTTGGCTGCCTAAATTAAGGTGAAGTGTATTAGAAGAATAGGGATAGTGGTATCCCCTTTGGATGATGGTCTGAAAATTCTCCGTACTCATGGACCCCATATTTTGCTTGGATCGGGCATGGCTTCTCATAGCCATATCGAGTACGTATAGGTCATTGAGTCCATCGTTGTTGATATCGGCATAATCGCTTCCCATGGAGTAGAAAGAAATATGCCGGAAATACTCTGGTAAGCGATCGGAGAAAGTTCCATCCCCGTTATTGATGTATAAAAAATCGGGCTTAATGAAATCATTGGCTACATATAGGTCGGGTAATCGATCGCCGTTGAAGTCCCCAATAGAAGCACTTAGCCCCCAGGCCCTATTCAATATGCCTGCTTCCTGGGTTATATCTGAAAAGTGGTTGCTGCCATCGTTTTCATACAATTTATCTGAGTATTCATACAGGAACCCTACCTGCTCCTGTTCTTCGGTCATGATAATATTTTTGTTGTTCCAATCAATGGGGTGGTTCACTAAATACATATCCAGATCTCCATCTACATCATAGTCAAAAAAATAGGATTGTGTTGAAAAGGAAGGATCGTCTAGGCCGTATTCAGCTGCTTTTTCTTCAAATTGTAGATCGCCTGTATTGATCAGTAATTCATTGGTTCGATACCTCCCTGCATTATTTCCCGACTTACATATGTATATATCCAGGAACCCATCCTGGTTGATATCTATAAAGTTTACCCCAGCAGTGATGCCATGATATCCTCCTGCATTGGCGGATGCCGTGATGTCTTGAAATTCCAGATTTCCTTTATTCAGGTAGAGTTTATTTTGTTTGGTAGCCGAGGCTAGGTATATATCCGGAAGGCCATCATTATTGATGTCTCCTATGGAGACACCGCATCCATTGTAGTAGTAGAGATACTCTAGTACATTAATCCGGCTATTTTCGGTGAGATTATTGGCAAAAGACACCTGTGATTTTGCTGAGGGAACGACTTGAAACATGGGTTGATTCTGGGGAATTACCCGTTGCTCTTCTGTCTTACACGCACATATAACGAGTAAGAGGAAGAGATAAGGTACAGGTATCTGGATGTACATATTGGAACCCATTGTAATTGGTTTACCATCAGAAAAGGGGAAACAGGGGAAGAGGAATTTAAATCCCCATTCACCCTGTATTCCTCTATAAACTACTACTCGTCTTCTCTGTAATTTTTTTCAATTAAGTTCGTCATTCTTAATTAAGGATCACATTTTTTGACTTAACTCCCTCCATTGGAGGGATTTTGAAGGAGAACTCCTCCCTGTAAGTCAATTTGATTTTGAGGAATAGGTGCATAGTCATCTTGCTCAGGGTCATATTGTGCCCCCACCATCCAGGCCCTTACGCCTGCTTCTGCCTGTAAATAGGCATTGAGCTCTTCTCCATCTGCTCCCCAGCGTACTAGGTCAAAAAACCGCATACCTTCCAAGGCAAATTCGAGTCGCATTTCGTGGCGTACAGCTCTTCTTGCATAGTCTTGGTCAGGAAATGACGGGTAGGGTTCAATCAAGTAATTAGCTGCGGGCTGTGTCATATCGATTTCGATTTCACTTTCGTCCACGATGGAGCCGAAGTTGGTTGTAGCTACTTGTCCCATAACGACTTCATTGGCAGCTCTTGCTCTGATTTGGTTTACCAAGTCCAATGCAGTAGCCAGGTCTCCCTCTTCAGCCGCTACTTCAGCCCTCCAGAGGAGGACATGTCCTAACCTAAACAGATTAAAGTTGTCCCCATTAATTCCCGGTGCCCAGTGTGGAGAACTAGACCGAATGGTCGCCTCATTTCTCTGCCAGAACTGGATCTTCTTATTGAGGAAAGGCCCCATCTCGTCTGGTCTTTGCGTCCAGTTACTGCCCTGGTACACTCCCCAGTCCAAATAGGGAACCCCTCTTCTGCCTATGGTCCAGTCTACGCGAGGATCTAATGGGTAAGCAGGAGGGGTGTAGTCCTGATCGAAGGTTATTCCCTGGTCGTGTAAATCTAAGTTATCGCGGAAGGAATTTAATAAAGGGAGGCCATTTTCATCGACTTTGAAGGCATTGAACAGGTCGAAAGATGGTCGCTGGTAATCACAGCAGAATCCCAATACCCTAGGAAAGGCTACTTGGTGGTCCAAGCCTGAATTCCATTTTCCTGCCCCATCATTTACCGAATACTGAATTTCAAATATACTTTCGGCATTATTTTGAAATTCCTCACTATGGTTGTCATAAAAGTTGGGCATCAGCGTGAAGGGACCACTGTTGATGATATCATCCAGTAACACCTTAGCCTCGGCATACTCGTTTTGGAACAAATGAACCCTGGCGAGGAAGGCTTTGACAGCCCAACGTGAAGCTCTTCCTATTTCTGTGGGCGTTTCCTCCATACCATTGTCTATGCCCCACCTCAGGTCCGCTTCAATATCATCCCATATTTCGCGGTCATTTACTACTGTCACAGGATCTACAGCTTCGGTTATGTAAGGAACCCTTTCCCAAATGATTCTCGCATTGAAGTGATACCAAGCACGTAAAAATCGGGCCTCTGACTCAATCTGGGAAGCTGTTTCTGCGGGAATGTCCTCTGCCTGGCGAAGGATAGATAGTACATCATTGGATCTAGCTACCCCATCATAGAACCCTGTCCATCCCCGCCAAAGCCACTCATTAGTGGGTTCAATTTCATAGCGCTCAATTCTGTTTATCGCATCCCAACCCCCCGTTTGATCTCCTCGATACATATCGTCAGAGCGCACATCTCCCCAAATCCAATTGGTTCCTGAACTCGCTCCCCTTTGTCCAAAGCCGCCTTGGCTCTCAAACCCATCGAGCAATGAATAGGCTCCGATTAGCACCGCATTAAGTCCTTCTACCTCTTGCAGTACAGCGGGATTGAGTTGGCCAATAGGTTCTTGTTCCAAGAAATCCTCACTGCACGAGCTAGCTGCGAGGCACACTATTATAGCTAAGCTGAATATGTTAAATGATCTTTTCATTTTTTATCAATCTTTCAATTGTTGTAAACAAATAATCTATTCTGAATTAAAATGAGACATTAAGCCCACCTAAAAACTGCTGAGAAATAGGCCATGCACCAATGTCAATTCCACGGTTGAGTTCTGCTCTCCCCAGGTTATCTGGATCCCAGTTGTTGGGTAATTCTGGATCTAGACCTGTGTAGTTGGTGATCGTAAATAGGTTGGTACCCATTACATAGAATCGCAGAGAGGCAAGTCCTAATTTCTGGAGGGTAGCCTGAGGCACATTGAATCCCAGTTGCAAGTTTTGGAGCCGCAAGTAGGATCCATCTTCAATAACATCGCTTATGACATTCTGCTCAAAGGCCGTGGAAGTATAAGCTCTGGGCAAGGTAGCATTGGCGTTATCATCCAAGAAGGGGCTTCCCCATGATTCCATCAAGCGTCTTTCTGATTTAGGTCCATCAAACAGGCCGTAGTGCCTGAAACGCGCCAGGTAATTGGCAATATCGTGCCCTACACTGGCATAGAAAGTTGCCGCTAGGTCAAAGCCTTTGTAAGCTACGCTTGCTCGGAGTCCACTGGTAAAATCTGGATGCGGATTTCCTAGATAGGTACGGTCATCGGGCGTAATTACCCCATCTCCGTTAATATCCCGAACGATGAGATTTCCTGGTCGGTTGTAGGTGCCATTTGTAGGATGTGCCTCTGCCTCTGCCTGCGTTTGAAAAATTCCATCAATGACATATCCATAAAACTCAGGAAATGACCTTCCGGCTTCTGTTTGAGTATAAGTAGCCCCGCGCAAACTAGAGCCCAACAATACTTCCTCCTCGTTGTTGGAGAGTTTTGTTACCGTATTCTGGTATTGGGAAAATGTCAACGCAATATTGTAGGTCAAATCTCCTCCAATAGCTGAGGAGCCATAGTCAAGGGTAATATCAACCCCTTGATTTTCCATGTCGCCAATATTTACCGAAGGAACCCCTGCCCTACCGACTACCGCCGGAATTTGCACCTGGAATAACATATCCTCTGTGTTCTTTTGCCACACATCAACACTTAAGTCCAAAGAGTTGAACAAGGTAGCATCTACGGCTATATTGGTAGTGGTGGTTGTCTCCCACCTCGCGTCTGGGTTTCCGTAGTTAGAAGATTGAAAGCCTTGGGCGATATTACCATCGCTCCCATCAATGGCATAAAAGGAAGAACCTAAATCCTGAGAAAATAGGGTAAATTGGTTATTTACATTTGAGGTCCTGTCATTACCAGACTGTCCCCAACCCCCTCTTATTTTCAAGAAATTTAGCCATCCTGAAGTTCCCGCCATAAAGTTTTCATCACTGATTTTCCATCCAACCGATACCGCTGGGAAGACCCCATATCTATTGTCCTCTACAAATATGGAAGACCCATCGCGACGAACGGTCGCATCTACGAGATATTTACCTGCGAAATCGTAGTACACTCGCCCAAATATTGAGGAGGTAGAACTTTCTCCTCTTGATCCACTGTTCAATTGATCTCCTTCCCCTGCATTCAGAACCAGGTAATTGATATCTGTGGAGAAAAATCCTCCCCGGGAAGCATTGTTGAAGTCAAAGGTATTTTGCCTAGCTTCTATACCCAATAGCACATCCAGGTTATGGACTTCTGAGAAACTCGTCTGATAGTTTATCGTATTGGACCAGTTCCAACTGAGATTCGTTGCATTGCTATTGTTCAATACCGTCTCCCGATTTCCATTCCGAGATTCGAACTGGGGAAGTTGAATATTCGTGCCTTTATTATTCCTCAAGTTATACCCAAACAGGGTTTTGATTGCTAGGCCTGCAATGGGTTTAAGGGTACCATAAAAATTCCCACTTAGGGTTACTTCTCGGTTGAAGTTATCCTGTTGTCGTTCTAGTAAGGCTACTTGGTTCTGGAAGTTTTGCGTCCCTCCTACTATGTCTCCAGCCCAGTTTCCTCCCTCATCCAGAAGTGGTACTAAGGGGCTAGCTTCCATCATGTTTTTCAATAAACCGCGAGAGTTATTGCCTCTATATCCACGAAACTTTTCAAAGGTCCCTCCCAAGCGTTGGCCAACCGTAAGCCAATCCGTAACATCTGCATCGATGTTGGATCTAATGGCATATCGGTCATAGCCTGACTCCTTGAACTGTGCCTCTTCGGTATAATAGTTGGCGTGAAAGCCATAGCGAGTTGAGTTACCTCCTCCTATCACAGAAACATTGTAGTCCTGAATGAGACCGGGTTGGTACACTTCCTCCAACCAATCTGTCCCTTCCTTATTCATTCGCGTAATAGGGTAATTCTGCTGATCGTAGAGCGATAGGTCTGTTCCAGGATCCCCTTCATTGGCTCCATTGGGAAAGAGGAAATCGTTGAGAACTACCTGGGGTTCCGTATTGCTCGGGAATACAAAGTGGGGATGTGTAGGCGTGAACACTGCATTGGGATCCGCATTGGGATCTTCCTGCGCCAATTGAAAATCATTGAACTGTTGGAGCCAAATCATCTGCCCAATTTTTTCGGGGTCTGTGATGATGTCGAACTTTGCATTGGGTGCATAGCCTCCCATTCGGACACTTACTTGAATTTCTGGCTTCTGATTGGCTCGACCTGTTTTGGTGGTGACAAGAATTACCCCATTGGACCCTCGTGCTCCATAGATGGCAGTAGCCGATGCATCCTTGAGAACCTGTATGGATTCAATCTGGTTAGGTGGAGGAATTTCAGCATCAAATACGCCATCAACTACCCAAAGGGGGTTATTGCCATTTATGGTGCCTAATCCTCGTATACGAACTTCGGCATTTGCCCCTGGGGTAGCAGTATTCACAACGGTAACTCCCGCTGCTGCACCCTGTAAGGCTTTGGTGACATCCGCAACGGGTTGTTGGTCTAGGAAGTCTTTATTAACGGTCGTAACAGCGCCAGTCACATCCGCTCTTTGCCTTCTGGAATATCCCACGACTAAGACTTCCTCTAAGCTTTCAGTAGAGGGGGAAAGGGTAATATCGATGCGAGATTTCCCATTTACCTCAACTTCCTGCGTTGCGTATCCCAAATAGGAAAATACGAGGGCAGCATCAGCGGGAACAGACAGGGAATATGTACCATCTGAACTACTGAAGGCACCTTGTCGTGTACCTTTTATCACAATGGTAGCACCTCCTAGTGCATTCCCGTCTTCATCGGTTATGGCCCCCTCTACTCGTGTAGACTGAGCCATTGTAGGATGTGTAGCAGCCAACCCCGATGCGAAGCACAAGAGGAAGGCCAAGTGTTTCCATTTTCTAAATAGAAAATCAAGACGATTTGTAATGTTCATCATAAGTAGCGTAGGTTAATTTGTTCATATATAGTTGCGTTTATTCCACGGGTTAACTTCCTATCCCTTGTAGCTTTCAAGTAGATAGACTATTTCCAAAAGCGACGATGAGGATCCCAACAATCATACAGGCAAGCCCGAAATAGAGGAACCTGCGAGCCTTGGGGGATGCCTTCTCCCACTCACCCGTTATTAGCCCACTTACTATGGCTGTAGCAACACAAGCCGTATTAAAAATGGCATAGCCAACGGTATTACCCGCACTACCCAACTGGTAGGCAGCGAAAGCGAATAAGGCAGAAGCTGCATAGTGAAATACAGCCATGATAAGGATAAGCCCTAGGTTACGGGAAAAAGCAGGGGTCTTAAAGCCTCCCCATAGGCGTTTTTTACTCAATTCCCAGGAAAAATAGAGCGCCATAAAAATCCCCCCACTGATAAAAATCGGGAACATAACGGCGACGGCTGTAATCCATTCTGCATTTCCAGCAGCCTGGCTCGCCTCGTGAAGCGGAGGGCGTCCCACTGCATTTGCGTAACTGAATCCCGTTGCCAGCAAACCACCAATTACCGCAATGAGAATACCCGTGAGCATAGACGCTTTTTGGGGTTGATCCTCTCCTGTATCTTTGGCATTTTCTGCCTCGTCCTTTTCCCTTAGCAAGCCGGCCTTTCCATTGGCGATTACGCCAACCAAGACGACCAATATACCTCCCATTATTGCCATAAAAGCGTCATTCCCCGGTAATCCATCTACGAAAAAGGGAAGGATAGATCCTACTAAGATTACGGTTCCAATGAATAAGGAAAAGCCCAACGATAAACCAATATGGTTGATGGCTTTGCCCCACATCATAACCCCTGTTCCCCAGAGGAGACTGGCTATGGCCATTTGTACGAGCACGTCTGTGGGTACGGAAGAAAATACCTGTCCAAAATCCTTGATTAGGGTAAAGGAAGCGATAAGGGGTACCACAAACATGGTCAACATAAAAAATAAGCCCCAAGTATTCTCAAACTTAAAGTCCTTGGTAAATTTTTCGGGTAGGGCATATAAGCCTAGCATTAATCCCGCGAATATAGCCCATAGTACTCCTTCAATCATGTAGTGTATTTGTTAAAGAGATTGAGGGTTCTGTCAATCTCGAGTTTGTGTAAGAATGATAGCTTATTCCCTAGTAGGAGAAGGGTTGATTTCTCCCAAATACTGTTATAAATGTCACAATAGCCCTCACCATCCAAATTTGAATACAGTAGTGCTGGTGTAGGGAACATCGGGAGACGTCAAACATCCCTCTGGTACATCTGGAAAATTCATTCCATTGGGATGCCGGGAGGTTTCGCAGCAGAAGGCGCGAAACTGACCGAAGGAAGTTCCATCTTCTCTGCGCAACTCATTTCCTGTGTAATACCCCGTGTAAAAGAGCATACCGGGTTCTGTAGTAAATACCTCCAGGCTTCTACCACTTTCAGGTTCTTCAAATCTGGCTACCTTGGCTAAGGCATTTGTCTCTTTTGAGAACAGGTAAAAATGCTCAAATCCTTTGGGCAATTCTGAGAAAGCCTCTCCCATTACCTTGGGAAGTTGTAAATCTACAGCTGAGCCTACCACACTTTCCATTGTTCCTAAGGGGACATCGGATTCATCTACTGAGAGAAATTTACCTGAGTAAATCTGTGCAGTATGGGTGAGTATATTTTCCCTAAATGCATTGAGATTAAAATAGGTATGGTTCGTCAACGACACAGGAGTCGTTTGGTCTGTTTGGGCCGTATACTGAATTGATAATTCGCTCTGGTGATTTAGGCTAAATAGTACGGTTACTTTGAGATTTCCTGGATAGCCTTCTTCCATGTCTGGGCTAAATAATTCCATCTTCACCGAGGGGCTCTCCTTTTCCGCTACTTCAATTACTTCCCACATTTTCTTGTCAAAGCCTAATACTCCTCCATGAATATGATTGGGCCCTGCATTTGCCGCTAATGGGTAAGATTTCCCCTCAAGTGCGAAGTGGGCGTCTTTAATTCGTGCTGCGTAACGTCCTACCGTACATCCAAAATATGGACTGTTTGCTAAATATGGCTCCTGGAAGTAGCCCTGCAAGGAATCAAAGCCACAAACTATATTTTCTGTATTCCCTTTTTTGTCTGGAACGAGAATAGAGGTTATCGTTGCCCCATAATCGGTGATTTTTACGCGCATCCCCTGATCGTTTTCCAGCGTATACAGGGATGCCTCTGTATCCTTATATAAACCAAACGGTTGAGTAGTAATAGACATGGTGGTAAGTTGAAGGATCAAACTGTCATTAGGTTTTATCAGGGAATAAGGTATAGATAAGGAGAGGGATCACACCGCTCTCTTTGTATCAAAAAGTAATACAAATCGCACATGGGAAGGGACACAGGAAAATTATCCCTGGATTTTTTTTGAACAAGGCTTTAGGGGTCAGCTTTATTCAAATTTCGCTTGGGCAATTTCTATGTCCTTACGCACCTGGGGGAGGTACATTTTCCAGGAGAACTTCGTCGTTTTTATATGAAGCAGAGATACCTCATGGTACTGCTCAGAGGAAATCGCGACAATATTTTCCCAGTGGCCAACAGCTTCCTGCAGATGATTGACAGAAAGCTCTCCTAAAGATGGGTTGGAAGTTTTTACCGCCTCATCCAAATATACCCCTCCCTTCAACTTGGAGGCAAAGTATCTACTCAGATATGCCCAAATTTTTATATCATTCATTTCAACCTGAAAATGGCTAACATTCTTATCTGCCTGGCCCTCTAATTCTCCATAGAGCTGTAAGATTCTTTTTCCATTGGCCTCCATTTCCTCAGCTAATTCCAGCGGAGTTATTTCTCCTTCCAAAATCGGCTGCTTGTTTAATTTTCTGTCGGTAAACTGATCAATATTAAGGTAGCGTGGATCCAGCGTAGGATGGGTAAGCATCTCCTCCACGTTGATAAAGGCCTTTGTAGCTTCTTTATAGGTGCGATACAATTGCTTGCCATTGAGAAATCCCTCACAGTATAGGGTAAAATCCCAGGTTCCCTGGTAGAAAGAAGCCAAGGCCAGAGGCATACGGCTACCCAATTGTAGGGCCTCGAACATCTTGGGGCCTACTTTTTCTCCATATCTCGAGGAAATCTGCTCTGTAAAAAAGCTGTCTGAAAGGTTGGGATCGTACAGGAGTCTTCCCCACATTTGGTAAAACTCCCACTGCTTTTCGAAGGCATACTTCCAACTGTACGCAAGTCCTGGCTTCATTCTATATTCCTTGGCTGGAATATAGGTCTCAGAACCTACAAAATAGCCCGCGACAAAGTCTTGCCCATTTACTGCGATGTGCGCTCGTATGAAATCTGAATTCCCCCAATTCAGCATGAGAAAATCTTCATTGCGCATCATCCAAGCCATTTGGTAATTGGTAGGTTTGGGGTTCCAATACTGGTCTTTGATACGGCCTCCATGGGTGATAGAGAGATTGGGAGAGGAATGTGCATGGGACCAGTTGAACTTAAACTCCATGATAATCGGAGTCTCAAAGTCGGTATAGGACTCGATGTATTCGCGTGCTACTTCTGGGTCAATGGAGAAGGGAGCGCGATGGATAAATTTCACTTGGCGATCCGCATTGAGTATCCCTTCTACAAAGGTATGTTTCACCCATTCCATAGCTGCATCAATGGGCATCTTCATCCGCTCCCCGATGCTCACCCCTACCCCTGATAAGTTGGGATATTCGTTGATTACCTGTGTGATACATTCACGCATGTAGTCTACAATGATTTGAGAGGTGTCGGCTGGGGTAAAGCCATAATGCCATTCCAGGTCATCTTTGTAATTGGCGACATCGTGGACCGCTGTCATTTGAGGTGACGTAACAATATTCCAGTTGATGATATAGGTCTCTATTCCTCGGTTCTTCGCCATGCGGAAAAGGGTCTTCCAAAATTTTCGCCAGTCGGCAAATTCCTTTCCAGTAAACTGCGTAGCCTCTGGGTAGGCCTTGGGTTGGATCATGAAGGTAAAAGGATGTAAATTCCAGAGGGTAAGAGCATTGAAGCGATTTTCTGCCATCATATCTAAGAAGCTTTCCCAGAATAGGGTATCTTTTACCGTTTCCATGTGGAGTTGTAGCGACTCCCCCAAGCGATAGGAAGACCAAGGCAGGTTAAACTTGATCGCACGAAATGAAAATCGAGGTTGCTGGGTTTTCGCCTCTACTTTTCCAAGGTCCTGGTAGATGTTGAGCTGCTCTCTGAGGTCAAGCACTCCATACATGAGTCCTCTTTCATCCCCTCCTATGATATATAGAGCCTCGGACCGCTGAAGCAATTGAAATCCTTCTGGCCTTAAGTTATTTAGCTCGAGATCCAATTCTAGTAGCTTTGCGGCTTCTTTTTCTGCATTTATGAGTTCAATCACCCTTTCTTTCCTGGGCTGATGCGCTGCCTGCATTTTTGCTGTAAGCGTGTGCTCAAGTTTCGCAATAGCGATATCAATCATCTGACTCTTGAGGGCGCTACGAATTTCCACGTTTGAGGCATTAGCCGCCTTAACATCGGCCCAAATAAGGAGTATTAATAAAAAAAGGTAAACATGTACCTTTTTACTCCAATAACCGTCCAACAAATATTTCATTTTCCTTTAAAATTTCTAGCTAACTCCACATCTTTTTTTACATCTTCCAAGATTTTGGTCCAATCAAGCGTATTCGTTCGGGCGAGAATCTGTGGCCGATAATTCTTCTCAGAAATGATTCGGTACTGCTCCCAAGCATGTATGGCCTCTTGAAGCTGAGAGATGGCTTTTTCTTTATGGGTATTTTCCTGGGTTTCGGAGAAGAGGGCTAATGCTGTAGCTGCCTCAATCTTTAAGGCATAGTACTGGCCGAGGTATGCCATTGCTTTGATGTCATCTAGTAGTACGACTAGTTCTACTGAAGCATTATCGCGTGTCAATTTTTCTATCCCCTCAAGGGCCTTTTCTGCATATTGGTTGAGCCATTCCACTACCTGTAAAGGAGTAATATGCACCATATCCTGACCTTTGAGGGTTGCCTTTGCGAAATCAGCAGGATTCATCATACTATCCCCTGAAACCGTCGGATTTTCCATGAATTGAAGGACATCGTGAAAACCCATCCGTTCTCCAAAACATCCTTCGACAGACCATTGGTAGTCCCAGTCCCTCCAATGAAACACATTTACTTTGGGGATGATTCTAGATGCTGCCTGCCATGTTGTGAACAATAGCCCAGCATCTGTATGTGGAAAGCGATCTTTTAGTTTTTGGGTAAAAAATGCATTATCCAAGGTGTTGTCATAACTAAGCCTTCCCCACAACATGAAGTTGTACCAGTGCTTTTTAATTTCCAATTGACCGGATACCTCGGGTTGCTTGCTGGTAAACTCTCTTCCCCATACATATCCATCGGAACCCATGTAGAATCCTGCGGTGTGATCAAGTTGAAAATGCCCAATAAAGGCCTTTACATACTCGGGATCACCCCACCGATAGACGAATATATCATCGTTGCGTAAATTCCACCAGGACTTAAGTCCGTACGTTTCCATCGCTTCAATATGTCCATCGGCAAAATTCAAATAGGGCGAGGAATAGAGACGGGCTTTGGCATATTTGAAACTCGCTTCAAAAGACCCTGGATAGTTTTGCCAGTGAGTCATGATCTTGTCCATATCTGTATTCCAAACCCTATGGATGAAGTTAATCTCACGCCCAGGATTTTCCTGCATGGCATCCATCATACCCTGTCCATAGGCCTCCCAAATCCACTGTTCCCGGGTGTAGCCACCAGCTTCGTCCAGCATGTGTTCCCCTGCCGTTACGCCAATTCCCTTCACTTGGGGATAGGTCAATAGAAAGGTCTTAACCGATTCGCGATAGTAATCCACATTAATGGGGTTATTCATCTGATTCGTGATCCCATATTTTCCAGGTTCTTCGTCCCAAATAGGTTGTTTATAGGTTCTGTAAAAAGGAGGTACAGGCTTTGCCGCCCCGTTGGCGCACAGGTTCCAAGTAAAAAAGTAGATATCTATCCCACGATCCTTGGCATGGTTCATTACCCTTTGCCAAAAGGCAATTTTTTCCTCTATAGTCATCTTTTTGATCACCTCCAGATTTTCCACTACGTTGCTGGAAACCATCTGTGGCTCTGCCCACTCGTTTTCCTTGCCAATGGGAGTTAGCGTGGTAATACACACATCATTCAATGCTACATCTGGGAAGTTTGGGAGTTTCACCATAGAGGGGAAGGGGTGAGGGTTCCATAAGGTAAGGGTATTGTAACGGTGCAGGGCCATATCGTCCAAGAATTCTTCCCAAAAACTCCATTTCCACATTTCTGCATAATTCTTCTGTGCAGCATCTCCCGTATCGTCATAGCTTGGGGTTCGGGCATCCAAGGGAATGTTGAATTTGATTCCTCTATTTTGAATATAAGGTTTCCCCTTGGCCTCCACCACCTCTCCAGATAGGGTTAATTGTTCTGCTACTTCCAATCCTCCATACATTAGACCTTTTTCATCTCCGCCCATTATTTCGATCCCCTCACCCTCTATGCTTATGTGATATGCCTCACGGCTCAAATTGATAGAGTCTAAACGAAAGGAAATGTTGAGGCTTTTATCCGGATCACTTATTGCTAGTGATTCTTCAATTTGCTGTAAGGCAAATTGTACCTGGGGTAAATGAAGATGATCTCCATTTTGTTGTTGACAAATGGAGGGTATGGAAAATAAAATGATTGCGAGCAAGGATACGTATTTCATTTCTGTGATGTTAAGTTATATAGGGTACTATTTCTCCATATCATCCACAACAGGATCTCTCTTTTCATCCATGCGCTTCATGGCATTGACTTCATACACTCGTTTTAACATAAATAAGGGTCGTTCTAGCTGGCTTTCCCACTCCCACAAGATCTTGAACATCTCTCGGACTTTATCCGGATGTTGGTAAGCGAGGTTTTGGGATTCCGTTTCATCCTGAGCGATGTTGTACAATTCAGCTGGGCGGTCGGGAAACCTCAACATCTTCCAATCTCCTTTTCTCACAACCCCTCGGTTTTCCTTTTTCCAAAACAGGGTTTCATGAGGATCTCCTGGATCTTTATCCGTAACAAAAGGGATAAGGTCTACGCCATCTAACCCTTCAATTCCTGATGCCTTTCCCCCTGCAACATTTACAAAGGTAGGTAGCATATCCAGCATGCTTACCGGCTTTTCATAAACAGTATTTGCCTCTATAACATTCGGTAATTTCATGATGCACGGGACTCGGATACCTCCCTCCAAATGGTTTGACTTACATCCACTCAAAGGATAATTGCTGGTCATGGGTCCATCAGGTCCTCCGTTGTCATTGGAAAATACCACTAGGGTATTCTCCTCCAAGCCGAGCTGCTTCAACTTATCTAAGATCTTGCCACAGGCCCTGTCCAAAGCCAGGGTCATTGCCGCTAGTTTTTTCCGTTTCCCCGATAGCCCTTCTACCTGCGCTAAGTCCTCAGGTATGGCCTCCAGAGGGGTGTGAACTGCATTGAAGGAGACGAATATAAAAAAGGGTACTTCCCGATTTCTTTCCATAAAACTGCAGGCATCTGATGCCAGAGCATCCGTAAGGTATTCTTCTGGCTCTACGTACTTGCCAAAGCCCTTCTCTAGTTGCTTAGAAGGTCTAGTATAAGTCTCCTTCTGGCTTAAGGGAAAATAGGAGCGGGCTCCGTCTCGAAATCCATAAAATTCATCGAAGCCTCTATTAAGGGGATGATACCGATCGGCATGTCCCAAGTGCCACTTGCCGAGGATGATAGATTGGTACCCTAACGGGTTCAAATGGTCAGCGATGGTTTTTTCTTGCAGCGGCAAGCCCATCTCGTCCATTAACAGCCTGGAAGATGAACTCATGTAACCGGGTACATTGTTTTCTTCGAAACCAAAGCGCTGTTGATACTTCCCTGTTAGCAAACCAGCCCTTGAGGGTCCACAAACCGCAGCTGTAGTATACGCCTGCTTGAAAACTACCCCTTCTGAAGCCAATTTATCCAAGTTGGGTGTGGTAAAGGTTTCACTTCCTTGGAAGCCAAAATCATGATACCCCGCATCATCTGCGAAGAGTAAAATGATATTCTTTTGTTGGCTAAATACCTTGTTACTAGAAGAGATCATCAAAAAGATGACCGATATACGAATAAATAAGGCAGTAGGTACGCTGTTGAGCTTCATCTGATATCTGTATTTGTAGATTCTGTACTAAATGTTTTGTTCTCCTGATTCTCCAAAATACCCTTAACCTAGCTTAAGATGTCTTTCACTACATGGCCATGGACATCTGTCAATCTATACCGTCGTCCCTGATGTTTGTAGGTAAATTGTTCGTGATCGATCCCCATTATGTGCATAAGGGTAGCTTGCAGGTCATGTACATGAACGGGATTTTCTACCGGATTGAAGCCAAACTCATCCGAACTTCCATAAGATAGGCCAGGCTTAACCCCGGCTCCAGCCATCCATAAGCTAAAGACGTAAGGATGGTGATCTCTACCCCAGTTTTTGTAGTCTTGAATATCTCCCTGTAAGAAGGGGGTACGTCCAAATTCACCTCCCCAAATCACAAGCGTATCTTCCAACAGACCTCTTTGCTTAAGGTCTTTGATTAGTGCCGCACTTGGGGCATCTGTATCCTGGCACTGTATCTTGAGTTGGTGGTTGAGGTTTCTATGCTGATCCCATCCTGCATGCATACACTGGATAAAGCGAACTCCTTTTTCCACTAGTTTCCTGGCCATAAGACAGTTATAGGCAAAACTCCCCTTTCGATACACATCTGGACCATACATATCCAAAATGTGTTGGGGTTCTGTAGAAAAGTCGGTCAATTCGGGGACACTCATCTGCATTCTATAGGCCATTTCATACTGAGCTATGCGGGTTTGGATTTCTGGGTCTCCATATTCCTCAAAATGAAGTTCGTTAAGGGCGCTGATGTCATCCAACATGCTCCTGCGCGTCTCTCGGCTCATTCCCTCAGGGTTTTTCAAGTAGAGGACGGGGTCTCCACCTCCGCGGAATTTTACCCCTTGAAACTTGCCTGGCAGAAAGCCACTTCCCCAGTAGTAGTCGTAAAAGATCTGGCCACAACTATTTTGTTGGTCCCGTGAGGTCATGGTGACAAATGCGGGAAGGTCTTCGGATATACTGCCGAGGCCATAGGTCATCCACGAACCCATACTTGGCCTACCGGGTTGCTCTGATCCCGTAAGGAAAAAGGTAATGGCAGGTGCGTGGTTAACCGACTCTGTATACATAGATTTAATGAAGCACAACTCATCCGCTATACTCGCTGTTTCTGGCATAAAATCAGAAATCCAGGCGCCACTTTGTCCGTGTTGACTAAATGAGCTGATCTCCGCAATGACTGGCCGATCGGGTTGATTTCCCGTCATGGTAGAAAAGCGTTTTCCATGTATCAATTCATCGGGAATTTGCTTTCCATGCCATTTTCGCAGCATAGGCTTATAATCAAACAGATCAACGTGGGAAGGAGCGCCATTCTGAAACAGGTAGATAATTCTTTTGGCTTTTGGAGCAAAATGGGGAAAGGATCCCCCTGGATCTCCGAGGGGTCTTGCAGCCATAGGCCCAGGATTCAACAGGGAACCCAAGGCAAGACTTCCTATTCCCAGAGCGGTCTTTCCGAAGAAATTTCTACGGGTAATATTTGCCGCATATTCCGCTGCGGGAGGTAATAGCTTCTTCATCACTGCCTAGTTATTGTTTCGTCCAAGTTGAGCACAAGGGAGGCTAAAACGGTAAATACTGCGTGATCTGTTAGGTCAAGCTGATCTAAGGATTGATACTCACCTATCTGGGTAATTTTTTGGGCTTCGATTACCGACAGGCTGTATTGTTTCCGAAGTTGATTCAATCGATCCATTAGGAGAGAACATTCTGCCTCATGTATCTCTCTAGAAGTGGCTAACTCCCACAAATACGAAAGGCGATCTTTATCGGTATGCTGATTACGCAAAACTCGAGCAGCTAAGACCCTAGAGGCTTCCATATAGGTTACGTCGTTGAGCGTAATTAGGGCGTGTAAAGGCGTATTGGTCCGAACCGCTTTTACCTCGCACAATTGGCGTTTCGCATTATCAAAAAGCATGGTAGGGCCTACAATACGCCTCCAAAATGTGTACAGAGTTCTTCGGTATAGGTCTTCCCCCTTTCCCTGATCGTATGTAATTTTTCCAAAGGTGGCTTCTTCCCAAATTCCAGGCGGTTGATACGGTTTTACGGGCTTACCTCCAAGGGAATCTACCAACAGTCTACTTATGAAAAGAGCCTGATCTCTGAGTATCCAGGAGGGGAGTCTCATGCGGGTTGCGCGGGCCAAATAGACATTATCAGGATCAAATTCCTTCAACTCCTGGGATATTTTGGAGGATTGTCGGTAGGTGGCACTCATAACAATCTTTTTAAAAAGTGCTTTCAAATTCCACCCGTTTTCCTGAAAATCCACCGCTAACCAATCGAGGAGTTCGGGGTGGGAAGGGAGGGCTCCTTGGACCCCAAAGTCTTCAATTGTCTTGACAATTCCCCTTCCGAAAAAAGCTTGCCAATACCGGTTGACAGTAACCCTAGCTGTAAGGGGATTATCCTTAGAAATAAGCCACAACGCAAGGGCAAGTCTATTGTTACTGACAGTTGTTGGCAGGCTGGGGAGTATGGCAGGGACATTGGGAAATACTTCCTCTTCATGTGAGCTGTAATTCCCTCGGGTTAGGATATACGTCGGACGAGGCTCATCTAATTGATCCATTACCATCACCTGCATATTTTTCGCAGACTGATCCCTAAGTTGCAGTTTGGTCTCTCTCAGCTTCATGAGCAAATTGGCATAGGTGGGATCTTTATCTTTAAAGTACCTGTAAATCAGGACTAGCTGAAAGGCATTTCTATTAAAGGCATTTTCATCCAAACCTCCATTGAAGCCTCCTGCGATCTTTTCAGCTGCTTTAGATTGTGAGGGAGGGAGTTCATCCGCTCTCGGAAATTTTTGGGTTTCTACCTGATCAACTTCCTCGGCTAATTCTTTAAGGTGCGATTTAATCCGATTAATCTTTTGGATATCCTCTATAGGACTTACGTCTAAAACAGGGGGAACTACCCCTGAAAATCCCTTTCCGTTTTCCGATGTTTGATTGAAGTAAGCCGATAGTTGGTAGTACTCTTTCTGGGTAATGGCATCAAATTTATGATCGTGGCATCTACTGCAATTCAGCGTAAGCCCCATCCAAGTAGTTCCAACTGTTTCCACCCGGTCGAATACATTTTCTACACGGGTTTCTTCGGCGATTCTTCCTCCTTCTCCATTGTGCGTATGGTTCCGGTTAAATGCAGTAGCCAGTATATCTTCCTTACTAGCTTCGGGAAGTAAATCCCCAGCGATTTGTTTGACTGTGAATTCATCATAGGGCATATTTTCATTGAATGCTTTAATAACCCAATCCCTCCACGGCCACATGGTCCGGGTGGGGTCTCCCTGGAATCCATTTGTATCTGAATATCGCGCTACATCTAGCCATTCCCATGCCCATCTTTCCCCAAAATGTGAAGAAGCCAATAAGCGATCCACCACCTTTTCATAAGAATTATCAGCACTATCCAATACAAATTGATTGACTTCGTCTAAAGTGGGGGGTAAGCCAATCAGGTCAAAGCTTAGCCTTCGTATAAGGGTCCTCCTATCGGCCTCATCCGAAGGAGCCAATCCATTTTTCCTTAATTTCTCGTAAACAAAGTAGTCTATTTCATTTCTGCCCCAGGTT
The DNA here is from genome assembly GCA_039197765.1 of Bacteroidota bacterium. Taxonomy (GTDB): domain Bacteria; phylum Bacteroidota; class Bacteroidia; order J057; family J057; genus JBCCTX01. The sequence continues at coordinate 29,786 of JBCCTX010000019.1, forward strand.
GGATGCTCAATCTCCGGTAGGGCGGCTTTCTGAGGAGGAAGATACGCCCAATGCTTTTTCCATTTCGCTCCCTGTTGAATCCACTTGATTATGGTGGCCTTTTCTCTGTCTGTCAAGGAAAGCTTGGATTCTGGAGGAGGCATTTGCTGCTCAGGGTCTTGGGTTAGCAGGCGGTGGACGACCGCACTCTTCCCGGGTGTACCTGGGTAAATGGGAAAAGAACCCGTATCAGACAATTGGCCCAGAGCAACTTCTTCAATATCTAATCGAAGATCGGCCTTACGCCCCTTTTCATCTGGACCATGGCAGTGAAAGCATCTATCTGATAATATAGGCCTAACATGGAAATTGAAATCAATTTCCTCGGGTAGGGTATCTAATGCAAGCTCAACCTCTTTGGGGTATTTGGCCGTACATCCTATCAACCATAGGCAAAGTACTATGTGAATAGCTTTTTTCACTTACCAAGATTTAATCAAGTTATAAGCGTTATCCTGCATAAAACTCATTCTAGTCTAGCATTTGGTTTTCTATCCGAAGCCTTTGTTCGTTACTCAAGCCGAACTGGAAATTGATTTCGGGATGATTGAAAATATCGCTCTCCTTCATTTCGGGGTCGTGTATTTCCAGGCTTAGATCGCAATCAAAGCGGGCTAGCATACTGTGACTTTTTCCTTCTTCTAAGCCTATGTTGCGAAAATGACAAAGCCCCCAGGTAATTCCTTTTCCTTGCTCGTTATCCTCAAATGCATCAGGTATGTAGGCACCTGGGGCTATGGGAAACAAGCTGGAGATAGCAGCGATTTCAAAATTCACTCCATCCGGGGAATATTGGATGGTATTGTGCTCCAAGCCATGGCGACTTACCAACGCAGCAATCCCTTCCCTAAAGGGAAATAATGCCGTTTCATGTCCTGAGTTGATCACGGGATTTAAGGGGTGCTTTTCGAAAGGGCCAAAGGGATGATTCCCGATAGCAAGCCCCTGCGCCCTCACCTTGGGGTTCCCTCCCATTTCCCCTTTGTAATACACATAAATTTTCCCCTTGTAGACTAAGGGATAGGGATCATGGATAACATACTGATCCCAGCTGCCTTCAGGGCCATTTTCGATGACGGTTTTATTAGAAGGCGTCCAAGGTCCTTCGGGGGAGTCTGCTACTGAACAGGCAACAGGGCAGTCATCTCCTTTTGTACCCGGCCCTCCCGGCATCTGGGTATAAGCTTGGTAATACAAATAGTATTTCCCTTCCCAGATGAGTATATCTGGCGTAGATACCGAGCGCCAGCCCGGATAGGGCTTTTCTAAGCGGGGAACGGCCACCCCTTGTTCTTCCCAAGTGAAGCCATCCTCACTGGTGGCATACCAAATTTCAGCGAGGTCCCAGTCCCTAGAGGGAATGCTATCTGTAACTACAGAAGTATTTTGTGGGGGATACTTGGTTGATCGATGGGTGTACCAAACGTAATATTTCCCCTCGTGCCGAATAATTTTGGTGGCGTCTCTACGAGAAAGGGTACCATCCCCTCCATTGTAGTCAAAACCTTCTAAGGGAGTATATTTGAAATTGGAGAATAACTCATTGGTAGCGAGTTCTAAAGAATCGTAGGTCCCCTTATAGACCCGATTCATTGCAGCACTCAAGGGCCTATCAGGTTTTGTACGGGGAATATTTCCGTAGGGGAACCCTTTCTTGTAGGCTGAGGAAGCTTCATCTGCTATGGGAAAACAGGCAGAAAGGAGTAAGGCACTAAAGAGAAAATACACCGTCCAATTCATTAGGCAAGGGGTTAGGGGAAAAATTATTTCTCAGCAGAAATACTCAATAGGCACCATAGGTACCAAACATCACTTTTTTATCAGGTCTTGGTCGCTTACGAACCGAAGGAATTGGCTCGCCACTTACCCGATCGAACTCATCTGGTGTTCTCTGGGTGGGGATAAAATCTCCTGTTATCTGGCCCCAGTCATTCAGGGCTTTTTTCAATTCTTCCCTAATAAGGGCGTATGCTGGCTCATGAATGAGGTTGTGTAATTCATTGGGATCATCCGAAAGTTTATATAACTCATACTCCCCTCTAGGAAGCCGAAAACAAGCAAATTGAGCCTCCGTCAATTTTTCCGCTGCCTTGAGCTGGAGCATAGCCTTGAAAGTAGGACTCCTTAGGGCATCTGCGGGAGGTGTTCCCGCTAACTCTCCATAGGTATTGCGAATCAATTTCCACTCCTCACTGATGATGGCCCGGCCGTGATCTTCAAAATCATGCCAATGGTCTTCCCCAAAGACATACTTCCTGGGTTCCGAGCCCGGATCTGTCAATACGGGTAGGAAGCTAACGCCATCTGACTTATCTAAGGGAGTCAGTCCTGCAAGTTCTAAGAAGGTTGAACTGATATCGACAGTACTTACCAGGCTTTGGGATACAGATCCTTCCGCAACCTGAGCGGGCCATTTCACGATCCAGGGTGTTTTGATCCCTCCTTCATACAGGGTGGTTTTATCCCGAGGAAAGGGTCTTCCATTATCACTAATGAAAAGAATAAGGGTTTGCTCTTCAACTCCTTGCGCCTTCAACTCTGCCACTACTTCTCCGACATAAGCATCCAGTCGCCCAATTTCATCATAATACATTCTCAAGTCTTCTCTCACTTCCGGTACGTCGGGGAGATAGGGAGGTACCTGTACATCAGAAATGCTATGGGGCTTTTCCAAAATCCCCTCTTCGTAAGCTCGGTGAGGATCTAAGGCGGCAAACCACATGAAGAAGGGCTGATTCTTGGGTCTGTTCTCTAACATGGAGACCCAATGTTCACAGCCGGAAGGTTCAGGAGCTACCATCGTCTTTGTTTCCTTACTAGCACCCGTAGGTAATTGGAATCCCGCTACATTTGCTTCCCGTACAGTGTCAAAATGCTGACGGATATGAGGACCCATGTGCCACTTTCCGGCAGCAGCTGTATAGTACCCATTTGCTTTTAGCTGTTGGACAAAGGTGGTCGTCCCCTCAGGTATGGGCCAATGCAATTGTTCTGCCCCTGTATTATGGGGATATTTTCCTGTAATGATGCTTGCTCGGCTAGGCGAGCAAGAGCTCGCCGTTACATAGCCCCTATCAAATCGCATTCCCGCCGTAGCCAGCGCATCGATGTTCGGGGTCTGAATGTTGGGATGCCCGTAAGCTCCGCAATCATTCCAATTCATGTCATCCGCGATAATCAATACAATATTGGGAGGCTCAACGACAGCCTCTTCAGGAGTTTTCGGAGCATTACAGCCTATACAAATGCTCAAAACACCCCAAATGAAAAGGTTTGGATATCGTCGGGAAGTGCTAAAAAAGGAAGAAAGCTGCATAAACCAAGATGTTGAATTTCTCATTACTTCTTTTGTATCCAGACTACCCAATCCATTTCCTCGTCTTCTTTAGGTGTAGCTATTTTAAGCCCCTTGGAGTTGCTTTCTACCACTTCTGCTTCAGCCATTTCCCCTGACCGAGGGTTGAACCAACGGAGGGAATAGGTCCCTTCAAGCTCAGGCAAAACGGTGGGTTCCTTCGCTCCCATTTTCTGGTAAATGACCATTTGCTCCGCTTCTTTTGCCAGTATATAATCGTCGTTATCCGTTAGGTCATCTGCAGGATCCATTTCCCAATAGGGAATGGAATTCTGGGTAAAGAATTCCAAGGCATACCGACTCTGGTCCCACATTTTATCCCGAGTCCTCCAATCTTCACAGGTCAAATCTGAGTGCTCATGCTCATAGCCGAAATACCATTCAATCCCCCAAGCACCTGCCATCAAAGCGCCCCAAAGCGCATTCTGCCTTGCATTGTTGTGTTCAGGGTTTACCTTATCGGGAACTAAGGAATAGCGATGGTCCCCTGGTTCATCTACAGCATTGGCCCATACTTTCTTAGCCGCTTTAGCAAGCCTGCGCCATCGCAAGACTGCCCCATGCACATTGGCAAAGTCTTCGCGATTGGTTTGAATCGAGAGACCTGTATATTTTGATTCTGGTCCGAGAAGGTCGTAAAACTGCTGGCCATTGTGGATGACCACATGATGGCGATACGGATCGTGGTCATAGAAATACTGAGCGCAGGCCAGACGTTGGGTGGTCGTCTGCCAGGGGGTAGCATGTGCCCCCATCCATTTCCCATTCTCTTCTCCAATATTCCAATTCAATGCAAGGTGATGCCCAAATCTAGCTATCAATTCGCGGTAGTAAAGCTTACGCTGTGGGCCTACATCGCCATTGTCCAACAAGCCCTGGTTCTCCGCCTCAGAAGTTTTGAAATGCAGGAAGAGTCCCAACTTATCTGCGTGTTCAAAGAGTGCTTCCCATTGATCCAATTTGGAGACATCCATCCTCTCATAATTGTCATAGGAGACATAAGGGAATACATTTCTGTCATCTCCAGCTATGTTTAGGGGGAGGAAGGAAAAGGCATTCATCCCTTTAGAAGCTAAGTAATTGAGGGCGCCTACAAGCCCCTTTCCTTTTCCTTCCTGCCAGCTGGGATCCCCTGCTTTCCAATCTCCTACATGTGCTTCCCAGGTTTTAATAAAATGGTCTCGGTGACCATCGGTTTTGAAGTCTCCATCAAAGTCTGCATATGAGAGCAAGTTCTCAGGTGCATCTGCACCTGCTTTTAGGAAGTACTCCCCTGTCTCGGCAAATTGTAGGTAGGGTTTATTTACAAACTTCAATCGGCCTTTCCCACGAAGGTCCCTTCCCGTCTTATCGGTAGGAGCGATTTGCAAGCTTCCTCTATATCCATCCATATACCCCGCACTTTCACCTGCAAATCGCTCCGAGGATACGGCCACATTTGCCCCCTTTCTAAAGGAGACTTCATAGTCCCAAGTACCTGTTTCATCAGGAGCAAAATGAACCTTCCACACATTTCCACTATCGGCAGAAGTTTCTGCTGCATTTCCATCAGCAGCAAAGTAGCCTGGCACTACATAGGTCTTTTCTGCACCTCGAAAGGTAACATCGAGGCGATAGTTGAGAAAGGGATTATAGGTATGCATTTCTTCTGTCTCTGGGCCCTCAAACACTAGGGTGACCTTGTGCCATTTCTTTAGTTCTCCCTCAAGCAAGGGGGAAGCTTCCGAAGATTCTTGCTGGCTTTGCACAGATAGGGTAAAGACGGCTAGGAGTAAAAAGTAGCAGAGTAGATTTTTCATGTCTTTAGGTTAAATCAATTCATTTTAAGTTTGGTATATCCTTGTTTTATGGCTCAACTGGCTGGATCACTTCTTCCCACTTTTCACGTTCCCAAACAACAGGAGGGGGAAGGGTAGCTGCTTCCTCATAATATAAGCGGGACATTTGTGCCACTCGCTCAGGGTATATTTCAGCTAGGTCCTGCGTTTCTGCAGGATCTGTGTTGAGGTCAAAAAGCTCTAATATCGGCTCTCGGCCATTGATATATTCCTTGTATACGCCTGCGGGGAGCGTTCCCGTAAACCGCAGCAGAAAATCTTTTTGGATAAGGACCCAAGCGGGTGGAGCAAAGGGCCTTTCTGTAATGTGGTCTTTGGTAGTCTTTTCGATGAGAAAGCCCCAAGCACTTGCGTGAACTCCTGCACCAAATAAATAGTCATGAATCGGCGGTAGAGCGGGATTATTTTGTAAAGGGATCAAGCTTTTCCCGTCCAAATTTTCTGGCGCTTTTCCCGTAGCCGCTTCAATCGCAGTAGGCAGAATGTCCAAAGTTGAAACTAGGTGATTCGACACAAAGGGTTCACGGATCTTTTCGGGCCAGTGGATAAACATAGGAACACGAATTCCTCCCTGGTATAAGTTGCCCTTATGCCCCGAAAAAGGGGCATTCCCCGGAAGGGGAGAGCCTATTTTGTGGCCTTTATGCCTCCCTGCAGCCATTGCTCCATTATCAGAAGTAAAAATGATCAGGGTATTTTCATACAGGCCTTCGGACTTTAGATAGGCTATAATTTTCCCCACATTTTGATCCACGCCATACATATGGGCATAGAAATTATTTAAGTCAGGAAAAGGAGAGGTAAAAGGAGCCAAATAGCGATCTGGTGCTCTGGGCTCAAGGGAATCGTGTACAGCATGGTAATGAAGTTGTAGAAAAAACGGTTGTGCTCCTGCCTCCTGCTCTTTCATGAAGTCCAAGGCTTTCTGGGTAAACACGTCTGTATTATAGCCTTTTTGTTTACCCGCATGCGCAAAGTTCTCCCAAACGAGGGTTGAGTGGTAGAATTGGCTAGCCCAGGTATTATAGCCGAAATAATACTCGAAGCCATTGTTTAGGGGATGATGCTCGGCAATTACGGAGCCATAATAGCCAGAATTTTCTACTTCATTGTATATCTCTGGGTATCGCAGGGCCAATTCACGATAGGCTGTTTTTTCTGATAGGCCGTGGCGTTTGAGAATATCGTTCAGGACCTCTTGGTTTCTACTCCCAATATGCCATTTCCCTACATGGGCTGTTCTGTATCCTGCATTTTTCAATTGCTCTACTAGAAGGGATCCAGGCGGAAAGCCTCCCGCTTCTCCATCCCCATTGGAATATACTCCGAACCTATTTTGATGGATGCCCGTAGCTATTCCCAACCTAGAAGGAGCACACAGACTGCTGGAAACATAGGCATTGCGAAACACTATCCCATTTTGTGCCAATGCTGTTAGGCTAGGAACCGCCTGCCTGGAATACTCTAAGGCTGTCTGAGGTAGATATCCTTGTAGGCTATCTACCAAATGGATAAAAAAGGGATCAAAATCTGTAGGAGACAAGGTATCGTTATTAACTCCCAGCTGACCATAGCCTAAGTCATCCATCATAATGAAGAGGATGTTGGGCTTGGGCTCAGTTTCTTTCCCACAGGAACTCAACCCACAAATCAGAAGTAAGAGCAAGATTTCTTTCATATAGGATGTGTGCGTGTTAATAAAGATAAGAATACTTGTACACAGTATTCAAGGAGCTACAGGCCAAAATCCAATTCAATTTTAAAAGCATTGGCTTTGTCATCAAGCGGAAGCCCTTCCAGGTTCAAGATCAATGCCTTGGGTGTGTGTTCGAAGGTAATTTCCTTTCCGGAACCCAAATGGCTTATGCGTACGATATCCCCTTCATGTACTTTAAAGGAAGAATTCAAGGCTTCTATGGAAAAGGAACTTTCTGGCTTGCCTAGACAAGTAGCATACAAATTATTTCCCTTCACTGTAAAGCGAATATCCGCTCGGGTATAGGCGATTTGGGCAAAGTGATTGTTGTGGTGGAAGATGTAATTCCCCTCGGGAATTTCCGCTGGTCCTTGTCCATACAAGAACCAAGGGGAGGTCTGGTAAATGGCTTCACCATTTTTATCCAACCAGTCCCCTACCGTTGCAAGCGTTTCCACTACTTCCTCAGGAAACGTACCATCTGCCTTAGGAGGTATATTTAGGAGGAAGATCCCATTTTTGCTCACCACATCTACTAGCATGTCCACAAGTTCATTGGCTGAACGGAGGGGAATGCCCTCCCGATAGAACCATCCATGGGTTTCCCAATCAGGGGGCACACTCATATCCATGTCTGTGATCCAGGTATCATAAGGAGTTCTCGGAAGAATCCCATTTTCCAGGTCCCGCATGCCAACTCCAGGGGGAATGTCATGGGATTTGTACATAAACTCTACTTCTTTTCCTTTCTGGAGGGCATTGTTGTAGAAGTAGGTAATGAACTCCCGCTGGTACTTTTCCGCAAAGGCCTTGCGGGATTTTTCATTCATCCCGATAAACTTAGAATAGGCAAGCGTCTTTCGGTGGTGTCCCCCCTTTGTCCCTCCAAAGCTGGCATCTACCCAAAAAATATCAGGGTCATACTTATCTACCCCTTCCTTGGCATAGGGAAGCCAATCATCCCCTTTAATGGAATGGTATGAGACTAGGAATTTTAATCCTCGCTTCTTCACCGCTTTTGACACTTCTCCCACAATGTCAATCTTAGGACCCATCTTGGCCGAGGTATAGTCAGAATACTGGGAATCCCAGTGTTTGAAGTCGCTTCCGTGCCAGCCAATTACGCCACCAAACTTGGCACCCGCCCGTTCAAATACTTCCGCCCATTGGTCAGCATCGAAATGATCCCCTTTAAAAAGAGCGATCCGCTCATCGTCGGATAAATCCGCATATTCGGGAATGTATTGTAGGGTTTGAATTCCCCAATGGCAGTAAATTCCAAATTTAGCGTCTAAAAGCCACTGAGGACTTTGGTGTTGGCGAAGGGAAGTCCAGTCGTTTTTGTACGAATAAGGACTTTCTGAAGGCTGTCCTGTTAGCAAACCACAGTGTAGATATATACCTAATGCCAGTAACCGGACAGATAATGCGCAAGGTAGATTCATCGAAGTGTAGGTTAGAATCCTATCTAGTAAAGATTCACATGGAATATACCTTACTTAATATAGCCCTTATTCCCTGAAATACGACAAGAGACATCATTCCTGGCATAGAAATAACCATTTGTTCATTTTTTTCTCAGGAACTTTGAAGCCTTACTCCAAAAGTGGGAAATCTAACTTACCGTCAACACTTGGTTAGTCTCTAGCCTTTCCAAGCCTTCTCTATCGTGAGAAGGAAGGTACAGGAGGTTATGTTGGGATGCATACCTTTTAATGGCCGTGTAGGTCTTAGTAGCCAATTTAAAGTGTTGGTGTCCTGCGGAATGGGTTTCGCTAAGGAGTTGGGATTGATCGTAGGTTGAATCTCCTGCCAACAGGTAATCAAGGTCAGCTCCCTTTACCAAAACTGAACAATGACCCAAGGTATGTCCGGGACTATGGACTAATTGGATTTCTCCCGATTCTACGAGTGATTTTGATCGGGCGAAGAACTCATTGTCAGTGGGGCTCAGCATGATCTTTCGAGGCTCAAACCATTCGGGGTAAAGGCTAGGGAGGGCAAAACTCGGTTTCTCCCACTCTAGGTCGTGTACCAAAATTTCATTGTGCTCAAAATAACTCAAGCCATCAAAATGATCCAGGTGAAGGTGGGTCAGTATGACATTGGAGATATCTTTGGGTTGATAGCCCAGTTTGTGCAACTGCGGTCCTACTTCCTCCTCCGGATGGATGTCAAACTGAAAGGATCGAGTATTGATGTAATTGAGGAAAAATCCCTCTTGCTTGAAGTAATCCTTCTCTGTAACCCGGGCATTCTCCCCTGTATCCACGAGAAAAAGTCCCTCCGGATGATCAATGAGCCACACCATAATAGGTAAAAAGGCCGACCACTGCTTATCCAGTAAGAAATGGAGCTTTGACCGCACCTGTCCTCCTCTAGCCGTCAAATAATCCACTTTAACCTTTACCAGTCCAGTTGAAAAACCATGCAGAAAGCCATCACCTTCTGCAAACTTAATAGGTTTTGAATAGGTTTTTTTCATCTCTTCCGATTGATCTGACTCGTAATGGTCCCATCTGTGATTTTATCATCTTCCGCAAGCAAGAAGGCCTTACTCAATACGATAGATAAGCCCTTATCGCCTTCAAAGGGGATAAAGAGTCTATCTGTTGTACTTTCAGCCGAACGGGCGGGGACAATACAAAGGTATTGGTCATTGGGTTCCATGAGGATATTTCCACTTCCAATATGAATCTTGTAGGTCCTCAAATTTCCTTCTACAATTAAAAACTTCCCTTCGATGTGAGCTTTGTCTCGGATCTTTTTGAGGCGCGGGAGCAATCGTTCTAAAATAGATTTTCGCGTTTTGGCAATTTCTGTTAGGTCTCCAAAAGAGTACGAATGCCAGTAGTCTCGATTATCTTGCCGCGCGCCATTGTTATCCATCCACTGAGGATCATTTCCTACACTGCAGACTCCCACAAACATGTCCACATCTCGCATCACCTCGGTAAACACCATTTTGGGTACATTTACCAATTCGATTACTTGGTCGTTTTGGTCTTTGAACTTTACCTGATCCGTGGCTATGTACAGCCAGATTCCCGCATCATTGAACTGGTCCTCCTGGGCTAATTCGTCTATCCAATACTCTGCTGTAATCTGGTATTCGGGGAGGTACTTTTGACAGGTTTCGTTGTCTCGTCCATCATCATAAGCCCCCATGAGGGAATACTTCCATCCCCTCAAGCCTGCCAAGGAATTGAACTGGTGCTGTTTGAGGATATGTGCCGCCATCCGATTGGAATAGGTGCGGGTATTAAGCTCTGCGTCTGTGAGCAAATAAATTTCCCTAAAAGCCTGCTTGATGGGTTGCTTCCACTCCAATTCTAGCATTTTCTCTCGCCATCCAATGATGGTCTGTTCATCTGCATTCACGGGATGCCATAGTTTCACCTCCGTCTCTTCATCTATCCAGTCGATGATTTCATGATTGACCGTATGCCATTGGGAATCAAGTAGTATGGCTTCTGCTGACCGCCCTTCTTTTTGGAAAGTCCAGATCAGTTTGCTAGTAATGGGACATACCAAGCCGTGATGGAGATAGTACTTTTGAAAAGAGGCCATATCCCAGGTTCTATCTAGGATAAATTGATTGTCTATTCGCTGTTTTTGGGCAGCATATACCTTTTGGATTTCTTTAAGCTCTTTGCGAATTTCCTTGAGCTTTTTGGTCAAAGAGGCACTTTTCTTTACCGTACTCGGCACACTTTTCATAACGTTTCCATCTGGCTTGATCCATTGGGTACTGACCTTCCTTCCCACGATATAGACTTTGAGTTGGTATTCTCCAAACGTAAGGACTTTGCTCCCTTGCTCCAATTGAAAATCGGGAACTGCCATCTCCTTGAGTTCCTCTACAGATACATTGTATCGCTTCGCGCCTTCTTGGAGGTACTTATCTATGGTCTTTTTTACATTATTCTGACGAACTTTTAGCTTAAGCCGAGACAAAGCGCCTAAGCCGTCTTTGCCACGCATATTTCCCAATACGTATACACAAGCATTTCCAATAGAGGCAGCAGCAGGCCCCTTTCCAGGAATCTTTTTATAAGCCTTTTCACAGAGTCTACTGAGTACTTGTATAGTCTCCTTGTCAGAAAATCGATCCAAGGTCCATACCATTCCCTTTATAAATTGTTGACTGGGCTGACAGAGAAAATAGGAATCCGTATACTCGTAGGAGCTATTTTCGTAAGTGTAGGTTCTCGTTTCCGAATAAGGAGCATGCCCGAGTGGTACTTGCAAAATTTGGTGGGCGATTTTTCGAAAGTCCTCATGCCCAATTTGATCCTGAAGTTGCCGAAAACTCTGGCTGAGCTTCTTCGAGGGTTTGGCTCCAGAAACATCAAATGCTAGGGAAAAAATTTGATCATATAGTTCCTTCTTGTCAGAAATAGAGTCGATCACTTGGTTTACGCCCTCCCCTATATCATTTGTCTTCAATAGAAAGGGTTCCAATTCTCCTTCCTCTTTTAAAATCTCCTTCAACTTTTTCACTGCCTTTGTAAGGTCGCTTCCAAAATAATAGGGCTTGCTCACCGTACCACTCAGTTCTTCCCAAGTTTGAACCTCTTTAAGAAAAGAGGTAAGAGTTTCAGAAGCCGCATTCCCTTTTAGGTAGTACTCAAGTTGTTTGATCGCGTAATTGATGGGAAAATCTGATAGGGTAAGGTAGTGGTTATTTGCACTAGCCAATTGATCGATACATTCTCTAAACCGCTGAAAGAGCGCAATCCATTCCTGCTCGGAATAGTGTAGCTTTTTGCGGATCAACCCTCCTTGAATGGCCAATGCCACTCGCTTGCCATAATAGGTAAAATCATTGCTTCGATAAACGTGCTTTTCTCCCTGCCTTTTTCGTTGCTCAGCAAGCTCCTGCACAAAATCTACCAGTCCCAGAATCAGTTCTTTTTGTTCTTCAACAGGCATTTTTTTGAGGGCCTCATACGCCTCAATCCCTCCTAAATCGTTGGCACTATACACATAGGAAGCTTTCTTAAAAATGGTTGTAACGAGCGTCTTCACATCCTCATTTTCAGACCTTCCCTTTAGGTCCTTTTTAAAAAAATTTAGCATGAGAATTGGGAGTTAGCCGCCTACGAGGGGCGTTAATTTCACAAAAGAAACCTGAGTCGAATCACCGATGAGAAATTTCTCCGATAGGCTTTCTACTTGCTCATCGTCCACCAGGATAAAAAATCCATTTTTCTGAAAAGCGTCTAAGGCAACGTATATCTGTTTCTCAACATCAATTGTGGGTCTTTTCTTTTTATTCAATCGACTTTCCAAGTCTGTGGGTAGGACGAGGGCATTTTTATAGCTGTTCACGTCTTGGGTATAGCGAGAAATTTCCTCCCTGACCCGAGCTTCGATGAGTTCTTTTACAGAGATATACTCGGACTCAAATGCAAGGGAGATTTTTTGCAAAAGCTTGCCTGTAGCAGTTTCATCGGATATGGTTAAGGTTTTCATAAGTAGGTGTATTATTTGTCAAGATTGGGCCGAGCCTTCCTTTCTGAGCTCCCAAGGCATTTTGAACATATTTATCATTCAGGAAATAGAATAATCTCCTAAAGAGTAACAAAAATCATACCCCTGTATACCCTTAACTTATACCGGAACCTCCCCTACACTGGCCAATCTTCTAGGCGATAGGCACTGTCCCAAAACATCCATTCCATTTTGGAAGACATGAGAAAGGTTTGTATCATTTGCTCCTGTTGGGCAGGAGTACAGGCCGATGCCACCTCATCACAGATATCTATCGCCAATTGTACAGCTTCGCCGTACCCTTCTCCCGCATAAGTATCAATCCAGGCCTGATAGGGATTTGCTGTTTTACTTTGGTGCTGGTAAATATAATCTCCCACTTCCTTGTAGATCCAGAAGCAGGGAAGGACGACTCCTAAGGCTTCTGGAAGGCTCTTGGTAGCCAGGACCGTGTGCATGTAACTCGTATACAACAAGCAGGTGGGAGAGGCCTGGGGGGCTGAGTCCGTCTGGAATTGCTTAAAATAGGTATCGTGGAGCACTTGCTCTTCTGCAATGGTTTCACTTCCAAAGGTGAGGAAGGCTTTGGCATGATCCGTATCTTCCATCTTCATGGCAGTTCCTACCAGTACCTTTCCAAATTCGATCAGGTAAAACGCATCCTGCTGCAGGTAGAATTCGAATTTCTCTTTTGGTAAGGTTCCCTGCATCAATTCTCGGTTGAAGGGATGTATCAAGATTTTCTCATAAAGGGGAAGGCTTGCCTCCCAGGCTTTTTGGCTCCATTTCATATAGCAAATATGGGAAATTCTTTCCGATCGTCAGAAGCTAAGTACCGCGTACTTACGGATGAGCCATAAACCTGTTTACAAGGTAGCGTCTTGGGAATTACTCTTGAATCGGTTCTGGTTGAGATGCAGGGAGGGGTATGAGATGTGAGGGTAATTCAATAGAAAAAATGGTTTTAACCTGAAGCTGGCTTTCTATCCTAATTTCTCCCCCAAATTCATCCACAATCTTTTTACAGGTAGCCAATCCGAGACCTGTGCCTTCGTACATATCATGTGTATGGAGCCTACCAAACATTTGGAAAATCTTCTCGTGGTATTCTGCTTCTATCCCAATCCCATTGTCTTCAACATGTAAAAAATGTCGACCCATAACTTCTTCTGTGTAGATATAAATAATGGGACGCGTCTCTTCATTGTATTTGATTCCATTCTCAATCAAATTTTTAAAGAGCATGAAGATTTTGGAGCGGTTCCAGATGAACCCTGGAAGGGAGGTTCGCCGAATAATTCTTGCATTTCTTTCCTCTATATACCCTGAGATAGCCAACTCGATTTCATCTACTATTTCTTCTAAGGATAACAATTCTCGATCCTCCTCACAGTTTTGACGGGTTAGTTTGGAATATTCTAGTACATCTTCGATGAGGTGGTTCATTCTCTTTCCCCCTTCGAGGATAAAGGATAAATAGTCTTTCACCTCTTCGTAGTTACCTTCTTGGTGTTTCCTATGCAGCAGGCTGGAAAAATTAATGATATTGTGTAAAGGCGTTTTTAAATCATGAGAGGCAATAAAAGCAAAACGCTCCAGTTCATCGTTTGAGTTTTTCAGTTCTTCGTTTGCTTTGAGAAGTTTTTGATTGGACTCTTTAAGGTTTTCATTGCTCGCCTCGAGCATGGCAACCGTCTTCTTTACAAAATTCTCATTGACCTGTTGATCGCGTTTGTACCTATCAGTAAGGAACCTCAGCTCCTCTAGCTCTAAGGCTAAATCATCTAAAGCTTTATCAACCTGGGATTTTCGACTGGAATCCAGATCACAGGCATGTAGCATCTTTTTCAAGAAACCAATGCTATCCATCCTTATTTCAATTTAAATCCTGTGAATACACTCGTTACATTGTGAAAGTAACTCATATTCGATTCCAAGACATTACCAATTTCCCCACCAGAAATAAAGCCTGCCATAGGCTTATCCCATATGCCGTGGAGTTGTCTAATTTCTCGCTTGAAGAAAGGCCCAAGGGTTAAGTCTCTACTTGCACAACTGGTAATAAGCACACAGTCTAACTCTCTTATCTCTCCTTTTAAGGACTCAAGCCGCTGTATCAGGTTTTCTGTGATTTCAATTTTGGGGTTGTTACAGAATTTGAATTGGGTTCCCACAGGTATACTGCAATAAAACTTCAAGGATTTTTTTTCTAAATCCAATTCCATCGGGGACTTTAGGTGGGTAGACCCATTAGCTTCATATACCTTTATTGGATGATTTCCTATAATCAACCGATCTTCTTCTTCCCTTGCTGCTTTTTCCATATTCAGGTAGTCGAAGTAGTCATTGAATATATCAAAAGCAGGTCTTCCGTCTATTTCTAGGAGTTCATTACCTATTGATTTTGTAATGGTATGATAGGTACCGATACTATCCCATCCACTGTAGGAATCTCCATGAATTTCCACGCAATCGCAATCAAATACGATAGCAACTATACCGTTGTGAGAAAGATAGCCATTTGAGAAAACTGTATACTCCTCAAACTTTAGGTTGTCAAAGGCAAAGCCTCCATACAGGGGAATTTCAGGAGTGGTAGCCTTCTGAATTTCTTGGATGTAATTATCCGTTTGAATATCCTTACTAGCAACTAATAGATAAACTCCAGGGTTGGTGAAAGCCTCTTTGGTGAAGCTTCCTAGCTCCTTTCCAGTTAGGTCTGGCTTTTCGGCATTTGAATGATACAGGGTAAAGCTTTCTTCAGACATATACATGAACAAACCTGAATATATTCCTTTCTCATGGATATCGTCATACAATTCTCCTGCTGCCGAACAACCAATATTGGGGATTTTCCACTGGTCTAGAAAGGTATGAATTCCCTCAATATCGAGGTCAGCATTTACAAATAGAATAGCTAAAGACGGTTTTCCTCGTTCTTCGATTTTGGTATTGAGCAACTGTTTGAACTCCGCCAACTCTTGGGAAGCAATGCTGAAACAATTGTTAGAATCCATACGGGTTTATATTAAAGATAGATGCTAAGGAGAAGATGCTAACCCAATTTTCAAACACATACATTTTTAAAATTACATGTATCGTAAATTACAATAAATACATAAAAAATCGGGCTTATCCTTGCTTGAACGGGAAATAATCCCCCTTTCATGGAAAAAAGACGCAAAAAAGCTAGTATATTTCTATTCTAATGTGTGTCTTTTCAGCCTTTTGAGCAGGTTGAAAAGTTTCAATCCTAAACCCAAGCTATCCAATGAAGAAAATTACCCTTGTACTATGTTTTCTGTGCTGCACCCTCGCTTTCTCTGTAGCCCAATCTGTGGAAAAGGCTATGAAGAAACTAGAGTGGCGGGCAATCGGTCCTGCCAATATGGGAGGCCGTGTAACGGATATTGACGGGATTCCTGGCGATCCCAGTACGTTCTATATTTCTGGCGCCGATGGGGGCGTATTCAAAACCACCAATGGAGGGACTACCTTCGAATCCCTATTCACTAAACAACGGGCCTATTCTGTAGGTGCCCTGACCATAGCTCCTTCCGACCATAATGTCATTTGGTTAGGGAGTGGAGAGGGAGATCCCAGAAACTCTGTGGGCTATGGCAATGGGGTGTACCGATCCATTGATGGGGGACAAAGTTGGGAACACATAGGCCTAGACAACACCGAGCGAATCAAGCGCATCGTAGTTCACCCAAATGATCCAGATGTGGCCTGTGTTTGTGCCCTGGGAAGAGAATGGGGTCCTAATACAGAGCGAGGGGTATTCAAAACCATAGATGGGGGAAAAAATTGGGAACATGTCCTTTCGATCAACGAAGACACCGGTTGCTCCGATATAGCCATGGACCTATCCAACCCCCGCATCATGTATGCCGGGATGTGGACCTTCCGTCGCAAGCCCTGGCGCTTTGACGATGGCGGGAAAGAAACCGCTGTCTATCGCACCAAGGATGGGGGGAAAAACTGGGAAAAAATCATGAATGGCCTTCCTGACATGCCTATGGCGCGTCCAGGCTTGGCAGTAGCCCAAAGCCAACCCAATACCGTGTACCTGATTACAGAGTTCAAGGACACCGGAATGCTCTATCGTTCCGATGACAGAGGTAATTCCTGGAAAATGGTCAATAAAGACCCCAATATCAATTTTCGCCCCTTTTACTACAGCGATATTCGGGTAGATCCCAACAATCCCGATGTGGTGTATTCCCTTTCCGGCAGGTTGGTCAAGTCTACCGATGGCGGCAAAAATTTCGATGTGATTGCACGCAATGTGCATGGAGACCACCAATCCCTTTGGATTGATCCCATGAACTCCAACCGCGTATTAAGCGGCAGTGATGGAGGCTTCCAGGTATCCGTCGATGCGGGGAAAACCTGGGACATTATCAACAATGTTGAGCTGTCGCAATTCTATCAGTTGGATGTGGACAACTTGCAGCCTTACAATGTCTATGGAGGCCTCCAGGACAACGGCTGCTGGGTAGGACCCTCCAATTCGCTCAATGCCGCAGGCATCATGAAGCG
>JBCCTX010000020.1:0-46081 GCA_039197765.1 Bacteroidota bacterium
TCTTAAAACAGCTAAGGTTCCAAATTGAATCCAATAAATTGACGGTATGAAAATTTACGGGGTAGCCTTACTCGCTGGCTGCTACATAGTAGGTAAAATCCTAGGAGAATGGCTAGGAGACTTCTTACAGATCGATGGAAACGTGGGAGGCGTTGGATTTGCAATGGCTTTATTGATTGGAATCAACAGTTTAGGGTTTTCTCGAAGAAACCTTGATACAGAATCTAAAGATGGAGTACTTTTCTGGAGCGCTATGTACATCCCCATTGTCGTAGCTATGTCTGCCACACAAAATGTCAAGGCTGCATTGACAGGAGGCTGGGTAGCAGTGTTGGTGGGAGTAGGATGTACACTTTTGTGCTTTGCCTTGGTACCCGTTCTTTCTAGGATTCATCCTAAGGAGATAGAGTGAAAGGCTAAGCTGCATCTGAACTAGTTCCCAAATTATGCAAAGCATTACTACGCTTATCTCCAAAAACGACTTGGTCTTTGCCTTCCTCTTGGTAGGACTTATCATGTGGCTTTCCTACACCCTTGCTCGAAAGGTTCTTGACAACAAAATTCCAGGTGCTGCTATTGCCATCGCAATAGGACTTGGACTTGCCTATTTGGGAGGCGATGAAGGACTTGCCTCTATACCCCTTTTTTCAGGAATGGCCTTACTTGGAGGCTCTATGATGCGAGATTTTGCCATTGTTGCTACTGCTATGGGGGCAGACTTCAAGGAAATAAAGAAAGCAGGACTAGCAGGGGGACTCGCTCTATTGATCGGAATATCTGTAGCTTTTTTTATGGGAGGAATACTGGGATATGTCATGGGTTACACCGACCCCAAGAGCTTTGCCACTATTGGCGCAGGAGCCTGTACCTACATTGTAGGTCCCGTTACAGGATCTGCCATTGGGGCAGGTTCGGATGTAATTGCTATAAGCATTGCCGCAGGTGTAATCAAGAGCATTGTAGCTACTATAGCTACACCTATCTTTGCTAAGCAAATGGAGCTGGATAATCCCCATTCGGCCATGGTTTTTGGAGGCCTCATCGGTACAACCAGCGGAGTGGCAGCAGGCCTTGCAGCTACAGACCCCAAATTAGTACCCTATGGTGCCTTAACTGCCACCTTTTACACGGGTTTAGGGGTATTGCTCTGTCCCTCGATCTTTTATTTTATTGTATCCTTTCTACTATCTTAATTTAGACCCATAAAACTGCTGCTATGTTTCCAACAAGAAATGTGCTGATTTTGGCTGTTAGCTGGATATTTACCTGGCAACCTTTGCCCTTTCATGCGCAAGCGCCTTCTCCCAACATCCTATTCATCATCGCTGATGATTGGAGTTATCCCCATGCAAGCAAATATGGGGATTCTGTAGTTCAAACGCCCAATTTTGACCGAGTGGCTGAAGAAGGAATCCTTTTTGAAAATGCTTATGTCTCCTCTCCTTCATGTACGCCTTCCCGCGCTGCAATTCTTACAGGTCAGCATTTTTGGAGACTGGAGGTAGGTGCAAATCTATACGGTCCTTTACCAGCAGAAATCCCTGTTTTTACGGATCTGTTAGAACAGGCAGGCTATGCGGTGGGCTTTACTCGGAAGGGCTGGGGGCCAGGGGAGCCTGAGGGGCGAGGCCGAAATCCCGCAGGAGATCGATTTGAAAACTTTGAGCATTTTCTAAGTAAAAAGCCTTCAAATAGTCCTTTCTGCTTTTGGTTTGGAAGTTATGAGCCTCATAGAGGCTATAAGCCAGGATCTGGTCAAGAGGCAGGAATCAGCCTAGATAAAATTGAGGTCCCAAGTTGTTTTCCTTCAAATGAGATCATTCGTAGGGATATCGCCGACTACTACCTGGAGGTACAGCAATTTGACCAGCAGATTGGAGAACTTCTAGCACAATTAGAAGCGGTTGGGGAACTAGATCAAACACTCATTGTGGTTACGAGTGATAACGGAATGCCCTTCCCCCGATGTAAATCCAACTTATACGATCTAGGAACGCGTATGCCTCTAGCCATCCGGTGGGGAAATCAAGAAAATCGTGTCAAAACCGTTTCCGAATTTATCAGCCTGACGGATTTAGCACCTACATTTTTAGAAATCGCAGGGCTTCCTGTACCTGAGCAAATGACTGGAAGGAGCTTGATGCCCTTACTAGTGGGGGAAGAAGAGTGGGGGCAAGCAGCCCGTGATTTTATCCTATTTGGTAAAGAAAGGCATTTACCTATTCAGGAAGAAGGCGATTTGAATGGGTATCCTATGCGGGCCCTTCGGACCCAGGATTATCTGTATATCCGAAACTTTCGGCCCCAAACTTGGCCAGCAGGAACACCGAATTACACGCGTTCTACCTTTTTTCCCTCCTATTATGCAGACGTAGACGGTGGACCTACAAGATCCTACATGCTAGGTCAGCGCGAAAAGGATCCCTTGCATGAGCGACTCTTTTCCTTGGCCTTTGGGAAAAGAGAAGGGGAGGAGTTATACGATTTGGCGAAGGATCCCCAGCAATTATTTAATTTGGCAAGTGATCCTGCCTACCAGAAGGTTCGGAAGGAGTTAGCAAACAAACTGGAGGAAGCACTGCGTAGAAGTTCGGATCCCAGAATAATTGGTGGGGAAGAGGTATTTACGAGCTACCCGTATACAGGAGGCACCATTTATCCAGATGCCTTCAAGCGATTTGGACGAAGGTATGCCACAGTGAAAATTGAGGAATTCCCCTCAATCTATATTGGTCATAGATCTATAGAGATATTAACGCCCACCCATATTACCTATGGAGAGGAATTTCCGGTGATATACATGTTTGATGGTCAGAACCTCTTTCATGCGTTTGAGGGATTTGAGGGAAAAATGAATAAAGGTTGGCGGGTCCAGCATGTAATTGATAGCCTTTCAGAAAGCGGGGAAATACCCAACGCAATTATAGTAGGAATAGACAACAATGGACCCAATCGTTTCTCCGAATATATGCCCGCTAAGCCTGAGGCAGGACTTGCGATCATGACCAAAGACAACACTGCCTGGGAAGCGCAGGTACTCCGGGAAAATCCTCCAACCTCCGATTCCCTACTCAAATTTCTCGTTCAAGAATTGAAGCCATTTATTGATTCCTCTTTCCCTGCCAATCCCAAACCTTCCCATACCTTTCTTGCTGGATCGAGTATGGGAGGGTTGATAGCTGCCTATGGAGTAGGGGAATATCCGGAAGTATTTGGTGGGGCGGCGTGTTTATCTACGCATTGGGTACCACTTGATGGGGTATTTTTATCCTATATTGAGGAAAATTTGCCTGATCCAGCTACGCATAAACTGTACTTCGACTATGGTACAGAAGGCTTAGATAATTTGTATGAATCCTACCAAAATGTGGCAGATGATTTTCTGAAAAAACATGGATATGAGCCTGAGAAGAATTGGATTACTAAGAAATTTGAAGGGGCCAAACACCATGAGGATGACTGGCATGCCCGCCTACATTTTCCGTTAACGTTTTTGTTAGAAGGACTGAAATAAGGAGGTCATTTCTTATCAATTAATTTGCAATACCCCTCTTAACTTCTGGTAGGGAGTGATGAGGTTTCGGAAAAAGCGTCTGTAAAAAGGTTGCTCTGGGGTTAATTCATCTTCCAAGGGGTTTTCTGTACCCTTAGCTTTGTTTAATTGAATGCCTATTTCTGTATTTATGTTATTCTTAATAGGAATTGAGACGGATGCGTGTTCCATATGATGGGCTTCAACATAGTATTGGATCTTAGTATTAGTAGCTTTGGCCAATTCTATTCGAAACCTTCCGCTTTTACCTACATTGCTTCCCCCTTCCACAATTCGCTTGGGCCCTTTTCGAACAAGAACCGTCGTACCGGGTATAGGATTTTCATTTTCATCTACGATCAATCCAGAAATGGTGATCTTCTTGCTTCCTTCGGGGATCTTATTCTCAATTATGATGAAATCAGGGGAATCAACAAGCGCTGTGATGTTTACATTCAGCCTGGGGTAGGAATGGGCCTGAGGCTCCCCATTTTCTTCCGCAAATAGAGGTATCTGCAAAAATATCAAATATACCCCTAGGGATAAAAGTCGAGCCCAAAATTTCCACATATTCATGCTGCCAATTTAAGAGTATTCAAGGAAGATAGAAGAATTTTTAATGACAACTCTATCAATTTTACTTCCACAATGTAGGTTTGATCCAGGACTCCTCCTGGAATATATGTACATCAATCTGGAAAATGTATATATTTTTATAACAGGTGAAACCTACTTTTGTATACAAACAGAGTAAATTCCTTATGTCAAAAACCGTTTTAATTACAGGATGCAGTTCGGGTTTTGGGAAACTCACTGCCAAAAAATTTCAGCAGGAAGGCTGGAATGTCATCGCCACTATGCGTTCTCCTGAAAAAGAGCAAGAGCTTACCCAAATCGACAATATTTGGGTTACTCGCCTAGATGTGACCGATAGAGAAAGTATCGATACTGCGGTTAGGGAAGGAATGACCAAATTTGGAAATATTGAGGTTCTTGTAAATAATGCCGGTTATGGGGGACACGCAGCTTTAGAGCAGTTTACAGAGGCACAATTCAAGGCCATGTTTGATACAAATGTATTCGGGGTAATTCGGACCTCCCAAGCGCTACTTCCCCATATGAGAAAACAGCAAAAGGGAGTCATCATAAATGTTACTTCTATGGCTGGTTTGGTAGGCTTACCACTTACTTCTACCTATAGTGCCAGTAAGTTCGCAGTAGAGGGACTTACCCAATCCCTAGCCCATGAGTACAAACCTTTTGGAATAGGGGTAAAGTCCGTAGCTCCCGGAGCTTTTACCACCAAATTCACGGAAAATACAAGGAACAATTATGAAGCAGGGGATTCGGAAATCACTGCTTTTGCTCAAAAGGGATTGGCACATTTCTATGGACTTGCCCAGCAAATGAGGCAGCAGGGCGGTAAGGAAGCAGATCCACAGGATGTCGCAGACATCATTTATCGATGTGCTACAGAAGAAACACCTGTTCACAATGTCGTTGGATCAGATGCGGAAATGATCAATGAGATGAAGAATTCCCTGCCACAGCAGGAGTTTATTGAGCAGATGGGACAAATGCTTATGCCCCAATGAAGAAGGCACTACTCACCGGCGCTACCGGAATGGTTGGAAGCCAGGTCTTAGCGGTATTGATGGAAGAACCAAGTGTTGCCAGTATTCTCTCTATTGGGCGAAGGAAAACAGGAAGGAGTCATCCCAAGCTACGTGAAATCGTTCATAATGACTTTTTAAATTATACCGCTGTTGAAGAAAAGTTGAAGGATCTAGATATCTGTATATACTGCCTAGCAACGTACCAAAATCAGGTCAGCAAAGAACAATATGTTGAGATAACCTGCGATTACCAAAAGGCTTTGACAGATGTGTTAGAAAAGGTCAATCCAGGGATTACTTTTGTTCTATTTGGGGCAGCCGGTGCAGATCCTTCTGAAAAGAGCCGTATATCTTTTGCTAGGATTAAGGGTAGGGCAGAGACGCTACTTCATCAAACACCTCTCACAAGAAAATATATATTCCGTCCTGGATACATTCACCCGATAGGGGAAATCAAACCCCCAGGAATTATGGCAAGCGTCTCACGAACAATTGGAGGGGTAGTCCTGCAAATCGCTCCCGCTCTTGGGTTGACTAATCGCGAGTTGGCTGAGGTGATGGTAAAAGTGAGTCTGGATTATCCTGAGCACACAAAAACTTTTGAGAATAAAGAGATCAAGGCTTTGTGTAGTAAATAAAAAATTATGGCAGAACTTATTCGAGTGGAAAGCATTGCCCAGGCACATGAAATGTTCCAGATTGGCAAGCCCAAGCACCCATTGGTGACGGTTATTTATCACAATACGCCCCACATGAACCGGGATTACGGGGACTTTCGATATGCAATTGATCTGTACCAAATTGCCTTGAAGGATTTACACAAAGGTCAATTTGGCTATGGGCGCAGTTCTTATGATTTTGAGGAGGGTGTCATGGTATTTACCGGTCCTGGCCAAGTACTTACTGCGGGTAAAGTAGACTACAAACCCGAAAGTAAGGGATGGGTTTTATTTTTTCATCCTGACCTCATCCGAAAATCTCATTTGGGCACTCATATCCACGAATACAACTTTTTCTCTTATGAGGTAAATGAGGCACTTCACCTTTCGGATGAAGAAAAGAATAGCCTTACTGCGCTAGTAAAGCAGATTGATAAAGAGTTGAATCAAAACCTAGATAAGCATAGCCAGAAGCTTATTATTTCCAATATAGAGTTACTATTGGATTATTGTACCCGGTACTACGACAGGCAATTTTTGACACGAACCAACCTAAACAAAGATATTGTCATACAACTAGACCGGCTGCTCCGTTCCTATTACCAATCTGATCAACCCTTAGAAAAGGGGGTTCCCACTGTGGCCTTTTGTGGGGAGCAACTACATCTTTCGCCTAAGTATCTGAGCGATCTCTTAAAGAAAGAGACGGGTAATAATGCCCAGCAGCACATACAAAAATTCCTGATCAACAAGGCAAAAACGCAACTACTCGGAACAGGAGATCCCATCAGCCAAATTGCTTACAGCCTGGGCTTCGAGTACCCGCAACACTTCAGTAAGCTATTCAAGAATAAAACAGGGATGAGTCCTGCTGAATACCGAAGTTTAAATTAATCACTTTTGTGTCAGTGTATCCCCTGTCATTATGGGACTAAAAATTTTATTTCAATCATAAAAATAACAACCTAGAACATGTCAAAAACCGTATTAATCACTGGATCTAGCACGGGAATTGGCCGTGCATCGGTCATCAAGTTTCAGCAAGAAGGCTGGAATGTTGTCGCCACTATGCGTTCCCCTGAAAAAGAGGTGGAACTGGGAAATCTGGATCGAGTAATCGTCACAGGGCTGGATGTCCAAGACCAAGGAAGTATTGACCAATCTATTGAAGCTGGCCTCGATCAATTTGGATCAATCGATGTTGTGCTGAATAATGCAGGGTATGGCCTTGCGGGTTCTTTTGAATCCATTCCTAAGAAGAATATTGAACGGCAGTTTGGGGTAAATGTATTCGGGCTATTTGATGTAACTCGATCCATCTTACCGCATTTTCGCAAGCAGCAATCTGGAGTAATCATTAACATTACTTCGGTCGGGGGGGTGATGACTTTCCCACTCTTTTCTATGTACCACGCGACAAAGTTTGCTGTTGAGGGCTTTAGTGAATCGCTATCCTATGAATTAGCACCCTTGGGGATTCAGGTTAAACTTGTGGAACCCGGAGGAGTAGCTACAGACTTTGCCTCTCGATCGCTAGATTTCCAACACGATGAGTCGTTGCAGGAATACAATGCCTTTGTGCAGGGAATCTTTCAGGCCTTTCAGGAAAGGGTAGGAGAAGGGAATCAAAGTACACCTGAGCTAATCGCGGGAATAATCTACTCAGCAGCCACAGATGGTACCTCGCAGCTCCGTTATCGTGCGGGTGCTGATGCGGAGCAAATGCTTACCGCTCGCAAGCAAATGGACGATGCCAGTTTCATGGGAATGGTGAAGCAGCAAATGAATATTTCTTAGGCGAGATTTTGTAGTCCATAGTCTATAGGTTAGTACCTCGAATGTGATCAAAGAGCTAACCTGGACCGTGGACTATTTTTTCTGGTTTACCCTGGATAATGGTTGGACTTTTAGGTTTAAATAAGGTCAATTACTCCTTTCTTATTTTGAAAGAGTGGTTGGGGCTTTCTAGAACATATACCCCTTTGGGTAGCTTGAACAAATTCCACACAGACTGGTAGGTACTTTGCTCGATCAGCTCTACTTGGGCACTTACGTTCTTTCCTTGAAGATCATAGAAGGTTATCGACTCGACTTCATCAGGATTTCCCTCTAGGGTAAGGGGTCCCTTTGTGGGATTGGGAAAGACACGAGCTGGAAGGTCTTTATCTGGAACAACAAAGGTCTCTAAAATAAAAGAATAGGTATATGCTCCATCGAAATCAGTCTGTTTCAACCGGTAGTAAGAGGTACCTTGGAAGGGTTGGTTGTCTGAGAATTGATATTTCTGAATTTCCGTGGTAGTTCCTGCTCCATCCAATTTACCAGCGATTTCCCAATCTTGTGCATTTCTAGATCGTTCGACCGTAAAAAATTCATTGTTGGTTTCAGTCAGTGTTTCCCATTCGATTAATACATATCCTTCTTTTTGAGGAATCACAGTAATACTTCGTAATTCGATAGGGAGCGAGCCGCCTGAGGCACAATTGATATTCATTACCCCATTGTTCTGTGAATCTTCAACGGATTGGCCTGAGCTACCAACCGCATTAGGAATACCCTTATCATCTACTCCTGGGGGACTTAAAGTAGCTATATTGAGCCTATTTTCTCCATCAAGGTCTTCAGAAGTGAAGGTCCCCCCCCCTTCAATGGCATCCGCACATGCATCTCCATCACTATCTACATCCAGATGGTTGGGGATTCCATCCGTATCCATATCTGAGCAAGGATATAAGATAGAAAAAGGGAGATTTTGTTTACTAATGGAAGGCCCTTCATATTGCACCGTCAATTCTTCACCTCCTGTATTTTCAAAGAATAAAACCTCAATAGAATGAATTCCACTAGCCAAAGTGGCTGAACCCGATTGCTCCTCAACAGGGTGGATACCATCATTGGTGACAATGTCAGTACCATCAATCGTTAATTTTGAACCATCGTCTGAACTAGTGTAAAAGGTATATGATCCCTCTGTCTCTATCCACATGTATCCCATGTATCGAATGGCATATTGATCTGAATCTCCTGGATCTACGGCCTCTTGCAGGTTATCTACATTAAATTCTGTAACACTCCCTGTTTGCATAGCACCAGTATTCGGTATATTATCCACCGAATTTCCAGAAGGCACGGCATCATAAAATTCATAGCAAAGAGAACCTGATCCCCCGTCCATTTCATCTACATCCAAAATACCGTCATTGTCATCATCTAGGTCATACACATCTGCGATTCCATCCCCATCATTTTCTTCTAGGCAACCAGAAGTATATTGAATAGTAGGGTTGAAAACAAAACGCGCAAAATCGGAGCTTGCGGGACATGAACCTGCAGGTCCCCATCCAAAATTGGCAAAGCCTCCCAAACCTTGCCCCGTATTGTAGGTACATCCATTTGCACTCTTAAACCGGGAAATAATTCTGTAACACTTACCCTTTTCCAAATATACAGAGATCCCTACCTGTTGATTGGATCCTGTCCACTTGGTCTGATCAATCAAAATTTCCCCTTCATCTATAAAGTCCCCATCATAGTTAAGGTCTATGGCATGGAAAGAGCCATCATCAATTTCTTCTGCACATACGCTATAGTCTCCGTCCTCTGGAACTAGGATCGTTCCAGTGAATTCCATTGCCCAATCCTCGTAATCAAGGTTGAAATCTTTGTCCATATTTGTTACAGATCCAATATATTCCCAACTATTAGGCGCTGTTTCAACCTCATCTGGCAGATCATTACAGTTGTCATCAGGCGTGGGATTTGACCCATAGGTACCTGGCCAAACGTCCAGAAAGCTTCCACCATTAACTTCATTGGGCCCACCATTGCGAAACCAGAATTTTTTTTCAAAATCCTCTCCTGCATTAAGTTCATCTGAATCTACTGTCAATTCCCCTCCATCGGTGGGTTCGCTGATTTGGCCGCACCTGGGGCGTACGCCAATTTCTATTGCCTCCGTTTTTTCACCAACGTTAATTCCCCCTACATTACAGGTAATTACTCCATTTGACTCCGAACAGCCTGAACTTGAAACTGTGGCGTCAAAATCGAGGTTATCTGGTAAGGTATACTGGAGAATCGTATTCGTCGCAGGATCAGGTCCACTATTCTGTAGTTTTAGGGAGATGATAGAAGACTCATTGCAGTTGTCGCAAATGACTGGCTCGCTAATTTCCTCCAGGCAAATAATAGCCACATCAGGATTGCAGTTTGCATTTGAGGAACAGTCAGAATCCGCACAATCTGTATAGCCGTCCCCATCATCATCCAACCCGTTACCACATATTTCTACCTGAAGGGGTTCATCTACATAAGGTAGGGTAAAAGTAGTGCTTTCTGAATCATCAAATTCTCCTCCCGAGGCCAATACATTTTCCTGATTATCTGTCAAGCTATAAGATCCATTTCCATAGCCACAGCATATTCCATCAGCGTAATCATCATAGATGATGAAGGTATACTCCCCGTCTTCTAGGCAAATACTGAGTTCTAATGTACTAGATGGAGATTCTGAATTATAAACTCCTCCTGAGGCAACAGTTGATCCTCCATCATCCTGAATGGTCCAACTGGTTTCTTCAGGGTAATCATCTAGGTTTAAGACAAGGGACACTTCATTCATTTCACAATCAGTAGCGGCCTCCCCTTGGATGGCAAAGGTTTGTCCTAAGGAGTTTAAAAGCCAAAATACCAATATCTGCAAGTGAATACTTCTCTT
Organism: Bacteroidota bacterium; assembly: GCA_039197765.1. GTDB lineage: Bacteria > Bacteroidota > Bacteroidia > J057 > J057 > JBCCTX01. Next base: position 10,525 of record JBCCTX010000020.1, read on the forward strand.
AAAAATTGGCATTATGTAATCAATCGAGAAAAATATTTTTTTTGAAAAATATGAAAATCGTTTAAAAATAAAGATTTATGCTGGTCAGGCCTTTAATTAGACTATCAACCTTCAAAAGAGAAGGTTAAACTGCAAAAAAAGACGAATGAAGTAATATCAAATAATCAAAATAAGTTGTTTAATGATTTTTGTGAATCTATCCATCCCTTCTATTCTACTACCTATCTGTATTTTCTGTTCGTTTACCGACTAAGAGCCTCGAAAAACCTCATTTATGGCCTTCTGAGCCCTATATTTTAATTATCGAACAAAATGAAGCATTAGTCTCCTGATGTCTTTCGATTATCGTTAATGGAGATCAAACCAAAGGTTAAATCATCATTTTTGTATAGTAATTAATTCACATCATCAAAAAATAATTCAAATGAAAAAGCTGAACATCCTTACGATTATTTTCTTATTAGTAACTCAGGTTTTTGCATATGCTTCAACTCCAGCCTTTACACATGCTTCAGAAGAAAACGAAAACCTGGAAATACACATCGAAGAAATGGGCTTTAACCAAAATTTGACCATTTTATTGCTTGAAGGAGAAGGCAACAGAATAGATATTAGTATACAGAATGGGGCTAAACATTTGGTTTACAGTACCTCTCTTAGTACTCAAGATCGGGATGTGTTTGAAATAGACTTGTCTTCCTTACCTTCAGGGACGTATTTAGTGGGGATAAAGGTAGGTAGCGAAACAAAAATGCATCACTTAATAAAGCCATAATAAAAAGGAAAATTTATCCCTACTATACCTTCGATTTTAAGCGCTATTTTTTATAGGAAAAATCCAAAATAACAGTATTCTGCCTTTTTGATGGGTATTTAGGTTTACCCCCCCCTTTTAGTATCCTGATAAGAATATTCAGTAAAACTCCCCCCCCCCCCGGATATCTGCATTTTGCCGTAGGTAAGAGAATGGTTACCGAAATTTTCTCAAAATAATTTTGTTTTATCTTTTAGTTTGATGAATAAGCTGACAGAAAAATTTAAGATTTACCTTATGTTAGACTTAGTTAAATGTGTTATGGGAAGTAGATACTATATCCTAAAAATCAAATATTATTTAGATTCCAATAATTACCATGATTTGTGTAAGTTCATTAACCAAACTGCATGGTTTGCAAAGTCTTCTGCCTTAAGGTACGCTCTAGCAATCCTTGAGGAACGAATCCAATTTTTAAACAAAAAAATTTGGGCAACTCCCACGATTGCACCGAAGAACAGGTTGTCAATGAAATTTGAGGAGTATTCACTTACGAGGTATACAATAGATTTAGGAAAAGAGAGCTTAGATGATTTTGGCCCAAATCCCCAATATCACATACTGATATTCCAAAAAAAGAGACTTGATTTGGCTATGAAAACTATTAGGGCCAACGTTTAACAAGAACATTTCTAAGAAAATTAGGATAAATATCTAGCTAGTGAGTAGATTAGACAGTTAATTAAACCCTAAACCTGGAACGAATAAACCGAAATTTATGAAAGGACATGAATCCGATTCCAACGGGATACAGGCAGAACTGAGTAGAGATATGGGCCTGACTACTATCTTGGCAATAGGTGTCGGAACGATGATCGCGGCAGGGATTTTTACGTTATCTGGTCTTGCCATTCGAAATGTGGGATCTGCAGCAATTTTATCCTTTGGCTTGGCAGCTTTAGTCGCAACCTTTACTGCATTGACATATTGTGAATTTGTATCTATTTACCCCAATTCTGGAGAAGGGTATCTCTATGCGCGAAAAACCTTTTCTTCTCCTTTAGCCTATTTTGTGGGCTGGGCACTTGTCCTAGGCTATACTGCTTCCTGTGCATTTTATATTGCCAGTTTGTCTAGCTATTTCTACGAATTTATTTGGGAAACCCCCATGGAAAGCCTCTCAGGCGTTATTATGTTAGTAGGGCTCATTCTATTAAATATGAAAGGTACAAAAGAGAGTGGGCGCTTTCAGGTCTTTGTCACCGTAGGCAAGGTTCTCTTATTGGGCTGGTTTATCATTGGAGGAATAGGTAGCGTTGATGTTCAGGGGATTATTGATAAGTTTAGCACGGACATCGTCCAGATAGGAAGTACTGCTGCTATGGTATTTATCACATTTTTTGGTTTTTCTGCCATTGCAGCTACTGCTGGTGAGGTGAAAAACCCCGTTAAAACCATTCCCCGAGCAATTTTCCTTTCTATGGGAATTGTAACGGTCCTTTACATTTTGGTTATCATTGTTGTTGTTGCTGCTGGTCTTACAGAATATACTGAAGCTGCTATGGGAGTAGCTGCTACCCAGTTCCTGGGCCCTATCGGGGGAATGGTCATTGTTGCTGGAGCCATCTTTTCGATGGTTTCCGCCTCAAATGCCTCAATTATGGCGGGATCCAGGGTTACCTTGGCAATGAGCCAGTTAGGACACTTTCCCAAAGCATTTGGATTTATTGATCCCAATACCAAGACGCCCATTGTATCTGTTATGCTGGTTGGGGGAACGATTCTGATCTTTTCCATAAGCCTACCCTTAGAAGATCTGGCCCATTTTGCAGATACCGTTCTCCTTCTAGTTTTGATTCTTGTAAATGCAGCCTTAATTATTCATAGAAGAAAATACCCTTCGATTGAACGACCCTTCAAGGTGCCACTAGTACCCTTACTACCTACTCTAGGGATTCTGGCAAACCTTTACCTTCTTAGCCAAATTCTACATCATACTACTCCAGTTCTTATGGCTTTGGCCACCTTGATTTTAGGAGTACTCGCATTTTTTATCTGGAAGGGTAGACAGCCCGATGAATCTATATTGGAAGGAGTTCCTTCGCGTGTAGCCTTAGAGCGAGCTTCTTTACAAGGGGGGAATTTTAGAATTCTGGTCCCTTTATCAAACCCCAAAAATGTTCCGCAGTTGATGAAATTAGCCAGTGCAATTGCTAAGGACAGACAGGGGGAGATCATTGCCTTGAGAGTAGTTACCGTTCCTGAGCAAATTGTACCAACAGAAGAGGCTGAATACCTCAATCCGGAAAAAAGCTTGTTGGACCTTGCTGAAAATGCTGCAAAGGAAGGAGGAATTCCTGTCAGTTGTCTCCTGAGGGTAGGCCATAGCCCTGCCCGAGCAATTTTAGAGACGGCTCGCGAGAGACAGGTAGATTTGATTCTGATGGGCTGGAAGGGTTTTCCTTCTACTCGTCAGGTAATTCTAGGAGAAATTACCGATGCCATTGTAAGAAATGCTCGAACCGACATTATGTTGGTAAAACTCAACCGTTCGCTTCCTATGAATAGATTTTTCCTCACGCATGCTGGAGGCACTCATGCTAAAAAGGCAAGCGAATATGTATATTCTATTGTCAAACAAATAAAGGCCCAACTTACCCTAGGTGCTGTGTACGAAACGGAATCTAGTAGCAATCCCAAAAAATCAGTGGAAGAGGGTTTGGAGGAACTTCATTCAAAATTAAGTGCTCAAAATGGCCAAACCATTCAAAAAGAGTTCCTCAAAGCAGATTCCATCTCAGAAGGGATTCTCACCGCGGCCCAAGATCACGATGTCCTAGTCCTTGGGGCTACGCGCACCGGATATTTCAAGCAAATCCTATTTGGCAGTATTCCCGAAACTGTCGCAAAGGCAACTGATCGAACAGTTATTCTGGTTAAGCATTACCATCCCGTTGGTTCCTTAGTGGATAGGGTAATGGGGGAATAGGGGAGTAGCAAAGTCTGCCCTTATTTTAGCAGTCTGAATATTTTCACCTCCATAGGTTGAATATCTATTCCCTTTTGAATAGAAAAATCTGCACGGGTATCATCTAATAAGTTTTCTAGTTGGACAACTTCTTCAAGCTTATGCTGAATATCCCATAGTGGAACTTCCTTTTTCTCCTCATTTCCATTGGCAATGATCCAGTACTGTTCCCCCTCTTGTTCCTTCAGGTACATGTATATCTCATCTATTGGGGGGTAATGTGTGAGTTTTCCAACAGATAAGGCAGGATGCTTTTTTCTTAACTTGAGGAGTTTTTGGAGGTAATCAAACATGTCGTTTTCATAGGCTGATCTACCTGTCTGAGTAAAGGCAGATCGCGTATGGTAAGGGAAGCCTCCGGGGAAATCTTCTCTCAAATCTATATGTCGTTTACCTCCATATAAATTGATTTCTGTTCCATAGAATAGTTGGGGAATCCCTCGGGCTGTAAGAAGGAATGCAAGGGCTAGTTTTACCCGTTCAGGACGTTTTTCTGCTTCAAAAATAGCCCTTGTCATATCATGGTTATCCAAGAAGACCATAAGATTTTGAGGATCGGCATATACGAAGTCATCAGCGTATACTTCATATACGTCCCGTAGACGCCCCTCCCCACGAATAAAATCCCGAAAGGCTTGCGAGAGGGGGAAATCCATTAGGCTTGGAAGATGGCTGTCAAAAGACCGGCGGAAAAGGGTTCCTTGCTGAAAGCGTGCTAGGTACGAGGGTCTCATATCCCATATTTCTCCTACGATATTGAAGGATGGATATTCTGTTATCACTGCTTTTGCCCAATCTGCCATGTAGTCTTGAAACGGGTAGGGGTAGGTATCTTCTCGAATCCCATCGATTCCTGCATATTCAATCCACCAAAGGGTATTTTGTATAAGGTATTTTGCCAAAAAAGGATTGTGCTGATTGAGATCTGGCATGCCATCCACAAACCAAAATTCATTTAACATTTCCTTGCTCATGGAATCAGCATATGGATCTGAAATAGCCTTTTTGTAGTGTTTGTTGTTATAGTGTTCTTCTATGCTTCCATTTACCCAATCCTCCATAGGTAAATCCGACATCCAAGGGTGCTTGATGCCAATGTGATTGTTGATATGGTCAAATATGACCTTTATCCCTTTCTGGTGGGCGGAATCTACCAATTCCCTGTACAATTCATTGGTTCCTAAACGAGGATCTATTCGATACAAGTCTGTACAGGCATACCCGTGGTAGCTGTTTTTTCCCGCATTCTCCAGAACAGGATTTAACCATAATGCGGTAATCCCCAAATCTTCCAGGTAATCCAGGTGGTCCATGATTCCCTGTAAATCCCCTCCATGACGCATTCCGGGGCGGGAAGGGTAATATTCATCCTGTATTCCTACAGCTCTTTGATTGGTAGAATCTCCATCGGCAAAACGGTCTGGGGTTATGAGGTACACCACATCACTTGCATCAAACCCTTGAATCCGATAGGGCTGCTTATTTTTCTCCAATAAGGGAAAGGGAATACGGATACTAGTATTTTCTCCGTGGAAAACCAGTTCATAATTCTGGCTACGCAGATCTGGAGGGAGGTAAAGCTCCACGATTGCATAATTATCATTTTTAAGAAGATGCGTCTTTATGATTTGAGGCCCTTCAGGTTGAATGGATACGAAAACTTCGTTCAGGCTATTTCCATATACCATTACTTGAAGCGTATCCCATTCCATACCTACCCACCAATTAGGAGGTTCAATTTTGTCAACGGAAAGGGATTGGGGATAACCCAAAAGGGGGAGAAGTAAGAGAAGGTACAGGGTCCAATACTTTCTGCGAATCATGGAGAGGGAATGGAATAAATGAAAAAAGAAAATGCAGGGGTATTCCTGCATTTTCTCAAACATTGTGTTTAGTTCCCTGCAAAGAGAACCCTTTCAGTGACTGAGCCTGCATCAAAGTCGACTTTCAATACATAAACTCCGTCAACGAGTCGGTTCCTTTCCAGCGTATATTCATATGCTCTTGTAGCTGTTAGGGAAGCAACTACACGTCCTGACATATCGATCAACTGCATACCGCGAATAGGCATAGCAGAATTTCCTACACGAATTGTCAAGGTATTGGCTGTAGGGTTAGGGAAGATATCTAATCCCGCATCTATTCTTAAGTTCTGATCAATAGAAGTCCCTATCGAGTCCTCCATATTCAGACCTAAGGCTACCATGGCTCTAGGGACAAAGAATCCCATTACTGTATCAATATGCGCAAGGGCTTTTTCCTTCGTAGCAAAGGGATTTGCACGAGAGCCTGATCCTGTAGCTCCAGGGATAAAGTTGGCACTGTCAGGATCCGTACTTTGTGCAATATTTGGATCATTGGGGTCATACCATCCCCAAGGCTCATAACCCGTTGCTGGATCTTGGATTTGGTAGTAGCCTAGATAATCTGCTGGATCTTTTCCTGTCAATAAGAGATTGGCCTCGGCTCGCTCTGTGTAGGGGTCCCCACTTACCGATCCAAATACGCTATTTACACCAATAGATGTGAGGTAGCGCGAGGTTACTAAGCCGCCATGTACCTCAATTACGGGCACGACCCCTCCAGCTCCTGATACTACTACTACCCCTACACTATCAGGGGTCAGTGGGTCATTGCGTCCTGTAATAGATACAACTGGGGCATCCATTTCGTTGAAGATACTCGTATCCCCTGCAGCTCCTCCCATATTCAGGATAAGGTTAGGATCTCCATCGATTCCTTCGTACTGAATTACGTTGACTGAACCGCCTACTCCATCGAAGTTTCCATGTAAAGTTGTGTCAAAATAAGACTCCCCACTCATAGAGTTTCTAAATTTTAGCAGTTCTAGGTCAGCAGGTTCGTCAAAGTTATTAGCTGCAAGCGCTACATATCCGCCCGTATTGGTTCCGCCAAGTGTAACCTTGTCAGGATCAATTCTGTAGGTATTATCTCCAGCAGCGTCCTGACGGAAGAACCTGATGCAATTTTTTGCATCCAAAGCTCCCAAAACATTTGCTGTGATAATGGTACCTCCACGTACATCCTGGTCCGAGGAAGCTGGATTCCAACCAGCGCGATAGCTACTAGCAACGGCTACAAATCCACGCTTGGCAAATTGGGTACACATTTCAACCATAGCACTGTCTTTTCTATCCCCAAAAGGAAGCGTATTAATTCCCTTTGGGAGGAAGCTACCAGGGTGCATAAGGATGATCAAGGGGCGACTGGATACCGTATCACCCATAGGCTGATAGATATCCATTTTCAGGGTATCCTCAGCGGCAAATCCACTAAAGAAGCCGAAGTTTGTGGAAAAGACGATGTCCGCTTCAACAGAAACTTCCGAGAAAACTTCATCCATGTAGCGAGTCTGGGCGAAAAGCCCAATACTCAATCCAAGGAGGGTAAGGGTAAGTAAAATTTGTTTCTTCATAATTGAGTGATGTTAGTTGCCCGTTTTTGAAAAACGATAAAGTAATTGCGTTATGAATGTTAGTTAAAGAGTTTCTTATTTTACAAAATATTGTATGACTCCTCCCCATCAAAGGATTCCATTTTCTGACATCGCCTACAGTTTATCCATATCAAATACGACGGAAAAATATCCCATTCGTCCGATTCTGGGTCCTCCATAGGTTTGAAACACCAAATTGTTCAATACATTGGAAGCACCAATTTTGAAAGTGCTATACAAGGAGGGTACGCGAATATTCGCTTGAACATCCAGCATATCATAGGTAGGGATTCTTCCAGTAAATTGTGGAGATCCCTCAAATAAAAATCCTTCTACCCACTTGTAGTTTATATTGAATCCCAGGTGGCGTAGGTTGCCAATGTTAAAATCGCGTCCTGACAGAACCAGGTTAAACTTATGCTCTGGGGTGTTAAAAGCAGGAATAATCTCGTCATCAGATCCCCTTCTGTCCAGGACATTCCAGGAATAGTTTCCTCCTACAAGGAAATCCTTTGCAAAATAGTAGTTCAACCCAACGGAAAAGCCTTGTGTACTTACCTGGTCTTCTGAATTGGCGGATACTCTAAACACTTGTTGATTGATTGGAAACGGAAACCTCGGGTCAAAATCTGCATCTACCCCTAAGCGAAACCCTAAAAAGTCGCGATACCAACTGAAGTAATAACTAGCGTCAATGAATACCTTGTTGTCAAATAAGGTTCCTTTGTACCCACCTTCAATGGAGCGGACCTGTTCCGGTCTCACCGCATCCGTATTGAAGTATTGGAGTATATCCCTATCGAGATCGGGTGAATCTAAATAATCTCGGTAGGAATCAATATTTATCAAAGAGTCTACTCCATTGAGGTTTCCTATCAAAATGGCCGTACCTAAATTATAAAATAGAAATTGGTCCTGAAGGGTTGGATTACGTATTGCGGAACCAAAAGACAAGCGAAAGGTATTGTTTTGGTCTAGCAAGAATACGCCCGTTAAGGCGGGTGAAAATAGGTAATCAAAGTTTTCATTTTTATCCAGACGAGCGGTTCCCGTAAATATCAGGCGGTCATTCATGACCCGCTTTTCTAGACGTGTGAACAAGCCATATTCGAAATTGGTGATTCGCTCTCCTCCTGCTGTATCAGAGAAGATAGTCCCTTCAGAATAGGGGGTATATAATCGTGCATTAGCCCCAATACTTATATCATCAAAAACAGAGGTCTCAAATTGGTATTTGCCTTGTATATGGGTGAGTGAGGAACTGCTGATAAACCCGGATCCCCCTTCGGTGAAGGTCTTCCTAGAAATAATTTCGTTAAACAATTCATCAAATCTGGCAGTGCCAGGTTCAAAACGCTCCTGGAACAGGGTAGTACCAACTCCTGGGCCATCGGCAAATGCCCTAGCTTCATCATGCCAGGTTTGTAATTGCTCATTGTTATCCGCCAAGACCTGATTGACCAACGCGAAGATAGAATCCTGGGTTTCGGGATTGAACCATAACGGTTGAATGGCAGGATCTCTAGGATCAGGATACCCTGGTAGACCTCGTACCTGATTGGTTATATTCTGGGACCAATAGTTTCCATAGTTTTGCGTCCACTGGGCTAAATCATTGGGTTTTGCTTCATCCTGAAGGAGTAATGCTGTGAATACGGCATCATAAGAGTCGCCGGCATCTTCAACCGTGTGGTAAGCCTGAACTGACCATTTGCTTTTCTCTCCTTCACCCTTTACATCTACAATGTGTTGCTGGAGGGAGAGATTATTGAGGCTGTAGCGGTTATCTCCTTGAAATACAGTCGTTCCTTGTCCCCAGTTAAAGCGATATGTAGCCTCTATGTTCTTGGTGGGTAGCCAATGGATAGAGCCCGCCACTTTTAGGTTTTCCGTATCGTAATCGACCAAATCTACTTCGTTATATCCGGTTCGATAAAATTGGCCTAACCCTGGAAAGTTTAACCTACCAGCACTTCCGCCAAAATTATTTCGCTGCTCATCCCCATAGCGATTGATTGCATCATAGCCACCAGGATTTATGAGGATATCTTGAAAGCCAATACCTTCCTCTGCAAAATCTTCTATAGCTTGGTCGGTGGGATCAAAATTATCGGCTTCCCAATCATCCGCCTCAAAATAAGATACATTCAGCTTGTAGCCCAAAAATTTCCTCCCGTTTTTATTGGTAAAAGAACTTGCGTACCGTATAGCACCCTCTCGCAAGTTTCTTTCTCCTACCTTAACCATGGCAGACAATCCAGGATGAAGAAAGGGGTCTTTGGTTTTCATACTTATCACCCCATTAAAGGCTCCAGGACCGTACAGGGCTGTACTAGCTCCAGCGATTACTTCAACAGATTCTACGTCTAACTCTGATGAACCCGCAAAATTCCCAACCGAAAAGTTGAGGCCTGGGGCTTGGTTATCAATCGCATCTATAACTTGAAGCGATCGTACAGGCCGAGTACTGTTAAAACCTCGTGTATTGATGATTTTGAAGCCCATGCTGGCTGAGGTTAGGTCTACCCCTTTGAGAGAGCCCAAGGCATCGTAAAAACTTACCGCTGGGGTTTCCTTTATCGCATTGATACTTAGAGATTCGACCGTAAGAGGTTGCTCTCGTTGCTTTTCCGACAATGCAGATGAGGTAATGATAACCTCATCTGTACTAAAGGCAGATTCTACCATGCGAAACTTGAGCTGTTTCTGCGTAGATTCCACTCTGTATTGTAATGAGTCAAAACCAAAGTAGGTGATCAGAATCTCAAATGGAGGAGAAATGGGAGATTTGATAATAAATTTTCCAGCTCCATCTGTAAGGCCTCCTGCTTGTTGTCCCAGGATTAAAACGGTAGCTCCCACAAGTGGTTGTTCCGTATTTTCGTCCATGACTACTCCATTTATGGTTGTTTGGCCATATAGAGCAAATCCTGAAAAGAGAAAAATCCCTAGTAACAGGGGAGAAAATAGGAGATTGGTGAATAATCTCGAATGCACAGACATGCGAAGGTAGTAGTATTTCATTTGTTAGACCCAGTTTAATGGGTACTCAAAGCCTTTTCTAACAGCAAGTTAACCTTTTCCGGTAAACTTGCCATAATACTTCCATAACATTTGAATAATTTTTTCGAGGAAAAATTGGACATTTATTAACTCTAGGCTTTCTTTTTACCCATAATTTATCAAGCTTAAATTATCAAAAATTCTTCATAAAATGAATACCTCAAGCCTTTCTTTTGTATGTATAATATGTCTATTAGGGGCAAAAATAATGGCACAACCCACCTGGGCGGAACGTCTGGGATATCCTAAGGATAAAGTTGTATTGATCCTTCATGCGGATGATATTGGCATGTGTAAGGAGGCAAATATTTCTGCCCAGCAATACCTTAAGGGAGGGCACATCCAATCTGCAGCAGTCATGATGCCTTGTGAATATGCTGAGGAAATGATGGAATGGACGAAGGAAAATCCCCAACACGATATTGGCGTGCACCTAACCTTGACCAGCGAATGGAAGACTTGGCGTTGGGCTGGGATCAGTCCTTCAGATTCAATTCCAGGCCTGCTGGATTCAGAAGGGAAACTGTGGAGAAAAGTGATACAAGTGGCAATGAACGCTTCTGCGGATGAAGTTGAAACAGAAATTCGTGCCCAAGTAGAAAAAGCCCTATCCTTGGGCTATTCCCCTAGTCATATGGATACCCATATGGGTACTTTATATGCAAATGCTAAATATACGCAGGCTTACCTTAAAGTCGCAGAGGAATATCAAATCCCTGCTATGGTATTGGACATGAATAATCCTGCGATTGTCGAAGGGTTTAAGGCTCAAGGCTATCCCATAGATAAAGAGATGATTGGATATGTGAATGCATACACTTTGCCTAAGTTAGATTACTTCTCCTCCGCTCCTAATGGGGATTCATATGAAGACAAATGTTTGAAATTTAGGGAACTCATCTCCTCGCTCCAGCCAGGGCTAACGGAAATCATTTTTCATCCTTCCGTAGAAACGGAGAACCTCAAAAAGATTACCAATTCCTGGCAACAGCGGGTCTGGGAGGCCCAAATGTTTGCTGATCCTGAGATGAAAAAATTTCTACAGGAAAAGGGGATTATTTTTACTAATTGGATAGAAATCATGGAACGGCATAAGGAGAGAGGATAGTAAGACAGGGCAGTGGGAAGCTCTAAGATTCCAACTTTCAGCCTACATTCCCATCTCTTACATGGAATATAGCCAATTAACTTTTCCTACTTCATGAAAACCTTATTCAAATGGATCGGGCGATTCCTCGCCCTCTTTTTTTCAATAATCGGTATCATCTGTTTAGCAGGCTTATCCTGGATTCTTCTTCAGCCAGCCTTACCCCAAGGTTCCTTAAAAGTTAACGAGGAATTTATACGCTCTGATACCTACAGAGGGGTTGCAGACAGTTCTCTTATTCTTGTACAGCAGGTAGCTTCTCAACTAGGACTTCCTTCTATATCTGTGGCTGTAAGTATAGATAATGAGCGGTACTGGGCAGTTGCTTTGGGAAAGGCAGATATTAAGGAGGAAAAGGAAAGCGTTTTAGAAACTCAATACCGAGCAGGAAGTATCTCCAAATCCATGACAGGCCTTGCTGCTGCACAATTGGCTCAAATGGGAAAACTAGAAATAGATGCACCCATTGACCAATACGTTTCAAAATTCCAGGGGAAACCTTGGCAACCCTCCTTAAGACAACTTGCCTCCCATACGGGCGGTATTCGGCATTATGCTGCTCCAGGCCATCCCGCTTTCTTTCAGGAGCAGTTTTCTCAAAAGCACTACGACAACATTGACGATGCGCTGGAAATGTTTATTGATGACACGCTTCAATACGAGCCGGGCACCAATTTCCAATACTCAACCCATGGATTTACCCTGCTGAGTTCAGCCATGGAAAAAGCTACCGGGGAAAGCTACCTGGATCTCGCAATGGAATCTGTATGGGTTCCTTCAAAGATGCAGAGTACCGCACCTGACGATATGACAGTAGAAAACCTTACCCGGGCAAAACCCTATACCCGTATACTGAAGCGAATGGTTCATATGGAAGGGCCAGACCCTAGCTATAAATGGGCTGGTGGGGGAATACTAACAACCCCTTCCGACTTAGTGGCAATGGGCGGCGCCTTTATGACAGGCCAGCTTGGAGGCATTAGTCCTTCCTCCCCAGAATTTCTGTCCGTTCCGCTGGAAAATGATAAGCCAAATCCCCAAAATTATGCAATGGGCTTTCGAAATGATTGGGAGTCAGAGCTCTTGGGATATTCTGAAACCGTCCATGTAATGCACCATGGCGGATCTTCTCCTGGAGGTTCTAGCTTTTTGTTACTAATCCCTTCCGATACGCTCTCTGCTGCAGCTATGACTAACCTTTCTATACGCCAAGCATGGCCGCTTCGCGAGGCTGTTTACAAAATCGCCGGAATGTTTGGAAGGGAAATACGCAGTCAGCAGCTGACATATTTACCTTTATTGGAAGCAGCCGAAACTCGATAGGTTTCTCAGGTAGATACCCCTCTTTTACCTATTTTCTCCCTAAGAAAACATGAAACAAAATAGCAAAAAGCATCACAGCAAGACATCCAATAAGATTAAACCAAAGAAAACCAATATCTAGGATGCTAAGGGAATCAGGGTACCACTGCGGTAAAATCCATAAGGATACAACCAATAACTCGGCAAGGACTGCCCCCCAGAACGTAGCAGTTCCTCCAATTCCCTTCGTAAAAAAACCGACAACAAACATGCCCAGAATGGTTCCATAGAATAAGGAACCTATAATATTAACCGCTTGGATCATATTTCCCAATTGGTCGGCAAATAGGGAAAAGAGAATGGCAAAAATACCCCATGCAAAGGTGAACACTCGAGAAGCATTAAGGTAATGAGTTTCAGATCTATCTAGCTGAAGTTGTTGGTCCCTGCGCTTGTATACATCGATAAGGGTACAGGTTGCCAGAGCATTGAGTTCCGCAGCGGTTGAAGACATAGCAGCCGCCAAAATAACGGCAATCAATAGGCCTACTAATCCTACCGGAAGGTGATTCATAACAAAACTTAGGAATACCTGATCCAAGTCATTTTTGTCAACAGCGGCGTTATTCTCCTCCATGAGTGCAATACTTCGGGTTCGAATTCCCCTTGCAGTGGTATCCAGGGAAATAACTCGTTTTTGCAGTTCCTCTACTTGATCTTCGTTCCCACCTTCAATCGCTGTAAGCATATTTCTCAAAGCGAGTTGCTTATTGGAATGCACCTCATTGAACTGTTCTTGCATGGCGCGGTATTCATTTCCCTTATCACTTTGAAGGATATTCTGGGTTTCCACTTCATTGAAGAATAGGGGAGGGGTCTCAAATTGGTAGAATACAAACATAAGGATGCCTACAAAGAGTATGAGAAACTGCATCGGAACTTTGATCATCCCATTGAGTAATAGCCCAATTCGGCTTTCTGCAACAGACTTGCCCCCCAGATACCGTTGTACCTGGGATTGATCTGTACCGAAATAGGCTAGTGCGAGAAAAGTCCCTCCAATAAGACCAGAAAAGAGGTTGTATCGATCCTTTGGATCAAAGGTTTCCAAGGACTCAGGAACTGTTATGGGATTGAGTTTTCCCATTTTTCCAGCGATATGAAGGGAGTCCATAAAGGAAATGTCTGGGGGAAACTTCCATATCATTACAGCTGCAGCAATGAACATACCTGCAAGGATAACAACCATTTGCTGTTGCTGGGTATAACTCACTGCGCGTGTTCCCCCAGAAACGGTATAAATTATTACTACTGTTCCTATAGCGATACAGGTCAGGTTTATAGACCAACCCAAGATCACAGCCATGATAATTGCAGGAGCGTATATGGTCATGCCGGCTGCAAGGCCGCGGGAAACGAGAAAAAGCAGTGCGCCTAAACTGCGAGTTTTAAGGTCAAAACGCTGTTCCAAGTATTCATAGGCAGTATATACTTTTAGGCGGCGATAAATGGGAATGGCGAAAATGGCAATTAATACCATGGCTATGGGCAGTCCAAAATAGAACTGGACAAAACGCATCCCATCGTCAAAAGCCTGGCCCGGTGTGGAAAGGAAGGTGATCGCACTCGCTTGCGTCGCCATAATAGAAAGACCAATGGTCCACCATTTCATTTGGCGATTGCCCATGAGGTAGGCTTCGATATTTTTGGACCCCCTACTTTTCCAAATCCCATAAATGACAATGAGCAAGGTAGTAGCAACTAATACAATCCAGTCCAGTGTCCTCATGCAAATGCGCGGCTAAACAGGTAAAATAACACGATCAAAGCGAACAACTCAACTAACACAAATCGATAGAGCTGTTTCCAGGTTTTAAAGAGCGGAAAAAGACTTTGTAGGTCCTTTTGCCATTGAGGATCATCTTTTGTCATAAGAATTAGGGTAAATTAGTTAGATAGTCCATGGTCCACAGAAATATAGTTGATATGGATAATGATAATTAAGTGTGAAGAGGCCCTAACTGTGGACTATTTAGCTGTGGACCATTCAACCAACCCTACTATTTCTCTTCTGTAATCTCCTCGCTTTCCATCTTCTCTTTGCCCAGAGATACCAAGTTTGCAAAAAGTCTATAGGCGCCTGGAACCCCTGCGGGGAGCTCTCGAAACCAGGAAATTCCTGTGTATACAAAGTACCCTTCTCCATATTGTGCGACGAGCAAAGAACCTTTTTTAGGATCTTCTCCAGGGTCATTCATTTCTAAGAGAGGTTGGTATTTTTCATCCCATTCTCCGGCAAAATAGAGCCCCCTTTCTTGAATCCATCCTTCAAAGTCTGCTTGAGTGATTTTATTAGGGGTATTAAAAGCAGGGTGCATAGGCTCCAGAATGGTGACAGGCGCTTCCTCTACGGAAACTCGATCGCGAGAAAGTGAAAGGGGGTAGGGCCCTATGTTATTCGCCTTCAATCCCCTTGTGGTATTGTATTGGACGATATAATTGCCCCCATTTTGAACGTATTCCAATATCTCTTGCTGCAGATATCCCACTCGATCTCTGGTGTTGTATAAGCGTATACCTGCAATAACTGCATCGTACTTTCGCAGGTTTTCGGCAGTTACTTCTTCCTCTTCCAAGAAATCTACCTGATATCCCATTTGCTCCAGGCTTTGTGGAACTTCATCGCCCGATCCCATGAGGTAAGCAAGCCTACTCCCCCGAATATCTACATTCACTTTGGTAAGTTTGGAGGTTGCAGGGGCAAATACGGTTTGAGTAGGGATGTGCTCGTATTTAATCTCTGTTATGCCTTGTATAATTTTCCCATCTTCACTTTTGACTTGTAAATACCCGGTGGTTTGCGTTGTCGGAGGAGATACCTTCAAAGAAATAAGTTTTTCCTCTCCCTTGGAAGCAAATTCAATATCCATGGTCTGTGGCTCGACCTTCCACCCTTCTGGTACATCAAATACCACAGTTTGTTTATTGGACCCTTCTGCGAAGGATCGAAGAAGAACTTTAACTTCTTGCTCAGCTAGACTTGCGAAGAGATAGGCTTTCTTTGATATATTAGCTGTCAACCTTGGGCTAACTACAAGGGGGCGATAGAGTTCGCCTATTCCCCGGTCAACATATTTGTGTACAACAGGGCTTTCGTAGGAAATCTCAACAGGATTTTCCTCTCCAAATTGAAAGATGTATGTATTCCAAAAGGATGCAGGGCTTTCAGGCAAACCAATCTTTTCTTGGTTGGAAACGGAGAAAATTCCCTTTTTTCCTTCTGACTCCAACCAATAGGGTTGACTCAGTGGATGATCTTTGGCTAAAAGTGCCTTGGATTGGATTTTTACTAAATTACTGCGCTTGAGCGGGTTGTTAACAAATGTAGTATCTTCAGATGCTCCCCAAATGATTTGTTTCAAGGTTACGGGTAGTTGGCCTCGAAGAATAACATCTGTGGACATACGCAAAGTATCCCCTTGGGCGACTTGGAAGTCATAGGAATTAGCTTCGAAATACAAGCCAGCACTGTAGGCTATAAGGTCTTTTACCTCTTTACGCTTCACGCCATACCAGTATCCCTCTTTCCCTTCTAAGAGTTTATATAAGTCAAGCAGGTCAGGCAAGGCTTTGGCAGGATTAAATGGGGAAAAGGAACTCATGGCCTTATTTATGGCTACTTGTATCGCTTGGCCATCTTCTCCAATACGATTCCAGGTGATATCAATTCCCTGGAAAATATCTGCTTTTGCCGCTGATTCTGGCCCCTCTAACAACAGTAGTTGTTCCGTTTGTCCGCCTCGTTGTTTTGCCACTCCAAACGCTTGGCAACGGTGCATACTTCGCGCTTCTGAGGCAATTTCTCCATAGCCCTTTCCCAGCAAAGGATTGTATTCATCGATGTTGACTTTAGTAATTTGCAATTTGTCTTCCTCGGAGGGTTGCCAGCGACGCCATGTATATAAGTTCCAAAACAACTTCTTGGGCTGCCAGGTGTCTACAAACTCCAATTGCTCAGGATAAGCGTTGGAATCAGCAGCCAAGTGATACGCCTCTCTAGCCATAATAGCAGAAGTCGTATGATGCCCATGTCCTCCTCCCCCTCTTTCAGGTTCTGCAAAACGTGCGATGATTACATCCGGTTGATACTTACGCACAGCCCAAACCACATCTCCTAAAATTTCGTCTCGGTCCCAGACGTCAGTGGTTTCTTCAGGCGTCTTTGAATATCCAAAGTCTATCGCACGGCTAAAGGTTTGCTCAGCCCCATCAAGCTTTCGTGCAGCCAGCAACTCCTGCGTGCGCAAAAGCCCGAGTAGGCTACCTTTTTCATCTCCAATAAGGTTTTGTCCTCCATCTCCTCTAGTTAACGACAAATAGGTTGTTCTATAGCCTTTTCCTTGGGCTAGGTAGGTCAACAAACGCGTGTTCTCATCATCTGGGTGGGCAGCAACGTACAACACACTTCCTAAGATGTTGAGGTGACTGAGCTCCAGTTGGATTTCCCCAATATGCTTGGCGGGCATAGGTGCTTGAGAATAGGCATTAATGCCTATAAGTGATCCAAAAAATAAGATCAACAAGCATTTAGAAATAGGTTTTAGCATAATAAGTAGGGTTGTTTGGGATATGCGATTTTTGGCGAAGTATTGCTTTTTGATATTGCGTTCAAAGCGCTACTTGGAAAACTTTGACAAGAAGTAAAATTGTTCGCAATAATATGTATAAATTGAAACTTATTCCACTTACACATGTATTCCTGTACGTGGGGTATAAGATTGGGGTTTGAGGAAATGACCTAAAAGCGCGTAAAAATGGATAAGTTCCTTATTGGATGTGTATTCCTTGGCCTGCTTCAGCAATGCCAATCCCCTCAAAAAGCACAAGATCTATCAAGCTCTACCGTAGCGCCTAGCGTAGAGGTAGAAGTAGAAGAAAGCAAGCCTCTCCCCACTACTCCTAGGATGTTGAGAAGATCCATGTACGAGCATGGTGAAATGTTGTGGATTTATGGGACAAAAGGGGAAAGTAGGACATTTGCAGGAATGTACCAAAAACTGGGGGAGCTGCTTGCACAAAATCAACGAAGCCGTCTTTCTATTAGGGTTTTGCCCGATTCTGCTGTGCAGGAGGAGGACTTAGAGAAGCACTCGTTAATCTTGGTTGGGACCTACCGAAATAACCAGAAGATGGGAGAGCTTTCTGCAAACCTTCCCTTTAAACTAGGAATAGATAGTATCATACTAGCCGAGAAAACATATTCCTTGGCGGATAGGATTTGGAATATGAGAAGGCATCCCAATCCTCACAACCCATATTTAGGCCTGAGTCTCATTACCAGTGCCCAGGACTCGGTGGTGCTATCCTATTTAGAAACTATCTACAGCCAAGAGAATAATCGCTTCCAGCGTAATCCCTGGGATTATGAATTGTTGGGTAGTGGAGAGCGATTAGTAATGGGATACCTTTCCCATTCTCCAGAAAATCCGTGGGAATACCAAGCCCAATCCCATTGGGATTACCTCAACAAGGGTTTGTTAAATTCCAAGAGTCAGCACTTCACTTTTATTCAACACGGCGCCATAGATCCGCTAGAGCAACAGCGAATAAAAGAGGGAGCAGAACTTGCTTATTTGTCCTTGAGCAAAACCCTTGGAGTTGCGCGTGCACATCAAAAATTTCCTGTACATGTATTTGAATCTGTTGAAGCCAAGGGCTTAGAAATAGGCAATACCGATCAGGCACACGTAGAATTTGATAAAAACAGGGTATGTCTTGTCGCCCATAAGGCTTTCCCTTATGTCAATACAGCGCCTTTAACCCAAATGCTTATCAGAGAGGAATGGGGTCAGGCTAAGTCAGATTTCTTGGAGCAGGGCTTGGCGAACCTATTTTCCGAACCATGGAAGGATTCAGGGGTAAAGTATTGGGGGAAAAAGTTGTTCATGGCAGGTGCTATTCCTCCGTTAAAAGAATTATTCAGTGCCCCTGGACGGGAAGATTCCCAACTCATGCGTGCCTGTATAAGTGCTCTATGGACCTTATTTTTGAAAGAACAGGTATGGGAGGGAAAGATTTCAAAATCAAACTTTTTGAATTGGGAGCTCCAAGGAGATCAGGTTGAAAGATTGGAAAAAGACTGGCTTGCCTACTTAGGCAAATTACCTGAAGTTGAAGTCCCTAAAACCCCCAAAGTAGCAGAATTAAACCTGGCTTTTAAAGGCTTCAACTTTGCACATGAGGGGTATAATATCTACGATGGTTACCTTTCGCAAAAAGCTGCCAACTCTCTTAATAGGATGAGTAATTTAGGGGCAAACTCTATTGCCATTGTACCCTACACCGGAACCGGTTCAATCAATAAACCCAGCGAATTCGGCATTTCAAATTTTGCTGGGGGAGAGAACGATGAGAGTGTCATCATGTCTGCCCACTTTGCTCAGGAGGAAGGGATGAGCACCTTGCTGAAGCCCCAAATTTGGGTTCGAGGAGCCTGGCCGGGAGACCTGCGTATGCAAAGCCAGGAAGATTGGGATCAATTTTTTGAAAACTACAAAAAATGGATTCTCCATTATGCTTTACTTGCGGAATTGTATGAAATAGAGGTGTTTTGTATCGGGGTGGAACTAAAATATACTACACTTGAACAAGGAGAAAAATGGCGAGACTTGATTCAGGATATTCGCCAGGTATATTCTGGGCCGCTCGTATACGCCGCTAACTGGGGAGAAGAATTTGAAGGAATTTCCTTTTGGGACGAACTGGACTATGTAGGCATAGATTTTTATTATCCCTTAGGAAAAAGTAATCAGATTTCTTCAAATGAGCTCCGAAAGAACCTTGAAAAAGAACTAAAAAAGGTTGAACAGGTATCCAAAACCTACAATAAGCCCGTTTTGCTTACAGAAATTGGGTTTAGAAGCATAGAGGCTCCATGGCAAATGCCTCATGAATATGCAGGTAGCAAGTCTTCAAAGGTCCAAGATCAGGCTTTGTGCTATGAAGTAGTTCTAGCATCTTTGCAGGAACAACCCTGGTGCAAAGGTATTTTCTGGTGGAAGTGGCCTAGCTACATCGCTTTTACTCAACCCCAAGACCGGGGGTATTCCCCAATCGGCAAGCCCGCCGAGAAGGTTGTCGAAAAG
Source organism: Bacteroidota bacterium (assembly GCA_039197765.1). GTDB lineage: Bacteria > Bacteroidota > Bacteroidia > J057 > J057 > JBCCTX01. Next base: position 30,421 of record JBCCTX010000020.1, read on the forward strand.
TGGTTTAAAAATGCAACGCCTTAGAGTTAATGATGATTTGAGGGGAGAACCGCAACCCCTTGCCAAGGGGCGATAGGTAATAGCGTACCTTGATTTCGTATCAAAGGTTACCACGGACCACCGACCACTTTACCATGGACCATTTTCCCTTGACTGTCGACTATCTGCCTGTAAACCATTATACCATTTAACCCTAGACCATGAACTAATCTTCCCCTTCATTTTCAATTCTCATTTTTCGACTTTTTCTTTGCGGCATGAAAATCCATTTTATTGCTATCGGTGGTAGCATCATGCATAGTCTGGCTATAGCCCTCAAACAAAATGGGCATGAAGTAAGTGGTTCTGATGATGGAATCTATGATCCTGCACGAAGTAAGCTTGAGGCGCACGGACTCTTACCGGATTATAAAGGATGGAATCCTCAAGTTATTACCCCTGATATTGATGTTGTCATTTTAGGCATGCACGCCTTTGAAGACAATCCCGAGCTACTCGTTGCCAAAGACCTGGGGTTAGCTATCCAATCCTTCCCAGAATTTATCTTTGAACATGCTCGACACAAGCAAAGAATCGTAGTTGCGGGGAGTTATGGAAAGACTTCTGTTACGGCAATGATCATGCATGTGCTTCAGGAGGCAGGAAAGAAATTTGACTACCTTGTAGGGGCCCAGGTAGATGGCTTTGACAATCCAGTCCGGCTCTCGGAGGAAGCGCCTATCATTGTTATTGAAGGGGATGAGTACCTAGCCTCTAAACTAGATGCCCGGCCGAAGTTTTTACATTACAAACCCCATATTTTGGTCCTCAATGGGATATCCTGGGACCATATTAATGTGTTTCCAACCGAGGAGGGATATGTAGAGCAATTTGATTTGCTATTAAAATCTTTGGAAAAGGCAGCTGACATTATTTACAATGAAAAAGACAAGCGCCTCAAACAGTTAATAGAGAAAAATCCGGATGAAAGCTATTACTTATATCCCTTCAAAGTCCCCTCCTACAAGGTGAAAGAGGAAAAATGGGAGATTAAGCTTGAGGGGAAGAAACAGGCATTAGACGTTATCGGGAAACACAATATGGCCAATGCTGCAGCTGCTTGGGAGGTTTGTGAATTGTTAGGCCTAGAGATAGGCGACTTTTTGAGTTACCTACAAGACTTTGGTGGGGCGAAACTCAGAATGGAAACCTCATTCGAAAGTCCAACATTGAAAATCATTCGGGATTATGCCCACGCACCCGAAAAAGTACAAGCTACCGTTCAAGCTGTTGCAGATACTTATAAAGACCATAAGCTTATCGCTTGCCTGGAATTACACACCTTCAGCAGTCTCGATCGCTCCTTTCTCCCACAGTACCATAAAACAATGAAAGAAGCTGATGATGCCCTCGTATTTGTTAACCCCAAGCAATTTGAAAAAAGGAGAATGAAGCCCCTCGAGGACCAAGAAATTATCACCGCATTTGGACATAAAAATGTAGCTTTTATCCAGGATATTTCTCATTTAATGAATAGGATCAAACAAAGAATAGAACCCAAAACCGTGATACTAATGATGTCCTCTGGAAATTTTCAGGGCTTGAACATAGCAGATCTACTGTCTGAATAGAGAGAAACAAAAATACATTTCTGAAGTTTTATCAGTATGCAACAAGAGGCAAAGAAATATCCACATACGTCCCCGTTTACCTTACAAATGGGCATGTGGTTGTTGATGCTGACGGTCAGCCTTCTTTTTGGCGCCTTTACCTATGCCTTCATGTGGCTTCCGCCAATCGAAGGCTTTGCTCTAAGGGTCCCTACCCCTTTTTATGTGAGTACACTAACCCTATTAGCAAGCAGCTTTTTACTTCATCGAGGTTGGTTTAACAACAAGGATAGTGAACTAAAAAATGGATTTTACTATTCGCTTATTTTTGGAATTGTGTTCTTGTGTATCCAAGGATATGCTTGGTATGAATTATTCCTTCAACAAGGGAGTGTAGAAGCGCTAGCTGAAGAAGAGCAAAGGCGGGGTTTTTTGCTGCCCTTTCAGTACCTCTATCTCTTGAGCGGCATGCATGCCCTCCACCTCATAGGAGGCTTAGGGTTTCTAATTTACGTCTATGCGAAGTGGGAAGAAAAGAAGGAAAGGTATGCTGAAGTAGCTGTTTACTTTTGGCATTTCTTAGGAATCCTTTGGATTTTTCTACTCGGAGTCCTCCTACTAAAGCTCTGAATAATACGACCTATTAAGCTTCGCCTTACTTCATTATTTTTGGTATGGTACGTTTAGGTTCCTGAGCATAGTGAATCAGGTACTTTTTCCTTCGGGAAAAGATGTCCTATAAAGGATCTCTATAGGTAGCATATGACAATCCTACAATTATTTTGCTTAAATACTTAGTTATTCCATTAATTTGGCAATACAGACCATATTTTGTCTATTTTTGAGAAGATAAGGGCGTACATTTTCCTCTAAATGCTGCTGCTATGTCCTCCAAACTACTGAAAGCATATTTTCTAAAGAATATAGACCTAACTCCCAGTGAACTGGATTCCATCACTTATTACTACCAAGAGAAGAATGTAGCCAAGGGAGAATTTATATTGAGAAGAGGTCAAATATGTAATTTTGAAGGCTATGTCGTAGCAGGATGTTTTAAGGTTTATGTGATTGATGAGAAAGGAGACGAGAAAATCCTCTACTTCGCAGCGCGGGATTGGTGGGTTATGGAAATTGACAGCTTTGCCAACCAGACGCCATCGGAAATCTATATTCAAGCGATAATGGATAGTGTAGTACTCGTCATCTCCAAGCGAGATAAGGAGCAACTCTTCCTTGAAATGCCTAAGGTTGAACGCTTATTCCGCATTATGTCTCAAAAGGCCGTTGCAGCTTGGCAGAAACGATTGATAAGAAACCATACCATGAATGCGGAAGAACGCTACAAACACTTTGTTACCACGTACCCAGAAATTGCAGATTTAGTTACCAATAAGCTAATAGCGAGTTATCTGGGTATCACACAGGAGTTTTTGAGTATGATTAGAAAAAGAAGAGCAGAGAAAAAGATCCCCAAAACGTAATTACTGAATTTAAACTAGTTTAAGAACATTGGCTCACTGAAGTATTAATTTTGTGTATCACTTCAATTAATCTTGGTACACACATGAGACTTTTCCTTGGTATTTTCCTAAGCCTTTCCCTTTCTGTGGGGATTAGGCTATCTGCCCAACCTACCTTCGAGCTTGTGCCAGTAGACAAGGTCGAGACTTCCTTTAATACAGTAACTTGTACCATACACCAAATGGGTGAACAGACCTATTTATACAGTGCAGGGGATGGGAATCAAATAGAGGTATTTTCAGTGGGGCAAGAGGGTAGCATGGAGCCTTTGGCAACGTATGTCGTTACTGGGGAACAAAAGACTGTCCGAGGACTTATCGCAGATACAATTGAAGGGAAGGCGTTCCTCTTCGCTGGACTGAAGGGGGGAAACGCTGTCGAGGTATTTCAAATCAATCCTGATGGAACCCTTACTAGCGTACACGTAACGTCAGATACGGACAGTACCTACTTGGGAATTGTGATTACATTGGAAGTCATCCACATGGAAGCCGATTCCTATTTATTTGTAGGAGGACTAGAAAAAAACCCCGGTCTTAGTGCCTTTAGGATCACATCAGAAGGAAAGCTGATCCACGTTCAATCTATGGCTGATACCAAAGAGGTATTTACGGATGGTATTATTGGCATGTCAACCCACCAAGTGGACGGAAAGACCTTTCTCTTTACAGGTGGTTTCCAGGATAATGGACTGAGCAGCTTTCAGGTTCATGAGGATGGCCATTTTGAAAACATCAGTAATATTGCCGATGATTACTCCCTTTACCTCAATGGCACTTACCCTGTAATATCAGCTACTCGATCGGGCTGGAAGTACGTCGTTGTAGGACATAGACACCATTCCTACTACAGGCCAACTCCCTGGGTAAAAGATCGTCATACCTACTTCTACCATGGAGACGCGGTAAGTGTCTTTAGGGTAGATGAGGAAGGGCAACTCCTCCCTCGGGCCATCTTTCAGGGCAATAGTGAAACCCTCATCAAAGGACAGACACGCCTCCAAAAGCTTCCCTATGACGACAAGCACGATGTAATTGCAATAGCGACACGGGATGACCAAAGCATCCAGCTATGTATACTAAATGAAAATGGGAGGCTAATAGATGCTGGGAAAATAAAAACAGGATTTCCGATATATTATGGCCTCTCAGGAGGCAAAATAAACGGGAAACTATTCCTATTTGCGGGTTCAGTAGGGGGTAAAACGCTGGCTTCCTACCGACTCGATACAATTCAATAAAATTTTTAACCCTTATGATTATTATGAAAAAAAGTAGTGTGAACTATTTAATGGCCCTCCTATGCTTGGTTATTCTTGGTGGTATTTCTGCCTATTCAAGCACTCAGATCCAGAAAAGTAAACAACAAGTACTTAGACATGTAGTTGCCTTTCAGTTTAAAGAGGATATAACAGAAGAAAGAAGGGCTCAGGCCATCAAAGATTTTTTGGATTTAAAAGATGAAATCCCTGAAATCATAAAATTTGAAGGCGGGGAGAATATTAGCGTTGAAGGGCTGGATAAAGGATTAACTCACTGTTTCATTTTAACTTTTGAGAGTGCAGCAGCAAGAGATGCCTATCTGCCACATCCCGCTCACATACGCGTAGCGGAAAAAAATAAACCTTTAATGAGTAATTTGGTAGTACTCGATTGTTGGGGTGAGGATTGAGTAATAATATTCAAGGGGTTTATTTCCCTCTCATTTTATAGCCGTCAAGACATACCATTGTATGCGTTGGCGGCTATTTCTATTCATCCCCTCTCTAATGTTGGACCAAATGGGCCCCGAGAATTTCTTCCCAGGACCATTCACTAGTAAAGCTAAATCATTTAGGATTTGGTATTTTTTAGAACTTAAAGGGAATTTAATAATAATTCCAGAAAATTCAAGGTAGAATGTTTCCTATTTCATTTAATTGGGATTTTATCCAGGGTAAGGGAGAGGAAAAGGATGCGATAGGTGAGGTAATCGTGGGCCAATCGATTCTTTTGGCTTTGACGTTAAGAAAAGACTGATTCCCTGCGTTAGCCACAACTGAATGATTCTGGTGTGGAGCCAATGCTACCTCATAGCTAACCCAATCAGAAACTTGGTCAGCGAGCCAAATAGGGGCATCAATGGGTACTCCGTGGCCTGAAGAAGGATGCATAGTTAGGCTGGCATGCAAATGTTTTCGAACCGCGCATATACATGCTGGCTTGACAATTTTATCTCCTTCCGAGCCTATAACCAATACGGGAATTTGTGGCGTTTCTTCCTTTGGCTTATACAGCATTCCCGCAACCGTTTGCTTCATCAGGGCACTGCGTTTTACCGGGTGAATGTGCTGGATTCCTATCCAAGCTTGTAGAAGCGAATCGTTGTTTTGATGTTCATTGGAATTAATAGCTAAAAATTTAGACTCTCGCTCTTCCAGGTCATTTGAAAGGAAAATATTCACAAATCCTTTTTTTGCTTCGGGTTGTACGCGATCCTTCTTTTTACAGACTTTTTTTAAGCTTGTTCCGACTAATATTAAGCCTGAGAAATTATGGGGATAACGATAGGACCATTCAAGGGCAACATTGCCTGCAAGTGAAGTCGCCAGCAGAACATGCATCCCAGATTTCTGATGGGTAAGACCTCCATACTGCTGTTCCAAAAACTCCGCCATTTTGGGAATTGACATCAAAGCAGGTTGTTCAAAATAAATCCCTGAACCAGGTAAATCTAGGAAGTGGATTTGGCAATTGGGCTTTTGAGATTGGATCCGGTTGAGAAACTCAGGCCCCCAGTGTCCAGATTCCCTTCCAATGCCTCTGATAAGGTACAGATGCAGGCTATCTTGAGCGCTACCTACTTGGCAAGTCAAAAAAAATAAGGTGATAAAAAGGGTTGATACATTTGGCATGATTGATAAGCTTTAGGGAATTGTACGTGCTTTTTAAGCCTATTTCGCAAGATTCACTCTCCTATTTACCGGGTTCAAACCTGGAATTTCCCAAAAGAATGCACGGACCCTTTTGCGATTGTGTAATCGTGTTTCCAAATTGTGGGTAGCTATGCATGAATTACATAGAATTAGGTTGGTATGCAGTTCACACTAGAAGAGGCAACCCTGTGGGTACAAGATCTATATGGAGTTAAGGGAACCCTTAATCCGTTACCCGGAGAAGTGGATTTAAATTATCGGGTAAAAACCCCTCAAGGCAATGACTACATTTTCAAAGTGTCCGCTCCGGGTTCTAGCCCTGAACTTATGGATATGCAGACAGCTTTGCTGGAACATGTAGCCTCTTCTAATCCCAGCTTAACATTGCCACGTGTGATCCCCCTGAAAACAGGAGAGCGTATGCACGTATACGCGGCTAATGGAGAAGCTTCAAGAACCCTGAGGATGCTTTCCTGGGTACCCGGTAGGGTTTGGGCTGAGGTTCGACCACATAGCCCAGCATTATTGGAAAGCCTCGGAAAGTTGTGCGGTCAAGTCAGCTTTGCTCTGAAGGAATTTGACCATCCTTCCGCCCACAGATTCATCAAATGGGATCCCCTGCAACTGCCCAAGGTGGCTGTTGAGTTTGAGCGATTGATACCAGATGTGCAAACTGACAAACTGAAAAGTGGAGCTTCCAAAATAAACCTCATGGAGCTTACCCTCGATCTTTTTCGCTCGAAGGTGGCCCCCCTTAGCTCCTCACTTAGGAAAAGTGTCAATCACAATGACGCCAATGATTATAATATTCTTGTCAGTGAGGATAAGGCTAAACCCGTTGCAAAATGCTTAGTAGATTATGGAGATGCCGTCTACACGTATACAATCAATGAACTAGCGATAGCCATTGCGTATGCTGCTATGGGGCAAAAAGATCCCCTAAGTGCTGCCTGCGAAGTAGTAAAGGGCTATCATGCAGTATTTCCCTTAGAGGAAAAGGAATGCGAAGTACTATTTCCCTTGATTCTTGCCAGACTGGCCATTAGCGTTTATTGCGCTGCCGAAAATCAGCTTGCTCATCCAGATAACCTATACCTACAAATTAGTAATTCTGCTGCTTGGGACTTGCTAGCGTGGTTCTGGTTCCTTCCTTCTCCGGAATTTGCTCAGTATAGATTCCGTGAAGTATGTGGCTTTGAACCTTGTGCGAAAAAGAAGATATTCCAAGCATGGCTCGATCAGAAGCCCGCGATTTTTCCCCTTATGATCCCTCCAGAGTCTCCGGATCAGTTGACTGAACTAGATTTGAGTGTGGGAAGTTTAGCATTAGGAAACCATCGGAATTATGGAGAAAGCACCCTATTTGAGCAATGTGTACAGCACATACTATCAAAAAAAGGAGCTACTATGGGGATTGGGGGATATGGGGAAATTAGACCCTTTTACTCCACAGAAAATTACACAGTAGCGGGAAATGAGGGTCCCAGATGGCGAACGGTACACTTGGGACTTGACCTATGGGATAGGGTAGGGGCCAAGGTCTTTGCTCCCCTTCCAGGAAAGGTTGAGTCAGTGCAATACAACTCAGGGCTACGAAATTATGGCTACACGCTGATTCTCAGTCATGCAGTATCAGATGAATTGAAATTTTACACCCTTTATGGGCACTTAGGAAAGGATGCCCAGGAGAAATGGCGTCCGGGAGATGCTGTAGAAGGGGGAGCACTAATTGGGCATTTGGGAAATGCGGAGGAAAATGGTGCATGGCCTCCACACCTGCATTTTCAAGTCATTATGGATACCCTTGGCTTTCATGGAGATTTTCCAGGAGTTGCCTTTCCTGAGGAAAGATTCACGTGGTTGAGTATATGTCCCGATCCAGCGTGGCTTTGCTCATTCTGGAAACCCGATCAAACCATAGCTAAGGAAAAGGAAGAAAAAGCTGTGCAAATTCTTTCCAAGCGAAAAGATATACTAGGGAAAAGCCTTAGCCTTTCCTACGATAGGCATCTGCATATCGTACGGGGGCAGATGCAATATTTACTGGATAGCACAGGGCGGAAATATCTGGACCTTGTCAACAATGTAGCCCACGTAGGCCATGAAAACCCCAGAGTAGTAGATGCCGCACAACAGCAAATGGCTGTATTAAATACTAATACCCGCTACCTACATGAGGAATTGGTAAATTTTGCAGAGGAACTCTTAGATACCTTTCCCCCAGAATTGTGCGTGTGCCACTTTGTTAACTCGGGTAGCGAGGCGAATGAACTCGCATTGCGAATGGCCAAAACCTATACGGGACAGCAGGATATGATTGCCTTGCAAGTCGGCTACCATGGGAATACAGGGGCTTGTATTGAGGTAAGTTCTTATAAATTCGATGGAAAGGGAGGAAAGGGCGCCCCCTCTCATACCCATCTTCTGCCGCTACCAGATGTATATCGAGGGATCTATACAAACCCCACTGATGCCGGGAATTACTACACGAGCTTTGCCGTTTCCATTATTGATAGCCTTGTAAAAAAGGGGGAAAATATTGCAGGATGTATTGTGGAGAGTGTACTCAGTTGCGGCGGGCAGATTGTGCTTCCCGACCATTATTTATCAGAACTGTATCATATCGTACGGGAACAGGGAGCTGTTTGTATTGCGGATGAGGTCCAGGTTGGACTGGGTAGGGTAGGAGAGCACTTCTGGGGATTTCAATTACAAGGAGTTATACCAGATATTGTTACCATTGGTAAGCCAATCGGCAATGGACATCCTCTGGCAGCCGTAGTATGCACCAGGGAGATTGCCGATGCCTTTGCCAATGGCATGGAATATTTCAGCACCTTTGGAGGTAATCCCGTATCCTGTGCGATCGGGAAGCAAGTTGTGCAAATTGTGCAAGAAGAAGGCCTGCAAACAGGAGCCTTTCACAAAGGAAATTTCTTGAAAAAGGGCCTGCACGAACTTCAAAAAAATTATCCCATAATTGGGGATGTGAGAGGAAAAGGATTGTTTCTGGGGATAGAATTAGTTAAAAACCCTTCAACGAAAGAACCTGCAGCAGCAGAGGCTACATACCTTGCCAATCGCATGCGATCCAGGGGAATATTAATCAGTACAGACGGACCTGATTACAATGTATTGAAGGTTAAACCTCCACTTTGCATCGAGACCCGAGACCTTGAAAGGGTTTTAGAAACAATGGATGTCCTTCTAAAAGAAGATATGCTCAAGATCTAACAGGGTAAATTTATGTGCACTCCATGAGAGGAATGACAATAAATAGTATATTTCACCAAGTACTTCAAACTTTACTATATGAGAATTAAACTATTACTAGGTCTATTTTTTGCCATTGCATTGGTCATGATGTACAGTGTGGTACAAAGTTTTTCATCTGGGGCCCCGGCAGGTCGAGTAAATGACCCAATTTCTCCTGCTACTTGCCAGAATGGATGCCATATGACCAATGCCCTAAATTCGGGAGAAGGAACTCCCTCTCTGTTTTCCAATATCCCAGAAGAAGGATACACTCCAGGATCTACCTATACCGTTACTGCACGAATAGAGGAGTCTGGATTTCCTAGGTTTGGCTTCCAAGTTCTAGCTTTTAGCTCGGAACTGGCAGATGGAATAGGTTCCGTTACAATTACAGAAGGGGATCGGACGCAAATAATGGAATCTGCAGGTCGGCAGTATGTCACCCATCGAATTTCAGGCGTTGACAGCATTAACTCCAATACCTGGACCTTTGATTGGACGGCTCCTGAAGAAGGCGTTGGGGAGGTTATTTTTTATGCCTCTTTTCTCTCAGCGAATGGAAATGGGTCGAATGCAGGAGACTTTGTCTACTCCACTACGGATACAGTTGTACAGAGTCTTTCAACCCCATTACTAGAGGATATTCTGACCCATCTCGACGTGTATGCGGTTCCCAATAGGGATGAAATTCGAATTGAAATGGGTACTCCAAGTCCCATGAATATCGGAATTGGTATCCGAGATTTGCAAGGCCGCTTACTGTATCAGTCTCTGGAAATCATAGGAAGTGGAAACCATATGCAACAGATTGCAGCTCCATGGAACCAAGGGATTTATGTCGTTTCTTTACAAAGCCCTTTAGGAGAGCAGCACATAAAAATTTTACTCCAGTAAATTACCCTTTTTAAAGGAATCACTTTTGCCTAATTGGGTTATTAAGTCACCGTTCAGCTCAAAGTTCATCTACAACTTTTTTGCAGTGGCTTAATAATCCAATCCTTTAATTATTCATTAAAAATCCTGAGTTTTTTTGGGATACTGACAAGAATTAATTCCATTTGTTTCAGCCTCTTCAACGAGTATTTTTTCTGTGGTTTTGTTCGTAAATTATAGAGACTAAACCATGGAGTATGGAAAAAATTCTCCTCACTATTTGTGCCCTTGTCCTTGTACATATAGCTCCTGCCCAAGAGTCTAGCTTCAAGTTCCTCAAGAGAAACCATAAGCATCACCGTATCCAGGAGAAAGTTGTCAACACCTCCTTGCAAATTGGCAACCTTTCCGTTCTATTAGATGATTCAAATTCCACTGGGGTAGACCTCTTCCCAGGAGCTGATAATAGTCAAGTTTATGGACTATTACGAAATAGCTTCGATGTTGAAGTCCGGAGAAGCTCGCCTGCATGGATGTATAGGAATTACAAACTTCGATCTGCCGCAAGCTCAACCCTATCCTTCCGATTGGTCCCATTTGAAGAGCGGCTCACCTGTATTATGTCGAAGAAGCGAAAGCCCCTCTTTTTGAGGAATTAATTGGAAATTAGTATTCCTCAACGTTAAATAACAACTCCTGATATCCAATCTCTCCATTCAGAGAGATGGCTTCCACGATGATTTTCATTTCGCCTAGGTTATCTGCATTGTAAAAGGTGGTAGTTACCTTTCCAGTACTATCAGCTACTAAATATGGATCCCAATGTACCAAAGCTCTTAGATCGGGTCTTGCCCAGTTATATGCAGTTGTGTCTGGATAAGTAGGCACATAAAATTCTTTTTGCTCAGTAAATACAGGAACTTCAGTATGCAGCAGGCCTACGGGTTTGTGCACCGCATGTAATCCCCTTCCCGTATGGGTGTAAATGGACAGCACACTCCCCATAGTAGGAGCCTCTAAGGCAGGTGTACCTGGTACCACTTCCATATAGTGCTGTGCAAAGTTCCTTGCAGACCGGATGATTTCCACGCTCTTTACTTCGCTGGGGGGAAGATCTGGAATGATACCATAGTCTTCTTCTCTTACCAAGATACCATCAATTGCAACAAGGGTAACGCCATCTCCAGGCTCCAAGGAAGGGGACCCGATTACCCGCGCATAGAGATCAGTGCCCTGCCGGACAATCTTAATTCTGTCCGAATAGTGGTACAGTAATACACTGAACAAGCCAGATGACCACTTTTCTTCCTTTGCAGATATTTCTTTACCATTAATTATCTCTCGCGGTTTCCCAAATTGGTCCCATGCGCGTTTTCGCTGTGGGGACATTTGGTACCCTTCAATAACGATTTCATCTAGGGTTATGCCCTCATCAGAGACCCGAAACGCGTCCTTGATCTTTTTTCGCATTAAGTTCTGCTGAATTAGATCCTGGATGATGCTATCGACTGCGAAGATAGAGTGCGCTAGGTCATACCCTATTTTAGGCCGTTTTACTTTATCAAGCTCAATCGTGTAGGCTTTATTTTTACCTGATTTATCAGCAGTCTGCAGAAGGATTTTTAAGCTTTCCCCATATTCATCTTCAACTGGAAATTGGAAGATGCCAAGGCTATCTAGGGTTTGAACCTGAACAGTGGAAGATTCTCCCATCGTCACAAGCGTAATTTGTACTGCCTTTTTCTTCCGCTGCAAAAGCCCTCCTTTTACCCTTCCGGATACAGCAAGAGACCTTTCTGCCTGATGAAGGATGGACACCTTCGGTCGATTGTGGATATATCTTCTCCATCCTTGGGTAAGCATGAGCGCCTCTAAATCCTTATCGCGGTTTGTGCCTTCCTGAAAATAAAAACCTGGATGTTGGACGGTACCTTTCAGGTCTGAACTCAACAAAAAATACGACAATATGTGATCTCTCGTATCGGAAACATGTCCCAGTTGATCATGGTTGATTACATGAATCGAAATATGGGCGGGAACGGCAACCTGCTGTTCATTAGTTGTTTGAATCGCTACCTTACACTGTTCCCGCTGTACATAGAAGTCTTTATCTGGGACAATATCAATTTTAAGTCTGCTCTCAGGCCGTTCATTAAAGAAAAGCCGCTCTGCTAAGGGATGGCCAGCCACATCTGTCATGGTAAAAACAAGTATTCCTTCTGGTAGCGACTGAGAGGGTAAGGGAAACATGATCTGACCTTCTTTCAGGCGTCCTTTTACCTCAAAATAGTCCGTTCCCCTACAAGCGACTCTAAAGATAATACTATCCTGCTTCAGGTAATTAGAAGTTGCTCTGATTTGAATCTGTCGTTTCACCTTTTTTACTGACAGTACATTTCCCTTCCCAACAACGACAGGTAAAGGGATCTTTTTTTCTAGCGATGAAGTTAGTCGGGCAGTGTAGGTCATCGTGCTATCTACCCTAGGAAGTAAAAAGTATCCCATCCCTAATTCATTGGTGTGGAATTGCGCAATAGACTCGCCGTGTTGGGTCAGGATCTCGCCTGATAGGAAAATACCCTTTCCATTTGCACCGAGTGCCTTAACTCCAACTTTACTAGACAGGCCATGAACTAAGTACCCACTTTCTGGAAAGAACTGTACATCCAGATAGGTATTATCTAATACATAGGTTTTTGTATAAGTAGCTAGGTTCTCCGTTTCCAGGGTCAAGGTTGCGAAGTTGCACGTTTCGGGAATCTCATACGCTAGCTCATAGGCATCTTCAGGATTTGGTTTAATCAGCAAGGTATCTTTTGAATCCTCAACCGCAACAATCACCAAAAGCTTTTGGGTATGGCGTTTGTCGATTACCAAAGGGTCAAAAAGCGCCTTGAGTACCCGTTTATTATCTCCCTTTTCTAGAAGGGTAACTTGTGTAATGGGATTGAGCGGTTCTTCTACTGCAGTAGAAAGTACCTGTATGTAGCTCCGAAAGAAAAAATCTTTGCCAAAATTCTCATTCCAGCGCGTGTATGCCCGGACCAGGTAGGTTCCTTCAGCATACTGCTGCCGTAAATCAAAGTGTCCTGTTCCAACACCCTTTTCTAGTTTGATGATTTTGGAGTCTATGACTACTTCCCCTGGTCCGATCAGATCTATATGTAATATTCTGCTCCTTTGACTAGGTAAGTGGAATGCTGCATCGGTCACAATTGCCTTCATCCAAATCGTCTGGTCCTTTGTATATACTTTACTATCTAGCTGTAAATAGATTTTTTCAGGTATGAGTGTAGCTGTATCCCTAACTTGAGCGGCAGCCAGATCAAAAACTAGCATAAACCCAACAGTCAACCACCATAAGAAAAGGACTGAACGATCTATGAGAAAATAGGATTTATTTGTCATAGAAGGTTGCAATTATCAAGAAATAGGATCTGGTATCATGAGTTGCGGAAGTCGCAGTACTATTAAATTAGCCAATATTTGATAGATCTAATAGGATCAGCCAAACTACTAAAAATAACGGTCGTAAATAAAACAAGTGAGTATCTCTTTCACAGCGAAAGAGGCCGATACAGAAAAAATTCTGCATCGACCTCATTCCTACCGCTCAACTTTGGTTGAGTTCACTTAGCAGCTCTCTTGTTTGAAAAATATTACCTTATTCCTGCTTAACGGGATTGGGCTGCAAGCGATCCGCTTTGTTTCCATTGAGGAAGCCTCCTGCTTGGTGTGCCCACAGTTTGGCATAGATCCCTCCCTTTTGAAGCAGTTCTACATGACTCCCATCCTCTGCGATTTTACCCTGGTCTAAGACCAGGATGCGATCCATGGCCAATAGGGTAGAAAGCCGGTGAGCAATAGCGATAACCGTTCGGTTTTGGATCAATTTTTCCAAGGCCTGTTGAACGATCAATTCACTTTCGCTGTCCAGGGCACTGGTAGCCTCATCCAATACCAGGATAGGAGCTTGGATTTTTAGCATGGCACGAGCGATGCTGATTCGCTGTGCCTGCCCCCCAGATAGTTTCACTCCGCGCTCTCCCACCAAGGTTTCATATCCCTCGGGTAGATCGACAATGAATTTATGCGCTCCCGCATACTGAGCGGCCTGAGCTACCATTTCATCTGTAGCTTCCACATCCCCATAGCGAATATTTTCCTTCAAGGATCTGTGGAAAAGCATACTCGACTGAGGGACAAAACTGATGGCCTTACGCAGACTTTCCTGACTTACTTGCGAGATATTTTGCCCATCGATGTAAATACCTCCGGCCTCTACATCATACATTCTCAAAAGTAGTTGGGTCAGGGTACTCTTTCCTGCGCCACTTTCTCCAACCAATCCCACTTTTTGCCCTGCAGGAATTTCTAGGGTAAATTCTTCAAAGACCGATCTTCTCCCTCCATAAGAAAAGGTCATACCTTGAACATAAATCGAACCACGTGTCGCAGCCAACTCACTCGCTTCGGGAGCATCTACAATCTCATGGGGATGTAGGATGATGTCCAGTCCTTCCTTTACCGTACCGTAGCTTTCCATCATTCCATTTAGGCTACTTCCGATAAAAAACAAGGACTCCAGAATTCCCCAGGTCAAGTTTATCACCATGACCACTTCTCCAATGGTTAGTAGCTCCTGTTGATGAAGGTAAATGGAACTGACCAAGATCCCTGCCAATAAAATACTCTGTAGCACGTTGTTGGTAACCAAGATATGTTCCGAATACCTCCAGCTTCTCAGACTTTTTTGCCGATGGTCTTCAATGAAACGCTTAGCGCGCTTTTTTTCTCTTCCCAGATGGGCGAATTGGTGCACTGCACGGATGTTGGATATGATATCCACAAATTGCCCTTTGAGCTTGGTATAGGCATCTGAAGAGGCTTCTGCCAGTTTAGCCTTTTTCTGTACTAACAAGGTGTTGAGTATCAGAAAAATAACGCACCAGATACCCAAAATACCTGCCAAAAGCGGTTTCGCGGCATAGGCAAAGCCTATGGAGAGAAACAATTGCAAAAAGGTTGGGAAAAAATTCCACAATACCTTGGGCAGAATGTCCGAGACGCCATTTGAGGCATTGGTTACCTTAGTAGCCAAAGATCCGGCAAATCGATCAGCAAAATAGCTGCTGCTGTGCTTACTAAGCCAGCCAAATAAGCTGGAAGCAGCGAGCGCTCGAGTTTTGGTAATCCATAACATTCCCAAATACCCGCTAGATCTCCATCCCAGTTCAGAAACTGCATAGAGACCGGCATACACGTATGCCCAATACATAGGGTTTGCACCTGAAGTTGCTAAGGCATCGACTAGTTCCTTCATTACATAGCTGAGGGACACCCCAGCTGTTTCTGCAAGGATTACCACCAATAAGGCAGGCAATGCGTACTGCCAATAGCATTTACTTAGGCGATAACAAAACTGAAAAGGTTTGAGCTGAGGAAACACAAGTTCCCCACGGCCTTTAACGGCTTGCATAGCAATAGGATTTTAATAAGGTGAAAAAAA
>JBCCTX010000021.1:0-45618 GCA_039197765.1 Bacteroidota bacterium
CTAAACTAGCGATCCTGCCGCATAGGAAGGAGAGGTACTCCTACTATATATTTCTGAGGCGCGTCTATAGGTTCTTTGCCTAGGATTAGCTGGATCTGACGCCTGAGTTTGGGAACCTTTCACCCCTGCGGGTATTTTCAACCCTCTAAGTTTTTGTTTTGCCTGGGTAGCAAACTTCCCTTTGGGATACTGACGGAGGTATTGAGCATACTCTTCAGGAGTTTGAGAACCTCTAAAGTCCAGACGTTCTATCATATCCTTCGCCAACTCTACAAAATCTCCTTCAGGGTAGTCTTCGACGTAGTGTGCAAAATCGTCTCGGCTAAAGCACTGGTCAAAGATTTGACGCTCCATAGAGGTTTCTGCCTTTCTTACATGAATTACAAGTTCTTCATGCGTAAGAGATTTCCCATCGGCAGTTACCGCATAACATACCTCTGAACTATACAACAGTTCGTCTCTCAGCCCTTTGGGATAAGACAAAATAAATTGAGCAATGGATAGGGGGCGACCAAACTTGTCAGTTTGCTTCAGATAAATAAACACGGGCAAGTTGCGCATCTTGTGACAGATTAAGGGATTCAAAAAAATTCTCTGTAGCAGGAGGGACCCTTTTATCACACTATTAGATACTCGATCTTGAGGAATTTGTTCTAAAAGAACGAACTTTTTTCAAAATATCGAAATAATTGTGACAGAAATTTGAAATTTTTGCAACATATAATCCCAATAGCTCCTATCTACTACTGAGTTAAAATTAACCCAATGCGTGGAAATACATGTTGATAAATACACCAATAATGGAGATAAATATACTTTCCGAATTTTGAAATTTTCGTCTGATTTTATCAAAATCCTTACACCCTTCACCTTAATGAAAGAATTTCTTAAAAAGGCTTCAAACTAGCTTTACCCAATAGGCCAAGTACAGCATCAACTCCATGATAGAAAAATCCTTCAACTGCTTCCGCTTGCTGAGTACTTGAGGATAATTCCACAACCTTTGACAAAGGTAGAATTCTTCCTACCCAACCCTCAGTATGCCATTTCCCAAGGCCTTCCAGAGTAGGAAAGCTTGCAATAGGTAGCTTTGATTCCTTCGCGAGAAAATTGACATAGAAATAATAATCGGGTGTATACATATCTGGGATGGCTAACCCAAAGCCCACCGCTTCACTGATTTGGCTATCTGTATCAAATGTCAGCGGGACTGAGCTACCGGTATCAAAATGGTGAGGCCATACCCTTACGGGACTTGCAGAAGGAAACTTTGCAGCCATGTGAGCAAGTATGAGATCGGCATTACTCCTGTAAGCAGCCAAAATATCTTGAGCGCTACTTGAGGGAGTCGTAAATGTAGCTCCTTCTGACAAAGGATGGGGCGGAGTTCGGTAGTGCTGAATACGCCTGAGAGAACCTGTGTGTGATCCTTTTCTGAGGGTCATGTCATTCACCCATGAATACACTTCCTTTTCGTTGAGGCCATCTAATGAAAGGTACTCCCCTGGATGTCTTACATCCCGATAGAATATCAAGGAGAAATCCTGAGTATCCAGTACGAGTCTGAAAGTAGGCTTTCCAGGTATTCGTCTCCCGGAAAAACTACTTCGGTCAGGCCACCATTCCAAGTTTGTCTGAGAATCGTCTGTTTGCCCTGGCAGTAGATTATTCCCACACATGGCAATGAATTGAATGGCATGGTGGTACTGTTCGGTTGCTTGCTTGATAGAAGAAAGAGGATGGGGAGTGAGTTCTTTCCAAAGATTTTTCCAGTGCATTGAGAAAGGGTTTTGAGGAATTTTTTAACGGTATTGCCCTACGGATGGTTGCGAAGTTAGAGCCAATCTCAAAGACCCTCCGTAGTCTGTGGCCTAATTTCCCACTATCTCTTCTAATTTGCTATTCCCACTCAATACTTTTTGCCATTTTTTGCAGCTCTTTCTTCATATACTGGCTTACGGGAACCAGCGAGTCATTTTGGATAGAAGCATTGTAATAAAAAGAAGTCATCAGGATGTGGACATCAGAACTATCAGAATAAAAGAGTTGTGAAGGGGTCCCTACATTTCCAAAAACTTCATAAAATGTACCATATCCATTGTGATGGGCTATTGAATGTGTGGCTATGTTACTGGCTTTCTTACTGTGCTTATAAATAATTTGTCGATGTTCTTCCAGACTGAAGTCCCGATCAGGTTTTCCATTCTTAGCAGGTCTGTAGGTAATATGCCATGTACAGTTAAAAGGAGGGAAGTATATATCTACCCAACAAGAATCTTGGCGAAAAAGGGAAACTTCTCCAAATTCAGGATAAGCAAACGAAAAAGGACAATCCGATTCGGAAAAAATGGTGTAGGTATAATCTGTGGGTAACTCCATTCTCGCAAATCCAATCGGCCTGGGATAAGGAGGAAGCTGAGAGGTATTGCATGAACTAACCAATATCCCGAATACTATGAGAAGCCAAGTACGGCGAGGCAAGTTTAGGTTGACTCTACTCCCCCAAAAGGGGAAGACTACCTTTGAGCTATGCATGTGTCCATTATTATTTTTCGGCTTCTTGAACCTGCTCAGTTTTATGGATGACAAATTTCACTTGAACGATTCTGTTCTTAGAGACGCTTTCCACAATGAGTTCAAAGTTATTATACCAGACGGTGTCTCCTCGTTCGGGAATTTTCCTATGTAACTCTAAAATGAGTCCTCCCAAGGTATCATTGTCTCCCCGCGCATCTTCGAACGCCTCATCTTCCAGTTCTAACATCCGCTTAAGGTCCATGAGGGATAATTTACCCTCGAATATGTAGGTATTTTCTGATATTTTACTGATTGTGGTGCTCTCGCTATCAAATTCATCCCCAAATTCCACAAAGATTTCTTCGATGACATCTTCAAGGGTAACAATCCCGGCTGTACCCCCAAATTCATCAACGACAACGGCCATATGCGAACGTCTGGCCTTAAATTCCTCTAATAAGGTATCTATTTTCTTCATCTCTGGGACATAGTGTATCTCCCGTAAAAACTTTTCCAGATCGACTTCTGCAGGCTTTTTTTGTAGGCAAGGAAGCAAATCCTTTATATGTAGAATCCCAGCAACATGATCCAGATTATCCCGATAGACTGGAAGCCTAGAGTAGTTGTGTTCTTGAATAAATTGGAGGAGTTCTTCAAAAGGAGTAGAAATATCTATGGCCTTTACATCTACCCGCGCTTGCATAATACTTTTGACAGGGATATTGCTAAAGTTTACAATACCTTTCAATAATTCTTTTTCCTCCTTGTCCTCTTCCTGGGTTGCAGTCAAGTTGATTGCATGACGTAAGTCCTCTAGCGAGGCGTTGGCTTCTTGGGTACTGATTCTTCTGCTTAAGGCTCTCTCAAGTGTTTTATTTAAGGCAATTAAGGCCTTCGAAGGCCAAGCAAAAATTTGCATTAGGAAATCTAGGGGTCTAGCCAATGCCCGAACGTATTTAATACGATTTTTAGTAGCAAATACCTTAGGGACAATTTCTCCAAATAGCAGGATCACCCCTGTAATCAATAAGATTTCTAAAATCCAATTCATAGCGGCTGAATTGGGGAGACTTTCCTTTAATTGGCTAAGCATCTGGGTAGCAACCAAGATGGCTCCTACATTTACAAGGTTATTGGCTATGAGAATTGTGGCGAGTAATCGCTTCTCCCTACGCATCATCTGATAGATTCGCTGTCCCAGAAAGGATTTATCTTCTCGGAATGTTGCGAGTTCTGCTCGGGTTAAGGAAAAAAAGGCTGCCTCTGCACCAGAAACAAAAAATGAGACAGCTAATAGCAAAATAAAGGCCATAGCGTAGACTCCAACAGGAGAGAGGGCTAACAGGGCATTGAGAATTGATGGGATAGATAGCAAACTCACAGGATCGGGGTCCACAATTTTCTGATTAAAGGTTGTAGGTAGTAAATGTTGAAATTCTTTTTTTGATAACGATAAGTAGAAACAGAGGTTGTCAAAAAACTTGGATATGACGTAAATAAGTGGGTATTCCTACAAAATCTGCAAAAAAAAATTGAATCAAAATGGCAGATCATCCAGATCTTCCCGATTTGTATTTTCGGATTCTATACCAGGGGTATTCCCCTGAGGCGTGGGATTTGTTGGTGCAGGGGAAGCAGGATTTGAAACATTAGCCCCTTGAGGCGTCTGAGTAGATCTTTCTCCCAATACAGGTTGTGCCAGAGGCTCTCCCAAGGCGGAAGGAGCTGAGTCCAGTAAAATAATTCTCCGACCTTCAACCTCTGTACGACTCCGCTTTTCCCCTTGAGGGGTTTCCCAACTTCTCGTGATCAGCCGTCCTTCAATGCAAACTGTAGAACCTTTTCTACAGTACTTTCCCGCGATTTCAGCTTGTGCGCGCCAAAGATTTACACTTACCCACTCCGTCCTATCTACATAATTTCCATTCTTGTCGCGAAATCGTTCTGTACAAGCCATCCACAGGCTTGCCAGGGCAACTCCTTGATCGAGGTACTTTACCTCGGGATCCTTTCCAAGATTCCCTATCAAGGTTACCTGATTCAATCCATACTTTGCCATAGAAATTTAATTAAGAGCTAGCTGCCTTTCACCTCATCTGTACCAAAATACGCCTCAAATATTTTTAAAACTGCTCTTGAAAAAGCGAAATTACGAATTTTATCTGATGTGATAAACTCACATTCAGCCGAACCCTCAAAATCTTTTCGCTCCATCAGGCATACCCTAATCATCATATCGAAATGTGTAAACACATGTTTCAATTTTATTCCTTTTTCCCCACCAGGTGGACAGGAGACATCCATCCAGTCATTTTGGCTAATTTCCACGTTAGGAATTTCCCATAAGCCTCCCCAAAACACCTTATCAGGTCTTTTGCGAATGGCGATAGATCCGGAAGAATCTCTAACGAGCAAGAAATTGAAATAGCGAACCTTACGTACCAAGGTCTTCTTCTTTTGAGGCAAATGAGGAATAAGCCCCTCTCGGTAAGCTATGCAGGTTTCTTGGACCGGGCAAATTAGACACCCAGGGCGGGTAGGTGTACAAACCGATGCTCCTAAATCCATCATTCCATAGTTAAACCAGCGGGAGGAAACCGGCTGAACCCAATGATCCACTGTGGCTTGGTACACTTTTCGAGCCTTTAGGTCATTGATTGGGGAAAAATCTCCGGTGAGCCGACTCACAACTCGAAGGACATTACCATCCAATACGCCCACCTGATTGCCAAAAGCAAAGGAACCTATCGCCCGTGCGGTATAGGGTCCAATTCCCTTCAACTTCATGAGCGATTGGTAATCCTCAGGAAATTTGCCATCTAGTTCCTGGACAACATATTTCGCTGTAAAGTGTAAGTTTCTTGCTCTTGAATAGTATCCTAGGCCTTCCCAATATTTTAGAACCTCATCTTGATCGGCTTTTGCGAGTTCAAATACATTGGGAAATCTATCCATAAATCGGTAAAAATATTCGGCCCCCTGCTTGATTCGAGTTTGTTGAAAAATAATCTCCGAAACCCAAATATGATAGGGGTCCTGTGATTCTCGCCAATCCAAATCTCGCCCATGAGTTTGAAACCATTTAACAATCCTTTCCCCTATTTGCATGCGAAACAATTACTAGACAAATGAGATATTCGACGCATAAAATAAAACGATTCACCCTACTTTTTAAACATTTTTTCATTAATCTATTTTGTTATTGTCCTGATTCCCTTAAATTTGACAGACACTTCCTTTAAAATTGTTTGGTTTTTGATGTTTCATTTAACGTAATTATTTGACGTGACTAAAGCTGAAGTTATACTCGAAATTTCACAAAAAACCGGGATAGACAAAGCTGACGTAGCTGCATCACTCGAAGGTTTTTTCACTGTTGTAAAAAATGCTCTTGCTGACGGGGAAAATGTTTATATCCGTGGATTTGGCAGTTTTGTGGTAAAACACAGAAAAGCCAAAGTAGGACGGATCATTGCAAAGAATGAGTCCGTTATAATTCCTGCTCATTACGTACCAAGTTTTAAACCTTCGAAAAAGTTTAATGACAAGGTAAAATCAGCCAAGCTCAACCCTGCAGAGATGGCTTAAATTGGGGAAAATTTTAGCTTATGACGTCTGGAATGTGGCAAAGAATATTGGTAATTGTTGTAGGGTTGATTTTAACAGGCCTACTATTTTTTGCTAATAAAACGAATCTCGAATCAAGTTCCGATAAAAAGCTTACAGAAACCACAGACTCTGGTCTTGAAGAGCAGAGTCTACCCCCTCTCGCTCCTGAACCAAAGGTTGATTCTTGGATAGATTCCTTAAATTTTGCAAAAGAATCTGAAAAAATAAGGATTTTAGATTCTATCGTGTTAAATTTGCAGGCCAGAAACAGATTTGACTATGCCGCATTATATGCGGAAAGTATATTGGTTCTAGATAGTTCTTTACATAGAGTGCTGCTCGCTGGAGAGCTAAACCAGAAAGCGATGCGTATGCCTTTTGTCCAGAAAGACTCTGTCATGCGCACCGCGTTTTCTACAAAAAGCATTAATCTGCTCCAGCAAGTGACAGCTTCTGAGCCTACGAATGAAAGAGCTCTGCTATCGCTCGGTCTTGCCCTAACTGAGTCGGGGGTCCCTCAGCAAAGTATGGCGGGAATCCAAACACTGCGAAGAATATTGGATATTAACCCCAGCAATGCAGACGCCAGCTTTCAACTAGGCCTTTTTTCAGCCCAAACCGGTCAGTTCGAAAAAGCGATTGAGCGCTTCGAACGCGTACTGGAAGTAGATCCTGGAAACTTATCAGCAAGGTATCACCTCGCTAGATCAAGTCTACAAACAGGAGAAGTACAAACAGCTAAGAAACTATTGGGAGAAGTTGTCGATGCTACAAAAGATGCAGATCTGAAGCAAGCAGCAAATTTTTTGTTACAACAATTAAATTAATTGCCTATGCCTTGCGGTAAAAAAAGAAAAAGACACAAGATTGCTACTCATAAAAGAAAGAAACGGTTGAGAAAAAACCGCCACAAGAAGAAGAAATAATCTTTGGAGGTAATTTCCTTCTGCTAAGTATCCTCTCTACCAACCAGCTGATCACTCATAATACCCGCTTCCAAATGCAGGCCTACCTCGCATGGATGGATGTGCTGGTTTGATCATTAATAGAAATTGTGTGAATGAATTAATTGTCAGTAAAAGTGATGACAGTCTGAGGATCGCATTACTGCAAGATAAAAGAATAGTAGAATTACATCACGAAAAGCCTACAGAGGAATATTCTGTTGGAGATCTCTATCTCGGTCGCGTACGAAAGATCGTAACTGGTCTCAACGCTACTTTTGTCGATGTAGGGCATCCTCGAGATGCATTCCTACACTACTTTGACTTAGGACCTCAAGTCAGATCGCTATTAAAATTTATGCGAGCGGCTAGGTCTCCTAAATACAAAGCCGATACCTTTTTGGAAAATATTGAACCCCTACCTGATATCGACAAGCACGGTAAAATGGGAGAGGTTCTAAAACCCAATCAGGAAGTCCTCGTTCAGGTCGTCAAAGAGCCTATTTCCACCAAGGGCCCTAGGCTTTCAAGTGAGATATCTCTTCCTGGTCAATACGTGGTCCTTGTGCCTTTCTCTACTGCTGTTTCTGTCTCCAAAAAGCTACGCAGCTCAGCCGAACGCCGAAGGTTACGGGTGTTGGCGGAGAGTCTCTGTCCCAAAAACTTCGGCATTATCGTGCGGACCGCTGCAGAGGGAAAAGATGCTGCAACTTTGAGCCGTGATATCCAGGATATTATGGAAAAATGGCGACGCCTAACCAAAATGGTGAGAGAGTCAAAGCCACCAACGAAGGTATTAAGTGAGCACAACAGAACCACGAGTATTCTTCGAGATATGCTAAGTCAGGGCTTTGACGCAATCCATACGGATGACTACCATGTCTACAAGGATATTGAGGAATACCTGAAGAATTATCAGCCCAAGTATTTAAAGGGCCTAAAACACTACAAGGGGAAAGCAGGTCTATTTAGCTATCGGGGACTGGAGCGTCAAATCAAAGCCTCCTTTGGTAAGGTTGTTTCCCTTTCCAATGGAAGCTATCTCGTCATTGAGCATACTGAAGCTATGCACGTAATTGACGTAAACAGTGGTAGTAAAAACCTCAAGAATCAAACCCTAGAAGAAACCGCTTTAAAGGTAAATAAAGACGCAGCCTCAGAGATAGCCCGTCAGCTTAGGCTGCGTGATATGGGAGGAATTATTGTGGTAGATTTTATTGACCTGAAGAAATCAGAAAACAAGAAGACACTCAATGAGCACCTCAAAAGTGCCATGAAGCCAGATCGTGCCAAACACGCTATACTCCCAATGAGTAAATTTGGGTTGGTTCAAATCACTCGCCAGCGTGTCAGACCTCAAATCAACATCAATACGAGTGAAGTTTGCCCCTCCTGCAACGGATCCGGTAAGATTCAGGCCTCTATTCTCATAGCTGATGAAATTTCCAATAACTTAGACTTCCTCATCCGCCAAAACCAAGAAAAGAAGCTCACCCTTCAAGTTAATCCCTATGTAGGTGCATATTTAAAACAGGGATTTTGGAATAGTTATCGCATAAAGTGGTATCGAGACTATCGGGTATGGGTGAAAATTGAGGGAGATTCTGCACTTCCTTTTACTACTGTGCGCTATATCAATAGCCAAAACGAAGAGATAAAGTTTTAATGTGGTCGGTGGTCGGTGGTCGGTGGTCGGTGGTCGGTAAAGTGTACTTTAATCCTACCTAAAAGGTTACCATGAACTACCCTACCTCACTACTGAACGTGTCTACTTCACTTCAAAGCTACTCTGCCCAATAAGATTCCCTTCGGAGAAAAGGGAAAGATAATACATCCCTTTTGCATGCCGCTTTTCATCCACCTTTGAAGGGGTATAAGGTATACACACCTCCTGGGAAAAGCGGGAATAGTCAACGGTTTTCGCAGATGAGTAAGTCCGCTCTTCCCCTTCAAATTGAAAAGTTCCACTATTCCCCGAATCAAAATTTACATTAGGGGTCCCATCCGGATTCGTTAGGACCAGAAATACCTCCCTAGGCCCAGAGGCGGCAACAAGGTTTTCCATTACCTCAAAGCAGACTTTCAACTCGTGAAAGGCTCCCCGCCGAAAGGGAAGCTTCTCCTGCTCTTTCCCATTTTTCTTAATATTAGAAATGGAAAAATTACCCGTTTTCAATACCGAGGCTATACGCAGGGTTTCTTCTAATCGCTCTTCTGTCTGAAAATTATTGGTTTGAAGTTCTGAGAAGGATTGCTCTAAAGCCTCATTATTGGCAGAGAGATCTGCAACTTGTGTTTCCAGCTCTAAATTCCGGGTTTCCAATGTTGCAATTTGGGATTTATAGCTATCTACAAATCGCTGCATTTGTTCTAGGCGCTCCTGCAATTGGTTTATTTTTCCCAACTGGCTTCTACCAAGAGCCTTCGCCTCGTCTAGGCGGTTTAATAAATCTTCAATCTGTTCATCTTTTTCCCCCAACTCTCGCTCCTTCTCTACAAATTGCATGTTTCGATTATCCAGTTCCACCTCGAAATTCAATATCTTCTCTTCAAGTGATAGTACCTCTTGATTGAGCTGCTCAATTTTTATCAAGTTTTGGTCATTCTCCTCCTTCTCTTGAAAGTATCTATAGGCAAAATAGACCATAGCTACCAGAATGAGAATCCCCACACCAAATAGAATAAACCTACTGGTATCCTTTACTGAATCAGAATTTCCACTCATAGCACTTATTACAGATAGGTTAATGCAAAATAATAAGTTACAAGAGTTCTTTGGCTATTGCAACTGTAGAAATAACGCTCAATGTAAGAAAACCCATATTCTGATCATAGTAAATGCCTTTGAGGGGAGAAATAAATACCTCATAGGATTTACCAGTATTTATTATTAAATATGTATAAACAATAATAAATAGTAATAAAAAGTAGGTAATGAAAGAAAACAATATTTTTGTAGAGGCCTTTGAAGTTTTTCATGATCGAGAAATGTACCTAGAAAAAATTGGGAAGAACCTATACCCTTCCCGAATCATCTGGGGACAAATTTTGCTCATTGTCGGATTCACCTTTGCCTACGGACTGGTAATGGGGAGTTACAACGGGGTCTATCAAGCCTTGCTTAGTGGGATCAAAATTTGGGCCTTATTCATGCTGACAGTAATTATTTGCTTTCCTTCCTTTTACATCGTGCAAATCGTATTGGGATCTAAAATTGGAATCAAACAATTACTGATTATGATTCTCAGTGGACTGGTCATGGCTTCTACGCTTATTATTGCCTTTGCACCCATTGTATTACTTTTCCAACTGATAAAGAGTAGCTACAACTTTATTCAACTTCTCCACGTGGCAATTTTTGCCTTCTCTGGGGTTTTTGGTATGCGGGTGGTATTGGATTCTCTCAAGAATGCCTGTGAAGTTCAAGCAGTTTATCCCAAAATTGGGCTCACTGTTTTTAAATTTTGGGTAGTCATCTTTGCCTTTGTTGGTCTTCAACTTTCTTGGAACCTTCGTCCCTTCATTGGAACCAAAGATATGCCCTTTCAGTTGTTTCGTACAGAGAGTCAAGGCAATGTATATGTCACCATTTTGAACTCATTTGGCACGTTGTTTCAGCCAAAGGGAGAAAGTCTTGATGCAGGTAACCCCTCAGAAAACAAGTCTTCTCAATCCTCTGAGAACTAATGTATGAATGAAATAATGACTGTAGAAGATGTAGCCAAATACCTGAAAATGAAACCTCAGACGATATACCTATGGGCGCAGAAAGGCAAAATTCCGGCTGCAAAGATTGGGAAGGAATGGCGATTCAGGAAAGACATCATCGATGCATGGTTTCTCCAGCATATAGACGAAAAGTTCCAACCCCTGATCGAGAAATTAGAGAAAGATGAATGACCTTTGAGATTCCCACCCAAATCCTTATACTTGTGTTCTTCACAAGCACCTGAATGAAAATCTTAGGGATCTCTGCGTTTTATCACGATTCAGCAGCCGCTATTCTCGATGCGGGAGTAGTAGTTGCGGCAGCCCAAGAGGAACGATTCTCTAGGAAAAAGCATGATGCTTCCTTTCCTTCCCAGGCGGTAAAATTTTGCCTAGAATACGCAGGCACTACGATAGATGAACTCGATGCCATAGCCTTCTATGACAAACCTCTGTTAAAGTTCGAGCGATTACTTGAGACTTATTATGCCTTTGCACCTCAGGGGCTCCGTTCCTTTCTGACAGCTATACCCGTCTGGCTTAGGGAAAAATTGTTTTTGAAGCGCTTGATTCACGAGTCCCTGGGTGAAATAGAGACTTATGACAAGAAGAAGTTACGACTCCTCTTTCCCGAACACCACCTTTCCCATGCTGGCAGTACCTATTACAGTTCTCCCTTTGATCAATCTGCTATACTCACAATTGATGGAGTGGGAGAATGGGCAACCGCAACGATCAGTTTGGGAAAGGGAAAGGACATAACCTTACTTAAAGAATTGAGGTTTCCCCATTCCCTGGGGCTACTCTACTCTGCCTTTACCTACTTTTTGGGGTTTAGAGTCAACTCTGGCGAATATAAATTAATGGGCTTAGCACCTTATGGCAATCCCCAATCTCCAGAGGTGAAAACGTTCGTTCAGAAGATCGAGTCCGAATTGATCTCAATCAAAGAAGACGGATCAATCTGGCTAAATCAGGCATACTTTTCCTATGCCACAGGTCTACGGATGGTTAAGGAGAAAAAATGGGAGCAATTATTTGGTATGTCCAGACGGGAACCCGAGTCTGAATTAACCCTCAAGCACTGTAACCTAGGCCTTGCCATACAACACGTGACGGAGAAGGTGGTACTACGGATGGCTATGGAAGCAAAAAGGATTACAGGTTCATCTAATTTATGCCTGGCTGGAGGGGTAGCCTTGAATTGTGTTGCAAATGGCAAATTGAAACATGCAGGAATATTTGACAAGCTCTTTATACAGCCCGCCTCAGGAGATGCTGGCGGTGCTTTAGGTGCTGCCCAGGCTGCGTATCACATTTATTTTCAACAGCCTAAAACCCCTACAAAAGAACATGATGGAATGGAAGGAGCTTACCTAGGTCCTACTTTCTCTGATTTGGAAGTGGAGCTGATGGCGAAAAAATTCAATGCTCCCTTCTCCCACTACGACTCACTTGATGACTTGTGTGAAGAACTGGCAAAGTGTATTGCACTTGGCCAGGTAGTAGGATGGATGCAAGGAAGAATGGAATTCGGGCCGAGAGCCTTGGGAGGTAGAAGCATTCTTGCCGATGCGCGAAATCCTGAGACTCAAAAGCGCTTAAACCTCAAAATAAAATACAGAGAGTCTTTCCGCCCTTTTGCCCCCTCTGTGCTACTGGAAGACTGCAAAGAATACTTTGAGATGGAAGGAGATTCTCCTTACATGCTGCTTGTACATCCAGTGCAGCCTTTACGGAGAAATTCCTTACCCGAAGGGTACCATGAACTTCCTTTGCGGGAGAAACTCTATATTGAACGATCAGACCTACCGGCTATTACCCACATAGACTTTTCCGCTAGGGTTCAGACAGTCTCCAGGCAAAGTAATCTTCGTTTTTGGTCCCTACTACAAGCCTTTAAAAAGCTAACCGGAACAGGGCTTTTGGTCAATACGAGTTTTAATGTGAGGGGGGAACCCATTGTATGTACACCTGAAGATGCCTATCGCTGTTTTATGAATACCGAAATGGATGTATTGGTAATCGGAGACTTCCTCTTCACTAAAACACGGCAACCTATTTGGGAAAAAAGCCAGGCGGTAGTAGGTCCACAAGCACTCGATTAGTATGGCAATAAACCTTAAAAATTTCAAGAATAACCTCAAGGCTTTGCTTTTCGGTCTGGTATTCTCCCTTATACTCCTGGAATTGGGCTGCTTGCTACTAGTGGAATCAGGACATATACCCTGTGGAGTACCTTCCTATTCATTGGCAAGTAAAGGACCTAGATTTTGGAGTTTTTTAAACAAGGATTTTGGCCCCTGGCATTATAAAAATACAAGCTCTCGACAGCTTGGCGCCTGCTTTGATGTACTTCATCACACCAATTCCTATGGAGCAAGAGATATAGAGCGCCCGATAAAATCTAACAAACTGCGAACAGTTGTTCTCGGCGACTCCTTTGTGGAGGGCTATGCAGTTTGCGATACTTGCAGGGTAACGAATTTTTTAGAAAAATCCTTAGGGATACCCTTTCTAAATTTTGGCGTTACAGGGGGGTTTGGGCCTACACAATGCTATGTTTTGTATGAAAAACTTGCAAAGCAATTCGACCATGACGTCGTAATGATGGGAATCCTACCTGATAATGATTTTCAAGACGATTTACCCAATCCTGGTAGGTACCACCCCTATTGGAAAGGGAGATACCCCAACTATATGCTGGCCTATACAGGTGAAAAGTATCTGGTTGATGAAACTCAAAAGGAGCAAGAAGACCGAGATATGCGATGGTATCTGAGAAACTTCAGCTATACAATGAATGTTGCGGATTGGTTGGAAGCGTATGTAAAGTGGAGAAGAAACATGTCCCGGCAGGTCAAACAGATGCCTAGAGGCGAAAGCCGCTTTGAGCAATTCAGCACGGAAGAATTTGACAGAATGCGTTTCTCCATTGAAAAAATATGTGAAGCAGCAGGTGAGCGAGAGGTCATCGTTTTTTTAATTCCCAGATTTACAGATATATTGAGCTACGAAAAAAATGGGCATAATCCCCTTGCAGAGGAACTACAGTCTACCATTGATATGCCCAATTTTCGACTAGTAGACTTGGTATCTGGAATGCACGCAACCCATAAAGAAGAATGGGTGGACTACTATCTCCCCTGCGACAGACACTGGTCTAGACGAGGACACGAGGTAGCAGCAGAGTTGCTAGGATCTGAACTAGAACCTTTACTTAAATCCAATGGAAGCCTTTAGAGACATTTGGAAATTTATCCTAGCGAGGAAAAAATTTTTCCTCGCCCCAATTATCATTATTCTTTTACTCTTGGGGATCCTCATTGTTATTGGAGGAAGCTCCGCCATAGCACCTTTTATCTATACCTTGTTTTAAATGGCTAAGTCTGATACGTACAAGACTATCCTGGTTATTTGCCTGGGTTTACTTATACTCTTCCACTTTTTCCAAAAAAGCTTCCTACTATATAGTTCCATTGGAATAGGAATTTTATCCTTGCTTTCTCCCCGTATAGGTATATGGATTGAAAAAGCTTGGTTCGGGTTGGCAACAATCTTGGGGAAAGTAAATGGGCTCGTTCTCCTCAGTTTGGTTTTTTTCCTTTTCCTCTTGCCCCTTGGGCTTTTCTATAGACTATTTTCCTCTAATCCCCTTTTTCTCAAAAACGAGCCTGATTCCTTATTTGTCGAGCGCAACTTAACCTATACCCCAGAGGAATTGGAAAACCCTTGGTAATGGCCGGTTAAAGAAGGGCCTCCTATTTTACCAATATCGTCGTATTCTGTATTTTCAAAAAAAGTGCACTTTCATTAGCAAGTATTAAATCAATTGGTCTATCTTTGGAATTTTATTCAACGAAAATGGATACATGCCCAATCTAGCGGATAGAGCACATAGAATACCAGCCTCCCCTATTAGAAAACTTGTAGGCTATGCAGAAGATGCTAAGGCAAAGGGAATTGAAGTATTTCATCTCAATATTGGCCAGCCCGATCTTCCTACTCCTCCGGTATTTTTTGAAGCCCTTAAAGCGCATGCTCCTAGCGTTCTATCCTATAGCCATTCAGCAGGATTACCAGCCTTGAGAAAGGCCATCCAGCAATATTATGCGCGAAAGGGTCATGGGCTCTCTACTGAAGATATCATTGTCACGACAGGAGCATCGGAAGCTTTGAACTTCCTTTCAGGGTCTATTATCAATCCTGGGGATGAGATCATCATACCCGAACCCTTTTACGCCAATTATGTAAGCCTGTTCATTGCCGCTGGGGCAAATGTAGTTCCTATACCTACTTCCATACATGAAGACTTTGCCCTACCTTCACCAGAGGCCTTTGAGCGGGCTATCAGTCCTAAAACCAAGGCCATATTAGTATGTAATCCTGGTAATCCTACTGGGATTCAATATCCTGAATCTGCCCTCAGAAACTTGGGGGAACTTGCCAAAAAACACGACCTATTTTTGGTAGCGGATGAGGTCT
Source organism: Bacteroidota bacterium (assembly GCA_039197765.1). Taxonomy (GTDB): domain Bacteria; phylum Bacteroidota; class Bacteroidia; order J057; family J057; genus JBCCTX01. The sequence goes on from JBCCTX010000021.1 coordinate 15,264, forward strand.
ACCGGGAGTTTGTGTATGGAGAGGTTCCTCACTTTTCAGTCTTAGATTTACCCGACATTTCAGAAAATGTAATCTTGGTAGACTCTATTTCCAAGCGGTTTTCTGCCTGTGGAGCCCGCATAGGATGCATTATTTCCCGAAATGAGCGGGTAAAAGAGGCAATCCTCAAACTCGCCCAAATACGTCTTGCATCCCCTACATTGGATCAGTTAGGCGCCATTTCACTCTATCAACTGCCTGAATCCTACTTCAAGGGAGTTGTGTCTGAATATAAGGGGCGTAGGGACCTCCTTTTGCAAAGACTCCAACAAATGGAGGGAGTTTACGCACCAAATATTGCAGGGGCATTTTATGCGATGGTTGAGCTTCCCATTGACGATGCAGAAACGTTTTGTAAATGGCTGCTCACAGACTTTTCCTACAATTCTTCCACCCTTATGCTAGCTCCTGGATCAGGCTTCTACAAACAAGCCACTTCTGGGAGGAATCAAGTGAGAATTGCCTATGTTTTACAAGAGGAAAAGTTAAGTTTTGCTATGGATTGTCTAGAAAAAGGATTAGAAGTATATTCTGCTAATTACAAATCCCCTAAAATCTCTCCCCACACGCAGGTTTTGAGGTAGTGCTCTTCCAGCATGCATAATTAAGGCACGCCGCTAATATTAACGACATGTAATAATTACTAAGAAAAAGATTATTCAATGTACCGGAACAAAGAAGTCCTCACTTGGAAATTCTCGACCTTCCGTTAATTTTACCCACGCATATAATAAGTACCTGTAAAAAGCGTTTTACTGCACAACATACACACATGATGAGTTTTCATTTTGCCAAGGGTCGCCTAGTTGCCCTGTTGGTTGGGATAACTTTTATATCTGCTGTTCTGGTTCCTCCCCTTCTTTTGGATTCAGGACTTGATACGGCAAAACCGGTTGGTAAATTCTTAAATGGTGCTTTTCCCACAGTCCCACCCATCGCTACGGGGGGAGAATGGATGGCCAACAATGCTTTTCCTGCACTAGACTTTACCTCGCCCATCGCAATGGTTCAGGAACCAAGATCTAACCGCATGATTCTCGCGGAGCATGGGGGGCTAATTTGGGCCTTTGAAAACTCTCCTCAAACTTCACAAAAATCTCTATTCCTAGATCTTTCTGAAAAGGTTGGGAGGCAAGGTGAGGCAGGCTTTTTGAACTTTGCTTTCCACCCAAATTTTGGGAATTCTTTCCCATACTTTTTTGCCTTTTATGTACATCGAGACCCAATTACCAAAAGGCTCTACGAACGGGTTTCACGATTTGAAGTCCTATTGGATTCAGGCTTTGTAGACCCGAATTCTGAGTTGGTACTCATCCATCAATACGACCGGCAGGATAGCCATAATGGAGGAGGATTCTTTTTTGGCAATGATGGATACCTATATATCGCCCTCGGAGATGAGGGAGGAGCGAGAAATCCCTGGGGAAATTCCCAATCGATAGATAATCGCCTATTCGGTGGAATTCTTCGCATAGATGTGAATCAGGATTCCACTCGTAGCCATCCTATACGCAGACAACCGCATATCCTGGACGAACTGGACTCCAGCTATACAGCCAACTTTTTTATCCCTAATGACAATCCCTGGGTAAGTCCCGATAGCAGTGTTCTCGAGGAATTTTTTGCCATAGGCTTGAGAAATCCTCACAGGATCTCTCAAGATCCGTTTACAGGTACTGGTCATATTGGAGAGGTAGGTCAGGGGCTATGGGAAGAAATTGACCTCTTACAAAAAGGAGCAAATTACCAATGGTCGTACAAGCAGGGAAATGCAGATAGCCAAGCCGAAAAGCCTGACTCTCTCCTTTTTGTAGGGACAGATACCCCCCCCATACACACTTATGACCACAAGAACGGCGATAACTGTATCATCGGGGGATTTGTCTATCGTGGCCAAAAACATCAGGAATTACGCGGTAAATATCTGTTTGCAGACAATGGGAGTAAAAGGATCAGGACCCTTGTAAGAGAGAATGATACGAGCCATGTGGAGGAGCTATTCGTTGCAAATGTTGGTGGGACTGGATATAAGGGGATATCTTCCTTTGCAACAGACGCTGGTGGAGAAATATACTTGTTGGTGTTGAATGGAGCGGGCGAGCCAGGCGGAAAAGTTTTTAAAATCAGTAAAGAAGAGGAGGCTGGGACACAATTCCCCAGACTCCTTTCACAAACAGGGGCATTTACCAATATGCTTGAATTAACCCCTGCAGATTTTTTGGTCCCTTATGAACCGATTGAACCCTTCTGGTCTGATGGAATGGTAAAGAAACGATGGATGGCCATTCCCAATGACAGTACCTATGATTCAGAGGGGGAAAAAATTGCGAACAGCGGGGAAAATTGGAATTTCCCCACAGGTAGTGTCTTCATCAAGCATTTCGAACTTCCGGCTATTGACTCGAATCAGGCGTACCCAAGAAGGATAGAAACGCGCTTTTTGGTCCATGGTGAGGAAGGAAAATACTATGGCCTTACCTATCGGTGGCTTCCAGAAGGTCAAGATGCTATATTACTGGACACAGGACTAGACGAAGTAATTACCTTTGAGGGAGCGGATGGGACTACGCAAAGCCAGACTTGGCATTATCCTTCTCGGGCTGAATGTTTCTCGTGCCACCAAGAAGCGGTAGGAACCATATTAGGAGCTAGAGAAATACAGCTCAATTGGGAAATTGCCTATCCAACTACGGGAAGAACTGCGAATCAACTTCATACCCTAAATAGCTTGGGAATGTTTGCCGATAGTTTGGATGAGGCACACATTATCGCCATAAATTCCATGGTCAATTCCCAAGACTCCTCTGCTTCCCTGGAAATGAGGGCAAAGTCATACTTACAAGCCAATTGTGCCAATTGTCATTCTCCAGGTACAGGGCTTCGCTCAGCGTTTGATACCCGATTCAATACCCCATTAGACTCAAGTGGATTGGTATATGGAATTCCTTTGGAACTCATCGACAATACGACTCACTTAATTGTCCCAGGTGATACAAGCGCTTCCGTCCTGTATCAGCGCTTAAAGAGCTTAGAAATTGGTATAGCAATGCCGCCTATTTCCAAAAATGCAGTAGATATTCAGGGTGTGGCGTTAATCGGGGAGTGGATCCTGTCTATGGGGGATACGACAAGTGTGATAACAGAAGAACCCAATGAAGGAGAACCTGAACAAGAGGAAGGACCTGCTAAGGTGCTGCAGGTAATCAGTTATGACAGCATTCCCAATAAGACCCTCCAAGACCCTCCCTTTGAAGTTCAGGTTGTATCCAGTTCAGGTTTAGCGGTTCAGGTAACAGTTGTCGGTGGGCCAGCGAGATATGAAAATGATAGTCTCTATCTCACAGGAGAAATTGGACGGGTACTCTTAGAGCTATCACAAGCTGGAGATTCTGTGTATCTACCTTCAGAAACTGTAAGGCTGGGCTTTTGGGTTCAGCGAGTACAAGCGCTTACCTTTCCCGACATCTCAGATAAACTAGCCTTAGATCCTTCTTTCGAACTGGGAGCCTCAACAACTTCGGAGCTGGCTGTAACATATGAAATTCTCCAAGGTCCGGCAAGTATTTCAGGAAATCAGGTTGCTTTAGGCGGTGTGAGTGGCTTTGTTCTTATTGAAGCACGCCAGGCAGGAAATGAGGAATATGCCCCTGCGAGTCCTATCCAAAAAGGGTTCATGGTAAATAAGGTTCCACAACAGCTAGTTTTTCCCGAAATAGGTGAACTCTTTGCCAATATTCCTCCCTTTAGGCTCCAGGCCTTTTCAGACTCCCAGCTTCCCGTCCAGTTTGCCATATTAGAAGGGCCTGCAAGGGTCTCAGGGGATACATTGAATATCTATCGAGGAGCGAGTACTATCACGATTTCCGCATGGATAGAAGGGGATACTACCTATTTAGCTTCAGACACCATATACCAAATCATTCCCGTAAAAAAAGCCCCTCAAGAACTGATTTTCCCAGAAATTCCTACCCTAGAGGTCTTTTCATCCTACCCTTTAACGGCCTCAGTAGAATCGGGAAGAGAAATAACATTTGAGGTTATCAGTGGAATGGCAGAAATTCTGGATCAAAATGTGTTGCGGCCTCTTGGATTGGGCACTGTAGAAATTGAGGCCATTCAGCCTGGGGACAGTATATATGAGGCGGCCTCCGGACGAAAAAGTGTTGAAATAGTCATGGCTTCTCAATCGATTAGCTTTCCAGAGATCCCGGATAAGCTTATTTCAGATGATCCCTTTCTTCTGGACGCAACGTCTACCTCAGGTCTTCCCATTGACTTGTACATAGAGTCTGGGCCTGCAATTCTGTCTGGGGCTGCTCTCTTTCTCACAGGCGAGCCTGGAAGAGTGAAGCTCATTGCTACGCAAGAAGGGAATCAATTGTATCACGCAGCCACTCCTATCGTTCGATCCTTTGAAGTACGAGATACAGCTCAGACCGATTCGGATCCACTTATCACTTCTGAGCTATCCAACTTGGCAGAAGAAATACATCTCCGCGTTTTCCCGAATCCCACTCAGAGCCTAATTCAAGTGCAAATGGAATATAGACAGGTGTTGGAACTATCCCTATCCGTATATTCTTCAACTGGACAGCAGTTATTGCATGAAGTTTTCCCTACCTTCCAAGGATTACACCAGAAAACTATTTCATTAGAAGGACTTTCCAGTGGGGTTTATTGGCTACATGTACAAGCCGCCCAATATCCTGGAAATGCTGCGAGAATTCCTGTGGTGAAGGAGTAGAAAAGACGAAAGAAGCCAGAAGGGAGAGTGCTTCGGTTAATGAAGATACCTGCTATTTGAATCCCTTTTTTCTCTCTTCTGACCTTTGATTTCTCTCGTCTCCACTAATACGCTTTGGCAAATAATACCCTTCGGGCAGAGGGTTTGCCCGACCGAATACATTTCCCTTTTTCTTCTGGCTGGTCTAGAGGGATACATCGGATCGTCGCTTTGGTCTCCTCCTGGATTTTTTCTTCCGTCTCGGCCGTTCCATCCCAATGCGCATAAATATAGCCAGGTTCTTCACTATCGATCTGTGCCTGAAATTCTTCCCAAGTATCTATTTTGCGTGAATGCAGTGCCCTGAAGTCTTTGGCCTTTTGAAAGACAGAGGCTTGTATATCCTCTAGAGTGGATTCAATAAAGGAAATTAACCCTCCATCTAAAGGCACAGACTGCTTCTCTCCCAAGTCTCTCCGAGCGATCTCGATTTGATTTTTCTCCAAGTCCCTTACGCCTAAAGCCATTCGCAGGGGAACACCTTTTAACTCCCATTCTGCAAATTTCCATCCAGGACTTTTGGTCTCATCCGTATCTACTTTCACGCGAATACCCTTTGCTAATAGTGCTTGGGTAATGCCATCGATTTTCTCCATTACCCTCACTCGCTCTTCCTCTTTTCGGCCAATGGGAACGATTACTACCTGATAGGGGGCAATCGCAGGAGGTAAAATAAGTCCCTGATCATCGCTATGGGTCATGATCAATGCCCCCATAAGACGGGTGCTTACTCCCCAGGATGTCGCCCAAACATATTCCTCTTTGTTGTCTTTGGTGGCATACTTCACATCAAAGGCTTTGGCAAAGTTCTGTCCTAAGAAGTGTGAGGTACCTGCCTGTAAGGCACGCGCATCCTGCATCATAGCCTCTATCGTGTAGGTCTCCTCCGCCCCCGCAAACCTTTCGCTTTCGCTCTTTATCCCTCTCACAACTGGAATTCCTAATGTATTTTCAGCAAAATCTCCATACACATGCAGCATGCGTTCTGCTTCTTCAATAGCCTCTTGGCGACTTGCATGGGCGGTATGCCCTTCTTGCCAGAGAAACTCTGCTGTACGGAGAAACATTCGTGTCCGCAATTCCCAACGCACCACATTGGCCCATTGGTTGATCAAAAGCGGTAAATCCCTGTAGGATTGAATCCAATTTTTATATGCACTCCAAATAATCGTCTCAGACGTAGGACGTATGATGAGTTCTTCCTCTAGTTTCGCTTCTGGATCAACTACTACTCCATTCCCATCTGGATCGTTCTTGAGACGATAATGGGTTACTACGGCACACTCTTTAGCAAAGCCCTCTACGTGGTCTGCTTCCCTCGACAAGAAAGACTTGGGAATAAATAACGGGAAATAGGCATTCTGGTGTCCTGTTGCCTTGAAGGCATCATCCAGAACACGCTGCATTCTTTCCCAAATGGCGTAGCCATAGGGCTTAATGATCATACAACCGCGGACCTCAGAGTTTTCAGCAAGGTCTGCGCGCTTCACCAATTCGTTGTACCAATCGGAATAATTATCTGCGCGCTTCGTGAGTTTTTGTGCTTTGGCCATCCTTACAATCGAAAAGTTTGTGGCTTCCAGTTTGATGTTTAAGGCTAGGTTACCAAAATTCTAGGCTTGCATCCTATTGATTTGAATAATTTCCAACCATTTCCCTTAATCAAACTTTCTACTCCATACTAGAAACAAAATGTATTGGCTGGCAAATATACAAAGGGGATTGAGGAATGCAGAAAGGAGAAGGGATTCGGCCAAAAATTTTCTTTATTCAGCGGTTCGATGTACAAATATGCTTTGTCTCTGGGAAAATTTCCCATACCCAATTTTTTTTGGACTAAATACCCTCATCCCTGTCATACACCAGACATTCCCACCCTTCTTTTCAACGGTACCTTTGATTATCCGTAGGTAAAGGAAAAAAATATTCCAATGAAACTCTTCTTTGCATGTACATTATTCGTGGCCTTGGCTTGTCAACCAGCTACACAAAATGTTGAATCCTCTCAAACGGTAAATATCACAAGCTCCGAATCAGAATCCGTTGAATCTTCTGTGAAAGAATCTCCATTATCTATTGAGGAAGAAAATACAGAAACACCTACAAAAGAAACAACCGAGGAATCTCTTCCAGCTACCCAACCCAGCCCCGTTTCAGTTGAAAAACCGCAAGCAGATATTTCCCCTGAAGCCTCTACCCCAGTTCCCACCATTGAGACAACGGAGGAATTAGAGAGTATCCCAAATGCTCCTGAAGAGATCCCTGTAGCGCCAGAACCTATGGGAATATCTCATACCATCTGGAATTCCTTGGTAAGTAAATACGTAACCCGTTCGGGCAAGGTGAATTACAAAGGATTTATTTCCGATAAGGCCAATTTACAATCCTATTTGGAGTTACTTTCTACCAATCCGCCTACGAGCACCTTATCTCCCAAAGCCCAACTCGCCTATTGGATCAATGCCTATAATGCCTTTACAGTCAAACTCATCATAGATAATTATCCTTTGAAAAGTATCACGGATTTGGGAGAACCATGGGATAAGGCTTTCATCAACATCGGAGGTAAGACTTACACGCTAAACCAAATTGAGCACGAAATTATCCGTAAGCAATTCAAAGAGCCCAGAATTCATTTTGCGGTTAATTGTGCGTCGATATCCTGTCCTAAACTACTCAATGAAGCCTATACAGAAGCCAAGCTCGAAGCTCAGCTCACTACCCAAACAAAAAGCTATTTGAACAATCCTGCAGAGAATGTACTCTCCTCTTCCAAAGTAGAGCTTTCTAGCTTATTCGATTGGTACAAGGAGGATTTTACAAAATCCGGAAGTGTGATCGATTTTGTCAATACCTATGCAAACACAAAGGTCAATGCAGGTGCAGTTGTCTCTTACAAAGAATATAATTGGGCATTGAATGAATAAAGAACGCATAATTAGATGATTTTCATGGGGGTAGACGTAGTTTCTACCCTTTTTTATTTACCACTAATTTTATCGTGGAGCAGGTCATGCCCTGCTCTTATTCAAGCTCTAAATGGATACAATTATCCCTACCTGTAGGCTTCTGCCTTCTCTTCAATATTTCCTTTGTTTTTTACAGGGTGGTAAAATATCTTTACGCCTCGAATATTAACGTCTTTCATCCCCCAATTCATGAGCATACTTGTCAATAAAGCTTCTCGCGTAATCGTTCAAGGTTTTACAGGAAAGGAAGGTAGCTTCCACGCTTCACAAATGATAGAATACGGCACCCAGGTAGTCGGGGGAGTTACACCCGGGAAAGGCGGAATGGAGCATATGGGATTACCCGTATTCAACACCGTGCTTGAAGCGGTCGAGAAAGCTCAGGCAGATACAAGTATCATTTTCGTCCCTCCAAGATTTGCAGCTGATGCCATCATGGAAGCTGCCGATGCTGGCATTTCCTTGGTTGTAACCATTACAGAAGGGATTCCCATAAAAGACATGACCTATGTCAAAAAGTATATTACCGATCGAGGCGTGCGTATGATTGGACCTAACTGTCCAGGGGTGATCACCCCTGGGGAATGCAAATTGGGTATTATGCCAGGCTTCATCCACAACCCTGGGAAAATCGGAATTATCAGTAGGTCTGGTACCCTCACATATGAGGCTGTAGACCAAGTCACCAAGGAAGGGTTAGGCCAATCTACCTGTGTAGGAATTGGAGGAGACCCTATTATTGGTTCTACCCACCTAGATGTCATGAAACTTTTCCATGAAGACCCTTTAACTGAAGGCGTCATCATGATTGGGGAAATCGGAGGTTCGAATGAAGAGATTTGCGCTGAATGGGTTAGGGATAATATGACTAAGCCTGTTGTAGGATTTATTGCGGGGCAGACAGCCCCTCCCGGACGCCGAATGGGACATGCTGGCGCCATTATTTCTGGAGGAAAGGGTACAGCAAGAGCCAAGATGGATGTTATGGAATCCTGTGGTATATCTGTGGTGGAAACCCCAGCAGAAATAGGGGTAACCATGTCCAAAGCTTTGGCTGGATAGTTTCCTCACTTGTAGGAACAGCCTACTGCCCGACTCAACTATAACACATTTTTCAATTTGTCGAAAAACAAGTAGTTCACTACTTGAATTTTACTAATAATCCCATTACCTTTATTTCAGTTTTTTAAATCTCTTGGATGGTATTGCTCCCTGCTTTAATCAAGCAGGATTATTATTTTCTACGTGAGAAAAAAGATAATAAACTAATTTTATCCACACGTAAGATAATTGTCAATTCAGGCACAGAAATTGCACTTTTCACTCGGACAAAATTCTAGCCTATTGCATGTTTATACACGTAAAAAGACTTTTTCGGAAATCATTCTTGCTGCTCTTGATAGGCACTCTCTTCGCCTCTTGCGATGAGAGCGAAAATCCTCTGGTACAGCAACTTCCGGCTAGAGGAATCCAGGAAGAGATACTTTCTCATGTCAATCGTTTACGTACGGAAGGGTGCAATTGTGGAAAGACTTATTATCCTCCTGTAGGGAACTTATCATGGGATAAGAAATTGGAGGATGCGGCTAATAGACATTCTTCAGATATGTCTCAAACAGGTACATTTAGTCATGTTGGATCTGATGGGAGTTCTGCAGATCAACGCATTCGCGATGCGGGATATCAGGCACTTTCCTTCGGGGAAAATCTCGCAAAGGGGTATTCCACGGTGGTGAATGTAATGAATGGCTGGCGAACAAGCACCGGACACTGCAAGATCTTAATGGATCCCAATGCGACGGAGATGGGCGTTTCGAAAGTAGGTGATTATTGGACGCAAATTCTGGCCTCCCCCGCTACAGGAAAGTAGTACAACGTACTTATCACTTAGGACCCTGGAATCTTTTCTACAAGAATCCAGGGTTTTTTTATTTGCGCTTGCGCTCGTGCTCTTTTAGGTAGATTTTACGGAGACGTATAGAAGCAGGCGTCACTTCTACATACTCGTCTTCTTTTATATACTCCAAGGCTTCTTCCAGGCTAAACTTAATTGGCGGGGCTAACTTGGCTTTATCGTCAGAACCTGCAGCCCGCATATTTGTCAGTTTTTTTGCCTTAGTTACATTGACTACTAAATCATCCCCCCGTTTATTCTCTCCTACAATCTGCCCTTCATAGACTTCCTCTTGTGGAGCGATGAAAAAACTACCCCGATCTTGTAATTTATCAAGGGAATAGGCCAGAGCCTGTCCTGTTCCGTGAGCGATAAGGGATCCCTGGTTACGCTTTTCAAAATCACCTTTGTAGGGTGCAAAATGTAGAAATCTATGTGCCATAATAGCCTCACCAGCAGATAGGGTGAGCACCTCACTTCGAAGTCCAATAATACCTCTAGAGGGAATTTCAAATTCCAGGAAAGCTCGGTTTCCTCGCAACTCCATATTCTTCAGTTCTCCCTTCCGCTGGGTAACCAAGTCAATCACTCTTCCCGAATTTTTCTCTGGAAGATCGACAGCTAATTCCTCTACAGGTTCGTGTTTCCTGCCATCGATCTCTTTGATAATCACTTGAGGTTGGCCTACCTGTAATTCATAGCCTTCTCTGCGCATGGTTTCGATGAGAATGGCCAGGTGGAGAATCCCTCTTCCAGATACATTGAGCGAATCCGCAGAATCTGAAGGTTCTACTCTTAAGGCTAAATTGCGCTCAAGTTCTGCTTCCAACCTCTCTTTGAGGTGACGAGAAGTCACAAACTTACCTTCTCTTCCAAAGAAGGGTGAATCATTTATCGTAAAACGCATGCTTAGGGTAGGTTCGTCTATGGCAATAGGAGGAAGTCCCTCCGGAACTTCCCGATCTGCAACGGTATCGCCAATTTCAAAATCTTCTAGCCCCACTAATGCACAGATATCTCCTGCTTGTGCTTCCTCTACCTTTTTTCTGCCCAAGCCTTCAAAAACAAATAGCTCCTTTATTCGGGTTTTTTTGACACCCCCTTCCCGCTTAACAAGAGAAACGGGTAGGTTTTCCTTGAGGGAACCGCGGTATAAGCGACCAATAGCGATTCGCCCTACATAGGAGGAAAAGTCCAAAGAAGTAATTTGCAATTGTGGAGTTCCCTCCGCCACCTTGGGAGGAGGCACATGTGCCAGGATTTGATCCATCAAGTAGGCAATATTCTCGGTAGGTTTATCCCAATCAGGACCCATCCACCCCATCTTAGCAGAACCATACACCGTGGGGAAGTTGAGTTGCTCTTCTGAAGCATCTAGCTCGAACATTAGTTCGAAAACTGCATCTTGAACCTCTTCAGGTCGACAATTGGGCTTATCGACCTTGTTGATGACGACCAAAGGTCGTAAGCCTAACCCTAGCGCCTTGGAAAGGACAAAACGCGTCTGAGGCATAGGACCTTCAAAGGCGTCCACTAGTAAGAGGACTCCGTCGGCCATATTGAGTACGCGCTCTACTTCTCCCCCAAAATCTGCGTGCCCAGGGGTATCGATAATATTGATCTTTACCCCTTTATACATCACAGAAACATTCTTGGACAAGATGGTTATTCCTCTTTCTCTTTCCAGGTCATTATTGTCCAGAATGAGTTCCCCGACTTTTTCGTGGTCCTGGAACAACCTTCCAAACACCAACATTTTGTCTACCAGGGTTGTCTTTCCGTGGTCGACGTGAGCAATGATTGCTATATTTCGTAATTCTGGCATAAAAAAAGTGCTCGAATCAATTCGAGCACAAAAATAGGATTTATTCAGTCAATCCCTTCTCTTAAAGAAAAAAGAACGCAAATTATTTCATAGGATTCTCCATATAGTCTAGCGTAAGGTGAAGGAGAGCCTTTATCCCTGTTTTCATCCCTTCATCATCTACGTAGAAATCAGGGGTATGGTGAGGAGCAGCATCTGCTACACGTACAGTTGAAGGTCTCCCACCAATAAAAAAGAAAAAGCCCGGCACCTCTTGAGCAAAAAATGAAAAATCTTCTGCACCTGTAACGGCATCACTGAGATGGAGGTATTCCGTACCCATAGCCTCTTGTAATGCTTCTACCGCTTTCTCGGTTAAAGCAGGGTCATTATAGGTAACGGGGTAGCCTGTTTCTATCGTCACATGTGCCACAGCACCCGCACTTTCTGCAATCTGTGTAGCAGTCTTTTCAATTTTCTGATGAATTAGCTTTTGCATATCTGTATTAAGGGTACGAATCGTTCCAATCAGCTTTGCTTTTTCCGGAATGATATTGCTCCGATTCCCACTGTGCATAAATCCAACAGAGATCACTGCAGCCTCTCTGGTAAGTTCGGTCTGGCGGCTAATAATGGTTTGCAAGCCCATGATAATTTGGGCAGAGGTAACGATTGGGTCTACTCCTCCCCAAGGCCTAGCTCCATGGGTTTGTTTACCTTCAACCTCTATTACAAATCTATCTGCTGCTGCAAGGGTACCCCCAGGTTTGTAGCGAATATGTCCAACTTCCGTCATCGAATTAATGTGCAAGCCAAAAACCACATCAACATCTGGATTTTCGAGAACCCCTTCTTTAACCATTAACTCGGCTCCCCCTTCTTCTCCAGGAGGGGCTCCTTCTTCAGCAGGTTGAAAAAGAAACTTTACTGTCCCTTTCAGATCGGACTTCATTCCTGCCAGGATTTCTGCTACCCCCATGAGTATGGCTACATGGGTGTCGTGACCACAGGCGTGCATGACTCCGGACTCCACCCCATTATAGGTAGCTCTTACCTTCGATGCATAGGGAATATCCACCCGTTCAGTAACGGGAAGGGCATCCATATCAGCGCGTAAAGCGACGACAGGGCCTGGTTTTCCTCCTTTTAACAGGCCTACTACCCCTGTATGGGCTACTTCGGTTTGGACTTCAATCCCCAGGGAGCGGAGATGATTAGCCACAAGCTTCGCTGTTTCAAATTCTCTATTAGAGAGTTCTGGGTTCTCATGAATATGGTGCCTCCATTCAATGACTTTAGGTTCAACCTTTGCCACCCATTCATCTGTTTCATCTGCCTGTACTTCCTGAGACCAAAGGTATGTACAGGAGAGTAGACTTAAAGCCGTTAGGGTACATAAACGGCTAAAAAAAAGTTTATTCATGTGTTAAAGCTTAGGTAAGGTATGTATTGAATAACCGTAAAAGTGTGAATTTACCTCCTATTATTCCCTAATCCGAGGCAAAAAATACTCGATCCATTAATGAGAGATTGAATACTTTCCCTTATAAATATCTTTGAGGTAGCGCTTTAGCAGAATAGGATTGTACAGGAGAGATTTTCCCACACAAGTCAACCATTTCGCTTTGTTTTTGGCTAAAACCCGGTAACAGTTTCCCAATATGTAGTACATATTCGCAAAGCATTTCCTCCTGAAGTGCTCCGACTTGAATAGATTGTTCTTCTCTGCTAACCTGTAGGCCTTGAGATTATCAGCTTCCATACGATCGATATTGCTATGCATGTTATTGCTATGGATTCGATAAAGTCCCAGTATCTCTTGGACCATGCCAATCTTAAATTTTGAAGCTACTCGAAAGAAAAACTCCTTATCGGCAGAAGTTGATAGCTCTGGGTTAAACCCTCCCACTGTATCCACTACTTCCCTTTTCAACAGTATACTACTAGGAGCAGGGATGTTACAACCGTCTCCTAGCAACAAACTTTCCAGGATATATCCTTCTTTTCCTCTATAAACTGTAGGCAACAATTGGGAGTTCTCATCTATTTCCTGTACATAGCTATGAACCAATCCCAGGGCTGAATCCCCTTCGAACTTGCTGAGCATTTTTTCCAATCTATCTTTCTTCCAGAGGTCATCTGCATCCAGAAATGCCACATATGCTCCTTTTGATTGGGTAAAGCCTGAGTTTCTTGCAAGAGAAACTCCTTCATTTTTCTTGTATAAATAGGTGATTCTTGGATCGGAAGTAAACTTTTCAACGATAATTTGGGTTTTATCGGTCGAACCATCGTCAACAATGATCAACTCCCAATCCGTAAACTCTTGATGGATGACTGACTGTATGGTTTCTCCAAGAAAAGGCTCAGCATTATAGGCAGGTATGATAATACTTACGATGGGACTCATAGGTCTAGAATAGGAGGAGAGAGATTGCTACAGATTTTTAAACTATATATGTAAAGTAATCTTTTTGTCGTTTTATTTTTCGTAAATAAAATCTATTCATAAAATAAAAGCCAATTTAATGCAAGGAAAATGGAGTTCAAAAGCTTTTCCTTAATAAACGAAAAAATTTCAGGGAAGAATGCAATTCCCTGCTATCTTTAGGCCGTTTAAACAAATTTAGTGGATTAATGACAAAACAAAGTGTATCCTTCCAACTGTTATTCAAAGACGGAGTCGATAAGGGAAAAACGGTAGAAGTTATGAATGTGGACGTTGATCAATGGGAGGCACTTCAACAAATTATAAGGCAAGAATATGCTCCCAAAGGCATTCTAGCTTACATGAATTCTGAGTTACCCATTTCCCTTACCCGTGAAGATTTCCTCAAGACTGAAAAGGAAATGAGAATGATTGATGACAAAGAACTAAGTAATGAAGCATACATCGCTCTATTTTCATTAGATATTTTTATTCGACAATTAGAGGATCTGCAGGATTCGGACATCAAGTTTTCCCTCATTCCCTGAACTCAAATAATCTCCAACGTCCCGCGTTAATCTGTTGAATCAATTCATGGAAGAAAGTAGCAATTCAGATATCCTCAGCCGTTTCCGGATTACCAGAATCATATGGCCTGTGCTTATTGGCATAGTAGCAACTGTAGGATACATCTTTTACAAAGATGTGATTGCAGGGGACGGGGAGATTCGCAAAGCCATTAGCGCGGTTCAATGGACCGGTAATAGCTTTCTCTGGGTTTTTGCTGGATTTCTCATGATGTTCATCCGAGATATTGGGTATATCTGGCGGATGTGGATACTTACTGATAAAAAACTCAGCCTGCGGGCGGCCTTTGAGGTGACCCTTCTTTGGGAATTCTTTTCGGCCATGTCTCCTTCTGTGGTTGGAGGCTCTGCCTTTGCCATTTACATGCTGATAAAAGAGAAGATTTCGGCTGGAAGGAGTACAGCGATTATATTCATCGCCATCTTTCTGGATGAAGTATTTTATTTATTGGTACTTCCCCCAATCCTTTTTCTACTGGGCCCAAATCAAATATTTGATCCCATTCGGGATTTAGGAGCTGCATCTGGGAACAGTCTCGTATTTGGCTTTTGGATCGCCTATACCGTCATTTTCCTATACACTTCTTTTTTGGCATTTGCCCTGTTTATCCGCCCTGAGGGTACGCATAAAGTCATTCGAAGGCTTTCTATGGCCCGCATATTCAAGCGTTGGCAAAGGAATATTTTGCGTTTGGCAGAAGAACTACTTGTTTCTTCCTATGAGTTTAGAAGTAAACGCTGGACCTACTGGCTCTGGGCTTGGGTAGCTACTCTTATGGCCTGGCTAGGAAGGTACCTTGTATTGAATTGCGTCATAGCTGCCTTTGCGATCAAAGGATTGGGGCTCATGGATCACATTCTGGCTTTTGCCAGGCAGGCGGTCATGTTTGTATTTATGCTTGTCTCCCCTACCCCAGGAAGCTCTGGGGTCGCCGAACTTATGTTTATCAACATGCTAGAGGATCTTACCCCTCCTGATTTGGGTATAGCCTTAGCGGCCCTATGGCGACTCATTACCTATTATCCTTATCTATTTATAGGCTTTATCCTACTGCCTCGCTGGACAAGAAGGGTATTTAAGGAGAAAAAGCCTGTGGTTGAACCTGAGAAGGTGTAAGGACAGGCTGCGGAAGTACTACCTCAGGTAAGAGATCCCGAGTATTTCTTTGGAGATTCCTTCCATTGTAAATCGAGTAAAATACATGTAAAAAAAGAGTGGGCCGTCCACAGGGGACGACCCAACAGCCATGAAAACGCCCTAAGTCTTTATATCTATTAGGATTGATTTATTATCTTTTTCCGCAAAATAAGATTCTTACAAATTTAGTTCACTAAATATTAATTCCAAAAAAAATTCAGAATTTTTCTCAAAACTTGTTCTTCCACATCATCGATTCGACAGGTTTAATGGTTTTCTGGTTGTATTTGGCATTGGGTTTACTGTCATAACGCCGCAACACCTGTCCGTCGACGTCGAAGTATATGAGTTGCCCTATGGGCATGCCTGCATATACCTTGACGGGCTGAACCACCGTTATCTCCAAAGTCCAAGTATTGCAAAAGCCTACGTCCCCTTTTCCTGCTGTTGCGTGGATATGTATTCCCAGCCGACCAATGCTACTTTTTCCCTCTAGGAAAGGTACTTGTGTATGAGATTCCGTATATTCTTCGGTTACTCCTAGATATAGGGTATTGGGTTGCAACACATACCCTGATTCGGGTATGACTATTTCTTCGATCTGGTTGTGAGATCGAGCATCCAAAATTCGATTTTGATATGTTGCGAGGAATTTCCCAAGGTGTACGTCATAGCTGTTACTTCCCAGGGAGTTTCTATCAAATGGATTGATTACAATGTTACCCGCTTCAATTTCCTCTAAAATCCTTCTATCAGATAATATCATTCTAATGCATTAGACGAAAGTAGGACTTATTTATAGTCCTCATGTTAAACATGCCGAATTTAGAGGTTGTCGGCGAGGTCTTCAAAAAAATCGTGGCTTCCGTTTCCATTGCCATTCCCGTTAGATTCAAAGAGGTTCTCTTTAGGATGCGAACGGCCATTTAAGGGGGTGAGTCGCCCTCGGGTGGCTGATATCAGCTCTCTATTTCCGAAAGTTTCGAGTCTACCTAGCTGGGAATGGAGAAAATTCTGCAATTCTGCCAAAAGTTCTCCCCTCCACTTATTTAATTCCATGATTTCACTATCAATACGCGAACGTTCATTCACCCCTCTTTGCACAATTTCACGTGCCTTTGCTTCAGCCTCCTGAATTTTTAAGTCCGCTTTTTGCCGCGCATTTTCTACGGTAGAGCGTGAAGACTGCTCAGCCTGCATGAGGGTTTTATGGAGCATATTCTCCACTTCTTTGAGCGTCTCATAGCTCGCCTTGGTCTTTTCCAACTCCTCTTTCAGGTTGCGATTAATTTCCAATTGCTGCTCCATCATCTTAGCAACTTCCTGGAGAAACGCATCTACCTCTACCCGATTATATCCTCGGAATTCTTTGTTGAAGGTTTGTTGCCGTATTTCGATTGGTGTAAGCATAAACCGTATTTACCCTGTTAACTGTAGCTTCCATTGAATAATTCGACGGTCATCGCTACATGAAATAATCGTATTATCTCTTTGTATCCACTTTAGTCTATTAACGCTATGTGTATGTCCTTCGTTTCGTTTGTTGTCAATTACTTTTAGCAATTCGAATGTATAAGCATCCCAAACTTTGAGAGTCTTATCCCTACTTGCGGTCACAAAATAGTCTCCATCTGGAGAAAATATTATGTCATTGACAGTAAAATTATGGGCCGCAATCTTCTCCATCAAATCATTGGGAATCCTTGACTCCCAGAATTTTAGGTGGGCATCACGCCCTCCACTTACAATATAAGCGCCATTTGGGTGCATCGCAAGTGTGAATACCGAATTTTCATGTGCCTTCCAGGCCCTTAGGGTTTTGTAATTTTCCTTTGAACAAACCAAAATTCGGTGGTCACTTGTCCCTATATACACTTTATCCTCCCTTTGTGAAGCACAAATTCCCCGGAGATTTCCAGGAGAAATTTGCTTGTGAAACAGGGTTTCCAGCCTCTTTACGTCCACTACACTCAGGAATCCGTTACCCTGTAATATCCATATAACGAAATTCTGAGCATCATAGTACAAATTATATACCGGATTTGGAGAATTCCGTAATAAGCGAATAACTTTTTTAGACTTTTCCTCAATAAAATAGACACTCCCCTGGCTTCCACCAGCGACAAAAAAGCCCTGTTTAGGGATAGACAGAATGGAATAAATTCCATGTTCAGTCCTGAATATTCCTTCCCCTTCATTCTCTCTACTGTCGAGTTTCCATTTTGCAACGACTCCATCATCCCCTGAGCTCAATAGTTCCATCGGATTCAATCCAGGGGAAATTGCGAATATGGAACCTTTATGGCCAGAATATTCCCCAACTTTTTCAACAACTACTTTTTTCCTCACTGGTACTAATTTTTTGGATCAAAAGATAGAAATTATTATGAAAAATTGATCAACTTTAGCAAACACAGCAAAAAAGTTTGAAGTTTCTAGTTTGAGGTTTGAATTTCCTTTACTATGTATTCAGCTCGACCATATATACTGGCAGAAAATAACTGGGAATCTGTACGGGAAACAGACTATCAGGTAGCTATTTTACCTTGGGGGGCTACCGAGGCACATAACTATCACCTTCCCTATGCCACAGATAATTATCAATGCGACTACGTAGCAGCAGAATCCGCGCGTTTGGCATGGGAAGCTGGGAGAAGGTGCGTTGTGTTTCCAACAGTTCCCTTTGGTGTGAACACGGGGCAGTTGGACATAGACCTTTGTCTCAACATGAATCCCAGTACCCAATTAGCCCTCCTAAAGGACTTGGTTCAGGTACTTTCATTACAAAAGCTCCAGAAATTGGTGATTTTAAATGGCCATGGTGGCAATTATTTCAAACAGATGATTCGGGAAATATATGGCTTATATCCCGATGTATTTGTTTGTACCCTTAATTGGTGGCAGGCAGTGGACTGGAATATATATTTCGACGACCCAGGAGATCATGCGGGAGAAATGGAGACCAGTGCCATCCTACATATTTCCCCTGATCTGGTGCGGCCCTTAGATGAAGCAGGAGATGGAGCGGCAAAAACATTTGCCATACAAGGGATTAAAGAGGGCTGGGTACATACCCAACGGAAATGGACGGAAGTGACGGAAGACACTGGGGTAGGAAACCCTTATCCCTCCACCGCAAAAAAAGGAGCTAAATACCTCAAGGAAACTTGTGAGAAAATCGGGTCTTTTTTGATAGAACTTGCTGATGCGGACCTAAATTCTCTGTATGAATAGCTTACAATGTAAGCTGCAGCTTAAAGGAAATGATGTGCATACATGAAAAAAATCACCTATCCAATTATATTTTTTGGAGTACTATGGATACTAACGGGATGTCACGATGATACATTGAACAACCCGCTTAGAGATTTTGAAGCTCCCGTTATTCAACTGATCGATCCAGACAGTACTACGCTAATCCTATCTATTGGCGAGCAAATAGAATTTTCCCTTGAAGCTTCAGATGACTTACAACTATCTTTCTTTAGGGTATTTTTAAGCGTACAAGATCCTGAGGGTGCGGAGTTGCTCCCCTTCACCCTACTCACAGAACGTTCTCTTTCTGAACGATTTGAACGTCTTTCCTTCACGGATGTAATTGACAGTTTCCCTTCTTTTTCCAAATTGAAGTACCTCTTTGTGGTAGAAGATCAACGTCAGGCATCTGATTCCGCCTCAGTTGTAATAACGGCGGTGATAGAAGATCCAACCTCCTCCCCTCTCTATCCTGTAGCTACCTATGGACTTCAGACGCTTTGGTCCGGGGCTTCAGATAGATTTTCAGCCTATAATTTTACAACTCAGCAAGGCTATCTTTCTACCCACAACAATCCCCTTGAGCTGGATATTCAGGAGCTAAGTACAGGATCTGAATTCCTGGCACAACTGAGATCGCCCAATAATGAACGTCTAGATAGGGACTCAATTTTTGTACTTCTGGATTCCACCAAGCTAAACTATGCCGAAGCTGATTATGAAAAAATCTGGGGGGCGTATCAAAGCTCTACCGAGCAAGTTGACCTAACCCCTAGGTTAAAGAGGGGAGATTTGGTAATCATTCGCTTAACTAAGGCTCCTTCCCCTCAATTTGCTCTTATGCAGATTGGATTGGTGCAAGATCTCTCCGGAAGTGAAAATGACTTTATAGAATTTGAATACAAAGTCAGCAGTAGATAAGGTGAGTACATTCCCATTAATTTCTTTCATCCGTCATTGGTCTCAAGCAAGTGGGAAGTATTTTCTCCACTCTCCTTTTGTTTACGATTGGTACAGAAAGGTGCTAAGAGGCCCATCTTCCTCATTGGGAGAGGAAATTGAAGCGCTTCGAAAAAGACTTTCTACCAGCCAAGAATTTCTCTCCTTTACAGACTTGGGCGCAGGTCAAAGGGGGAAAAATACCCAAATATTGGGGAATATGGTTCAACGAGCGGGAAGGCGGAGAGCCTCTGGAGAATTACTAGGTCGCTTGGTAAAGTATCACCAGTATACGCGAGGCTTAGAACTGGGTACCCATGTGGGATTGTCGAGCCTATATGTTAATTATGGCCATAGCTTTAATACCTTTATTACCATTGAAGGAATTGACTCCCTCGCTCAAATTGCTCGAAATAATTTTACTTCCTTTGGCATCTCTCCAGAGTTGATAGTTGGCTCCTTTGATGAAGTTTTGGACAATCAAATAGAACTGGAGACCTTAAGACCGGACTATGTCTTCATCGATGGGAACCATCAATACGGAACCACCCTTGCCTATTTCCACCGCATTCTTCCCTTTATCCAGGAGGGGGGAGTAATGGTATTTGACGATATCTATTGGTCAAAAGGAATGGCGCAAGCTTGGAGGGAAATCTGTGCAAATCCCCAAGTCAGTATCAGTATCGATTTGTATTTCTTGGGGATCTGCTATATCAAGCGCCCGCAGGCAAAAGAACATTTTCGATTTCGGTTTTGGGGGGGATAGTCGATAGTTTTATGGTCCACAGTCCACAGCTTTCCGAGTACAATTCAACAAAAACTATGGACCGTGGACCATGTATCTATTTAACCTTCTTTCTAAAAATCAATAATATTAATTCCTGCAGTAAAGGTTTGGGTATTAATTCCTCGATCTTCATCTTCTTCAAAGAGCTGGCTCATATTTAAGTTGAAATAAAAATCTAGCCATCTCAAATCCACCCGTGCAGTAAGGCCATACCGAAAGCTATTCACGTTGAAGTCATCCCGTACTTTGTTCTTACCCTCAGCATCGCTCACCTGTTTGGTTCTCGCCCCCCAAAGTACCCCTGCATATCCCCCTATGGAGAGGCTTAAGCCTTCATTGTGTCTGGGATCGGTATTGAAATTTAACAGCAGGGGAATTTGGGCATAGCGCGTTGTGAGTTTATTTTTGTCATAGTTGACACCTGGAAAGGTCCAGGTAACCGTATCTAAGTCAGGTTGCAACTGTATATCTTCTGTGAAGTAAAACTGCGTCCAGTCTATAGTTACAGCCGTTTTTAGGTTCACTACGCCTCGGCCAAACAGACTTACTGTAGTAGGGAAGAAATGAAGGGCTACATGTGAAGCCGGACGAAAAGAGCGAACTTCCAGATCGGGGACCGCTGCATCTACGCCAAAGGTTTCATCATTGTAGTAATTGGTTACTCCCAGATCGAATGCGAGGAAATCCACGGTTGAATAATTTCGCCTCCTATATTTCCACTTATCGTCATCATCATCCCAGTCATCGTCGTCCCAGTCGTCGTCATCCCAATCATCATCGTCGTCCTCTTCTTCTATGATGATATTTTCGGAATCCTTTTTCTTGACGAGTTTGATGACCCGGTTTCCTTCTTGGTCTTCTGTAATAATGATACGGCTCTTGTTACCCCACTGAATCGTGGTAGAATCTCTATACGCATCTTCTGTGTCGTTTTCTTCATTGAAACCTTCCTCTTCCTCGTAGAGCGTATCTGCAACGACTTCTAGGGTGTCCGACTGGGGAACCTGGACGCTATCTGGGTCTTGAGCTTTCAAGCTGCCCAAATTTCCTATGCATCCAATTAGACAAAGGGTATATATAAAGTGCTTCATGTTCGTTTTGCTTTTGACGATTTTACTTTACGCTTATGAGTAATACTAAACCCTCCGATCTTGAGTCGTAAGGTTCGAATCGTTTCGCCGTTTTCTTCCACTTCGCGCGCTGAAATGGGAGCATCGTCGAAACGCTTATCAATTTCCTCAGAGGCAGCCATTAGGGCTTTTTCAAAGGTTAATTCTTTCAATGAAAATCCGTTTTTATTTTCTGCCTGGTTGGCCAAGGCTGGAACCTCTACAGTAGGTACATCTTCAGGCTGAAGTGGGCTTGAGGTCCTCTCCAGGTCAACCTCCTGTAGTTTTTCAGGAGAAGTCATCGCAATGACTTCCCGATCCTTTTCTGGGAGTCCCGTTTCTTTCATAGGCTGTGTGCCAATACTATCAGTCTTTGTTTCTAACTCAGCATACAAAGGATTGGATGTGGGGCTTACCTCAAAGCTGTCCCTCTTAAGTGTTTTTTGTGGAGTTTCCTGGGGAGTGTTGACTAGTTGCCTGGGGGGAGAAATTGGAGTCGAAGGCGAGACTTCTTTTGGGGATTCTACCTCCGACTCCTCTTTTGGAACCAGCGTCTTTTCGTTGTAATGTGTAGTAGAATCGATAGATGGTTGTATCGGACCCGTATTTTCAACCATAGCCTCTTGCTGAGGCTTATTTACAGGTCTGAATAAATAGATAGCTATTAGCAAAGCAGCACAAGCCACCGCCAGGGTATATCCCCATTTCCAGCCCCCCCTTTTGGGCTTCTCCTCAATCATGGGAGCAATTTCTTCCCATATTTCCCGCTTAGGAGTTGGCTCAAAGTCCGAGAAGGTTTCCGCTAAAAAGCCTCGTATGTCTTTTTCTTCTGGCTTCATGATGCACTTTTGCTAGAATTTTCCTGATTTATAATTCTTTTCTGTAATATAACCCTGGCTCGTGAAAACTGAGATTTACTTGTACCAGGAGAGATATTCATCATTTTTCCAATTTCTTTATGGGTGTAGCCCTCTACTGCATATAGGTTAAAAACCGTTCGATATCCGGGAGGTAAATCTTGAATCAGTTGAAGCAGCTCCTCTCTACCCATCCGCTCAAACACGGTCTCGTCTATCCCCAACTCCCATGCTTCTTCAATATCTACCATAAAATACCGCGACTTCTTTCGATAATGTCCTATGGCCTGGTTCACCATGATTCTCCGGATCCATCCTTCTAAAGAACCCCTACCTTCAAATTTGTTTATTTTCTGATAAACTGTAACAAAGCCCTCTTGCAAAATATCCATAGCATCATCTGAATTGTCTGTGTACCGTAGACACACCCCATACATCTTCCTATGGTAGGTGGCATAGAGGGCCCGTTGAATTTTGGGGTCTCTATTTTTACATCCTTCCACCAATTCACCTTCAGAGTAAAGTTTTGTCATATACATTAGAATGCCTGGGTAAATCAGTATACAGAAGGATATGAGCAAAAAAAGGTTGCATCATTCACCCAAATTATCTTCAAAAAAGAAAAAACTAGTTACTTCTTAGGAAAAATACGGCAAAAATACCTCCGATACCTGCTGAGATTAAAAGTGCTGGCCCAATCCACTTGCCCCATGGACTGGGATCATCTCCCCTTAACTGGGGGGAGCTCTGTTTCCGAAGTTGCTTTAACAGCTTCCAGTGTAGGGTATCAACATACCTTACATTTTTTTGACGCAGGATACTATCTTTCTGTTGAATAGAGATTGAGAGAGATCTTATATATTTTTTTTCGGGTAAGGAGGTAAACTCTACCAGCGCCTCCCCTATTTTTATCTCAAGTATAGAGAGTGAATCATAAGCAAAAAGAAGCGTATCAGCTGGAAAAATACCTCCAGAAACTTTACGAACAGGACGTTCTACCTGTTCTGCATATTCTCTAAGGAGCTGAACGTACAGAGAGTCATGGGTAACTTGAGCACCTAGAAGCAATGGGAAAGCATGCAAATAAATCCATAAACAAAAGTTCCTTCCCCATTTACAATTTTTCATTTCTCAATTTTCATTTTCACTAAACGTCTGCCCATTCCCATGCGGTGTGATAGGCTCCTATTTCATCAATATAATCAAAGAAGGCTTGAAAGAAAGGATGTTGACCCAGGGTAGAACTATCCCCTACTACCACCAGCTTTTTCCGGGCTCTTGTCATGGCAACGTTCATCCGCCGTACATTGCCGAGAAAGCCAATTTCCCCCTTAGAATTGGAGCGGGTAAGGGAAATATAGATTACATCCCGCTCCTGGCCTTGGAAACCATCCACGGTATTAACAGAAATATAAGAGACATAGCTCCCTAACAATGGGCTTTCAGCTACTTGCTCCGCTAACGCTTTAACCTGTGCTTTGTAAGGGGCAATTATTCCTAGAGAAAAATCAAGTTGCCAAGTATCTGCTAATTTGGATTCCATCTGATTGAAAAGGAGGGCGACATGTTTCAACAACATATGCGCTTCCTCTGTATTGAATGTACTGAGGGTTTCTGGATCCTTCTTTTCTTCAAAGCCACAACCGGCTGTATCAACGAATTCCACTGCGGGAAAGTCTTCTCCTAGGGTACGATATTTCACAAATAACGCAGCTTGAAGCAGGCCCTTATAAAACCACCTGCCGGAGAAGTCCATTATCTGATGATGCATTCGATACTGCATCTGTAACATGGCTGTACTTTCCGGACTTTTGAGAATAGCCTGTTCAAATAAGGTTTTTCCAAGTCCTCCTTTTTCTGCCTCGGGGGATTTAACAGTAGGAGGAAGTTGGTGATGGTCGCCAGCGAATATGACCCGATCGGCTCGCAACAACGGAATCCAGGTAGCTGGAGAAAGTGCTTGGGCAGCTTCGTCAATAAATACCGAGTAGAACCTTTTGTTTCCCAAAACTGAATGAGCCGCCCCTGTGAGGGTGCTGGCAACTACCTGACGCTGACTGAGAATCTGGTGTATGATATAATCTTCGAGTCTATGTGCCGTCTGTTTGAGTTCTCTAACCTCCTTCATCAGCACATTGCGTTGCTGACGTTCCCGGTTACCATATTTTCGCTTAAACTTTAAGGCTCGCTTTTTTAAGTCTTCCGCTTCTTTCCTGTATTTTTTCAGCAGTTTGTAGTCGTCATGACCGGCAATAGCGCCATCCAGAGTCAATTTGTGTAATTCTTCATCCACTCGTGCAGGATTACCCAGACGTACTACAGATAGGCCCTGCTCCTGGCATTTGAGCACCAATAAATCTACAGCAGTATTACTTGGAGCACATACCAAGACCTGGTTTTCCCTTCGCAAAGTCTCCTTAATTGCCTGAACCAAGGTTGTGGTTTTACCTGTTCCGGGAGGACCGTGGATAATGGCAAAGTCTAGGGCTCTAAGGGCTAATTCTACCGCTACATTCTGCGAATCATTCAAGCTTGGATTTTGGTATCGAACCTCCCATTTGTGGAAACTAGGCTTAACTGTACCTAAAATGAGTTCCCTAAGGGCATAAATACGTTCACCTGTTGATGCCTCCCGTACTTTCCCCAGGGCTTTATTCATTTCCCTATAGGTTGTATCATCGAAGTCCAGGTCCACCCCAATTTTACTCCCATGGACCCATTCTGGAATCTGCTCTGTTCCCAATACAATCTGCATCGTATTCTTTCGAATCCAGGCAATAACTCCTGAATTTCTCCCCGATTCGTTGTCAGCATTCATCCCAAAAACAGATATAGTGCTTCCTGCCTGGAGTGCATTTGAGGACTTCCCCCTAGCTTCTTGTTCAAGTTCTAGCACGATCTTTTCTCCCGTACCAATAAAGATTCCTTTTAGGTGTACTGGATACCAACTTATTCCCTTCTCAACCCGATCGGATAGAGAGCGCCTAAGTACTTTCTCCCGGTATTGACGGAGGTCCTCTTTTCGTTCTATTTCTAGCAAAGCTTTGGTCTCGTGCAGCTGTTCTTCGCTTGTCATAGCGCAAAGGTAGTAAAAATGGGGAGAGAGGAATTTGAGGTTTGAGGTTTGAGGTTTGAGGTTTGAGGTTTGAGGTTTGAGGTTTGAGGTTTGAGGTTTGAGGTTTGAGGTTTGATAGGTGTACTTTGATCTCCAATCAAAGGTTACTACTATGGACTATGGACTATTTAACTATGGACTATGGACTCTTCTATCAAAGGTTACTGTGGACTATGGACTACCCTACCACCGACTAAAACCCCTTAATAAAACAATGCGACATTCTGCCTTCCTACCAGCACGAGTGCTCCCTTATCGTTGCGAATGATCATATTCTGGCTTGAATATCCCTGGCTAGCATGTTCTGCATACACGCCCAATAGCCACCAGCCGGATTCATTGGTAAGGTCTTCGCGAAGAATATTGAACATCCAGCTCATTGTACTGATAGGAGCAAAGGTTTCGAAAAGGGGTAAAACTGCTGGTGGAGGCATATCGGCAAGGGCTACTAAAGCGGTGATATCATTTGCAGTATTATCCTTATGCTTAACCCAAAGTTCGAAGGAAGGCTCTTTCGCTCCGGAGAAGGGTCGGCTCCCTTTTACTAAACGCGTTTCAAAGTGCTGTGTGAACGCAGGTCGCCCCCCATTCTTAATTGGAATAGGATTCGATTCGGGGAAAAAAGGCGCTGCTGATTCCGGTCTGATTACTTCTCTAGAAATGTGGTACACAGCATCTAACTTTGAGGGCCTGGGAGCTCCAAAGCAAAAAATAACTGTATTGATGGGGCCTGCTTCTCCTATGAGTTCTGCTTGTACAAATGAAACAGACTTCCCTTGACGGAGGATAGAAGATTTGACATATACCTCTGAACTGGCAGGTCCGACGAAATTAACACTGGCAGATCTCAAGGGGGGTAAGTTCCCTAGTTGCTTGAGGGATCCGTGTAAACACAAGGCAGTGGATAGTCCGCCATAAATGGCACGGCCTTGCATCCAGCTTTCATCTAGGAAAAAAGTTTGCCCCTGCCCTTCAACAAATTGGCTCGTCTGAAGGATTTCGCTAAATGATTTCATGTAGTCTTTGATTTCTCCCTACTCTCAAAGTTCCTTAATGGCATTTATCACAGACTCCTTGCATGAGAATATTGGTAGCTTCTACAGAAAAGCCTTTGGGTAGCGTTATGGCCGGTACTGGGACCTCATCCATACAAACTGTTTCCCCACATAGGGAACACTTAAAATGGACGTGATCGTGATTGTGTAGCCCGTATTTACAGGAACCTGAACACAATGCATATTTTGCTGCACCTGAGTCGTCTAGAACTTTGTGGATAATCCCTTTTTCCAGGAAGGTATGTAAGGTTCTATAAATTGTAACCCGATCACAAGAGATAGGTAAGCTCTTTTCAATATCAGATTCCGAGAGGGCAATTTCTTTCTGAGCCAATAATTCAAGTACGGCGGATCTACCCGGTGTATTTCGGAGCTTGGACTGGCGAAGAATTTTCCCAACATCTACCATAGGTATTCAAAGGTACAAAAAGATTTATTAGAGAAGGGAGAAGAGGGAACGCTTTGCTACACGATGAGAGAGTTAGTAGAATATACTTCTCTCTTCTTTTTTTTGTTTCCCTAGGCTCCTAGGCTTTCTTTTTCTTCGGATTAGTCAGAACCAGTTCTAATTCCCAATTAGGAAGTTCTTTCAGCAACTCGGCAATTGCTACGAGATATGGAGATTGCTCAATGGTTTCAGAGGTTTTTACCTCGACCCAGATATGTTGCTCTCCTTTTGTTAGCCAAAGGTCGGGGCGGTATGCCTGAAGGCTTTTAGGCAACTGCGCAGGTAGAGGTGCTTTTCGGACTACGTAACCTTTTTGGGTATATTCCCGCGCCAACTCGCGTATTTTTCTTCTTTCTCTTTCTTGGCTATTCATCAGTCTAAAATAGGAGTTGGGTTATAGGAATCCACTTTGATATGTAAAAAATTCACCCCATTTAGGAAGCCTTGAACCACTAGAGGAGAAGCGCCGCGGATGCGGTAGGCACCATCGAGGTCTCGCTTCCGAGCCGAGGTTTCCTGGACTTGATCGTCATCTTCATATACAATTCCCACAAGGGCATCCTGAATAGGTTTGATAATATTGTCTACATCTGGGCTAGCCCCATCATAGTAGTAGGTTACCCGAAATATCACCTGTTCGGAATGGGGCTGGCCTTCCGCCACAACTTGGCGCGCGGCATGGGCAATCTTTTGCTTCCAGGCTTGTAACCTGCCTCTCCGCTTTGTCTGGAGGGATACCGGAGGCCCCTCTACGATACACTCAAAAGGAAGCATATAGTAGACGTTTATTCATCCGGAAGTGATTGGAGCAATTTTGCTGCTTCTACTTTCTTGTAGTGCTTCTCCTGAAGAAGAATAATTTCTAGTAGAGCTTGAGCAGAATCGGGTTGTTGCAATTCCATCTGAGTGAGGGCCTTGAACCATCTGGCCTGTTCCAAGAATCCGTTTAGGTGATTGATTTGTATTACTTGGTCGAATTGGGTGAGTGCCGTTTTGAACTGTTGGGTATACAGGTAAGACAAGCCTAAATAAAAACGTTCCAGTTCTCCCAAACTGTCCTTTTCAGCGAGTTGGGTAGCAACTTCACTATAGTTTTCCACTTCATAAGCTTTCTGCCACTGAGATTTTTCTGACGTACCACTTCTTACAGCGAGGGTATTGAGTAAGGGGAAAGGCTTTTCTATCTCCTGTGTCATGAGAAGATCCAGAGAGACTGGCGAGCGTTTTGTAGAAAGAAAATAAGCCCCAAGCCCTAATAGTAAGGCAATAGATGCTGCAATCGCATAGCCTCTAATACCTGAATAGGAGGCATTAGCTTCAGAATCCCTTATTGGTTCATCGGCTAAGAGGGTACTGCGATGACGCTCCCAGTTCTTTTTAAGAAAGGCTTCGGCACCTTCTTCTCCTTCTTGGTCCAATAGAAAGCGTAGGCCTTCTAAACGCAGGGATAGCTCTTCCGATTCATTTAGTGCCTTTGCTACTTCTTCCATTTGCTCCTTACTCAAGGTACCTTTAAGGTACTGCTTAAGGACCGTGGAGTCATACAATATCTCATTTTGAGAGGAATTTTGTGGTTCCATTCACTCAGTAAATTTGTAAATACTTCATCTCATACACATAGCTTTCAAAGTGGGTAGTATTTTCAGGTATTTAAGTGGTATATCCTCCAAACTTCTGGCGGATTTCTTTTTTTATAAGAGATTTACGGTTCGCAACCGTTTTGGGGTTCATATCGAGCTTCTCAGCAATCTCTTGATCCTTAAAACCTTGTTGTTCCCAACTCCAAATTAAGAAATCCCTTTCAGGTAGAAAGGAACGGATTTTCTTTTCCAGTCCTTCCATATCCAATTGCTCTGAAATATCCATTTCTTCACTTTTAGGTAGGTTCGGACTAAGGTTATCAAGGATTCGCTTTCGCCGTACTTTCTTGTCCAACATCTTAATAGAGATGTTGTGGGCTACAGAGAGCAGCCACGCCTTAAGGTTGGGAATACGCTTCGGATCTGGATGTTCTAGGAGTGCTTTTAGGGTTTCTGCAGCGGCATCTTCTGCCATCTCCATATTCCTGCACTTCCCCAGGCAGTATAGCATTAAGTCCTCGAAACAAGGTTGATACAAACGCAATAGTTCCTGCCTCCGCCCGTTAACAACGGCATCTTGCATACGTTTGTAACTGAATGCAGCTTGGTTCAAGGCTCTCTTTTTACCCCCTAATCCCATGGTGCGATTTTTCTTCCCAGAGTTAAAGATAATTTTTTCTGGGAAAATATTCTTTCAAATTGCAAAAACACCTACCTCCTAAGGGACATTAGCAATTCGTCCCTACAATGTTCTAACTGATGAATCTGAAAAGGTTATGAATTTCAATTGGTAATTCTTGTTCAATACAATAAATGATTTTATCGAAAAAATATTCATAGGGGCAAAAAAATATGTATATTTTATCAGGATTAATTATAGAAGCTGCTGGGGGGCAGTGTGGTAATTTCCTTTCTTACCGTTAAAAGCCTTGATAAGTGAGAAAATTGTTGTTAATGCATTGACTTTTTTATCACAAAATAGCAACAATTGACTAGTCTATTTATTATTAGATCGCATTCTTTGAGATTTGGCTTTATTTCCCCTTTAAACCATACAATTTCATTTCATGAAGTCCCTGAAGAAACTTCCATTTCATTTGTTCTTAGCAATTGTATTTATCTCCAATATCCTTTTCGCACAAGAAGATTCAACTGAAACAGGGGAGTATTTCCGAACAAAGGCCAAAAGTTTTCAGAAAGATAATTCTGATAGTGCAATCTTTTACGCATCAAAAGCATTGGATTATTATGAGAATGAAGGAGACACGCTTATGTATATTGATACACAACAATATCTTGGTGTCTTTCAGATAGATAAGGACAATTTTGCTAAGGCAGATAGTATTTTAAATCTAAACTGGAAATTGGCAAAACAATATCTATCCCCTTCAGGAGAAGATTCAGAAAAGGAAACCTATGCGAATTCTGCTTCTCAACTTGCTCTTACACAGTTAAAGTTAAATAACTATCCTAAATGCATTGAACTATTTGAAATAGCAATCCCAATATTTGAGTCAACTGATCTTACAAAAAAACTAATGCTCCTTTACAATAATGCAGGGATTTGC
>JBCCTX010000022.1:0-44578 GCA_039197765.1 Bacteroidota bacterium
ACGTAGGGTTCGGTAATTCATTACCTCATCGGGAAGTCCAGCTTTTTCATCAAAAACCATTATCTTTTTATCTGAATACCTCAATAAGCCGTCTTTTTCTGTTGAAATCCAAAGGCTTCCCTCTCTGTCAAATTCGATACTTCTTACTTCCCCATCGGTGAATTTTTCTCCCAAATCAACCTGAAGCAACTTTCCAGAAGCAGAGATAAAAAGACCATGTGTGGTGGCAAGCCAAATCTGCCCTAGGCTGTCTACGCGGAGGTCATGAACTTCAAAGTTATCCCTTAGAAGATGCCTAAATGGGAGTTGGGGACTTATATTCTCAAACCGGTCTTCATGTTTGAGGTATACGTACAGATAGCTGGTACTTCCTACTCCTCCTATATACAAGGTACTATCTTCTCCCTGAAAGGAAACCAATGCCCTTGATTCCAATCCCTCCTTCTCGCCATAGTGCTTTACCTTGCCTGAAGGATCTATGCGCTCTACACCCTTTAGGGGGTAGATACTCGGTGCCCGACTCACCCATACATTTTCGTCATAATCCGAGTAGAGATAAAATAACATTCCACTTGGCTTAGAAAAAGGCAATTCAATAAGTGTTGAGTCCTTCTTCCAAAACAGCTTTCCGTCAGAATTTCCCAACCATAGCCCTCTTCGATTCTTACATACTGCTGTAACATGTCCAAGTACCCTAGGGTCAAGGTTTAATTCTGAAACCTTCCATTCGAATTCTTTCCCTGTAACTTTGTATACCTTTCCATAAGCTACATATACAGCCGAATCGGATCCTAAAGAGAAATTAGAGGGCCTTCTAGGTAGTTGAGTGAAATTTTGGAAAAACGGTCTCTTTAGAAAACTCAATTTTCGCTGCTCTACAACCCATATTCCTTCTTTTTGAGGATTGAA
This sequence comes from Bacteroidota bacterium, assembly GCA_039197765.1. GTDB lineage: Bacteria > Bacteroidota > Bacteroidia > J057 > J057 > JBCCTX01. Next base: position 910 of record JBCCTX010000022.1, read on the forward strand.
CTCCTGTATATCTTCAAAAGCCAGTGCTCTGAATCCATGTTGGCCAATACTTTCATACACAGGATTCCAATCTACAATAGAATGGCTAGGGTTGACTTGAAATGCTGTGCCTTCGATACCTACTAGAAGCAATTCTTCTGAGTTCATCAAAACCGATTGGACAATATGAACTGTATCGTTTGTAAATCTCTCGATTTCAACTACACCCTGGGGATTTATATCTAATAAGGAGAGACCATTGCCCAATAGGCAAAGGCCTTTATCTGGATGGACTATGGCAGAGGAAATAAACGCTAGGGAGGTAGGATTTTCCTTCTCGACCCAACTGTAGGAATGCAAATCAAAATGAAATAATACAGATGAGTTTGGAATATACCACACCTGATTAGAGGAATCTTCTACCAGAATAGGCAGTGATCCGCCTTTTGATTTTTGTTGGGTAGGTAGGAAAAAACTCTCCCAATACCCGTTGAAATACCGGAGGATAACTTCATCAGTTGCTACCCATAGTGCGCCAGAAGAATCGACTAGGTGCGTACGGTAGTCCGAGAAGATTCCAGGTTCTGGAAATGCCTTCATTGAGCTATGGATCGCAAATGTAGAAGCTTCTAGGTTTGGATCAATCTGAACGAGCCCTTGGGTAGTAATCGCTAAAAAGACTCCGTTGGAATATCGTATAAAGGCAAATGTGTGGAATTGGCTCAAGGGAGAACCAAAAGAATAAAAGGAATTCCCGTCAAAATGATAAATTCCTTTTTCAGACGCTAGCCATAGAAAACCCTCTTTGTCGATTGCTGAAGCCGTGAGCTTAGCTTTGGGAAATCCTGGGTAATCGGAAAATTTATAGACGGTATTCTCCTGTCCTTTGAGGATACTTGAGCATAACAGAATAAGTAGTAAAGGTACCCCTAGGTAACAAGAACTATGTGAATAGCGACTTACCATTAATTTCAAATTAAATAAAATAAATAAATTGTAATATATGTATGTTTTTAACGGTGAAAATAAAATGGTGAATGGGACAAATGCTGTTGAGCAATGAGCCGAGTAAAAAGAATAAAAAATGTAATTTTACCCTATGGTCTTGCTTAAATACCCCTGTAGTTTAATCCAGAAAATCCCTACCGCAGGCTGCTTGGTTATCATTACCATTCTTTATTCATGCACCCCATCCTCTTTAAATCGTGAAAAAATCTTACAGACTATCCAAGAGGTAGACTCCAAAAGACTGAATAATGCTCTACATAGCCCTGGGGATTGGATCACTCATGGCCTAACCTATTCAGAGCAACGCTACAGTCAACTCAAAGAAATTCACTCCAAGAACATTACAGATATCGGCCTTGCGTGGAGCCTTAACCTGGGAACCCGTAGGGGGCTCGAAGCAACTCCCTTGGTTGTTGAGGGGATCATGTATATTTCGGGTCCTTGGGGTAAGGTTTTCGCAATAGATGCACGAAAAGGCGAACTTATCTGGAAATTCGATCCGAAAGTACATGGCTCTTATGCACAAAGGGCTTGTTGTGATATTGTAAATAGAGGAATAGCCTTGTACCAAGGGAAAGTATATGTGGGGGCACTAGATGGAAGGCTCATTGCCCTGGCTGCTGATACAGGGGAAAAAATTTGGGAGAAACAGACCGTCGATACTACCCAAGCTTACACCTTAACAGGCGCTCCTCGAGTTGTTAAAGGGAAGGTAATTATTGGAAATAGTGGGGGAGAATATGGTGTACGAGGCTATGTATCTGCCTACGATGCGGAAAGTGGGGAACTAGTATGGCGATTTTACACGGTTCCAGGAAATCCCAAAGACCCATTCGAAAATGCGGCAATGGCCCTAGCCGCTAAAACCTGGAAAGGAGAGTGGTGGAAATATGGAGGGGGAGGTACTGTCTGGGATGCCATGGCCTATGACCCCGAACTAGATCAATTATATATAGGAACGGGAAATGGAAGCCCTTGGAACCAACAGCACCGCAGTCCGGGAGGAGGAGATAACCTCTTTCTTTCCTCTATTCTCTCCCTAAATCCAGCAAATGGAAACTTGATTTGGTATTACCAGACTACTCCTGGCGACTCCTGGGATTTTACAGCCACCCAACACATGATTTTAGCAGACATTCCCTTAGCAGGAAAAATGCGTAAAGTACTGATGCAGGCCCCGAAAAATGGCTTTTTCTACGTGATAGACCGTATGAATGGTAAGTTGCTTTCTGCTGAACCTTATGTATATGTGAACTGGGCGAGCAAGGTAGACCTTAAAAATGGGAAGCCCCAGATACATGTCAACCGAACCTACCAGGGCCTAAATTCCCAGGTATTTCCGAGCCCTTGGGGCGGACATAACTGGCAACCGATGGCTTATAATCCCGAAACAGGTTGGGTATACATTCCGGCAAGAGAGAGGGGTATGACCTTTGGTCATGACCCCTACTGGACCTTTGACAGTTCTACCGTCAGGTTTAATACAGGAGTGCGATACAACCGAAAATTCCCCTATTTACAAGACAGTCTTGCACCTAGCCCCACGGAAAAACTCATTGCCTGGGATCCCATCGAACAGAAGGAAATTTGGTCTGTAGAGCAGCCAACTATGTATAATGGCGGCGTGCTTGCGACTGCAGGTAACTTAATCTTCCAAGGTAGCTCTGAAGGAATCTTTGCTGCGTATGACGCAACGACAGGAAAAATACTTTGGTCTACTGATTTAAAAACGGGTATCATCGCCCCTCCTATTTCCTATGAAGTAGATGGAAAACAATACGTAAGTATTGCAGTGGGATGGGGAGGTGCGTGGGGCACTGTTCAAAAACATACGGAAGAGATCTATCCAGGTACCCTGTATACCTTTGTCTTGGGTGGAGAAGCTCCTCTACCAGCCTACCCAGAGTTTCCCCAGAAGGAATTAATCAACCTTCCTGTTACGGCAACTGAACAAGAATTATTTCATGGCATGGTACAATATGGAATTCACTGTAAAATATGTCATGGAACCCCTGGAGATGCAGGCGGAAATATTCCTAATCTAGCTTGGACTCGGCCGGAAGTATTTGCTCTCTTTGAAGAGATTGTTTTAGAGGGGTTGAAATTACCCAATGGAATGCCACAATTTCAAGGGACTTTAAGCCCAGAAGATGTATATGCTATAAAAAACCATATATTGGCGACTGCCCAAAAGAGAGGCTCGCCTTAACACAATGAACATGAATGCTACGCGATTATTTGTACTGATTAGTGTGGGACTAGGATTGGTGACCTTGTGGCTAAATGCCCAGGTCATTCAGCACACGCTAGATTACAAAAACACAAAGGTTTCCTTTGCAGATGAGGTAAATTTTCGGGCTAGGGTATTAGATCCAGATGAATGGACAGATGGTAAAGGGGCAAAAGCACGAGCTGAAAAAGCAGAAGCTTTAATAACAGAATTTGACCAGTCAAAAACACAGGCCCAGTTTTGGGGATGGATAGTTCTCTCAGTAATGGGCCTATATTTTCTTTTGTGTCTCATTTGGTACTTCACTAAGAAGAATGAGCCTATCTTATTGGTAGGCTTGTTTACCTTATCTGTCTTATGCTTAGAAGTAGGGCTGTTTGCCCCTATGCTGGAAATTGCTGCCTACGAGCAAGAAGTAGATTTGGGAGACCTGCCGGTAAAAGCCAATGTCTTTGGCAGAACCGTAGAATTGACTATCGACCAAGTATTTGAAGGAGATATGTATTTCTACTACCAAAGTAAATCTGTAGTAGAGCTTATTCAAACCCTTTTTGAGCAAAATAACTACGTTGTAGGAATCTCGCTGACAGTATTCAGTATTTTATTTCCTGTAAGTAAGTTACTCCTAATCATTGGCCTACTTGTGATTCCTGGGCTTTGGAAATCCAAGTTCATCTCCAATTTTGTAGCGTATTCAGGAAAATGGTCCATGGCAGATGTATTTGTGGTGGCTATGTTTTTAGGATATCTGGCATTAGATAACATGCAGGTAGGAATCCCTACTGAAAGTAAGATTCTTATAGGGCTATATTTTTTCCTGGCTTATTGCATATTATCCATTGCTGCATCCATAGTTTTAGACCACTTGTATAAATCAGGGAAACTAGCTGTTCGGCCTTAACTTCACCTCTACAATTTCCATATATGCGTACTCCTTTATCAGTATTATTTGTAGGCTTTCTTTTTCCCCTACTTTTGACGGCTCAGATAGAATCTTGGAAAGCTATGGGGCCAGTGAATACAGCCCACCCCAGACACGAAAACTCCTTTGTAGAGGCTGGGAATAAATTCTATCTACTTGGAGGCAGGGGGTTGAAACCCATCGATATCTACGATCCCAATACAAATAGTTGGAGTCAGGGTAAGCAACCGCCTATTGAGTTACACCATTTTCAAGCGGTAAGCCACGAAGGGCTTATTTATGTAATTGGTGCCTTTACGGGAGGCTACCCTCATGAAGTTCCCATTTCCCATATATATATCTACGATCCTTCAGCAGACCTTTGGATAGTAGGGCCTTCTATCCCTGAAGATCGCCGCAGAGGTGCTGCCGGAGTGGTAGTTATCGAGGGAAAATTCTATATAGTATGTGGAATTGTCAATGGGCACCGCTCCCATTGGGTACCTTGGATGGACGAATATGACCCCCAAACAAATACTTGGAAGGAGCTAGCTGATGCTCCTAGAGCGAGAGACCACTTCCAAGCGGCCTATTTTGAGGGAAAGATTTATGCAGCTGGAGGAAGAAGAAGTGGTAGTGGGGATACCCCTTTCCAAGGTACTCTTCCCGAAGTAGATGTATATGATATGAAAAGCAACTCCTGGTCAACCCTACCTTCATCTGGTAACATTCCTACCCTACGGGCGGGATGCACCTCCATTGTTAGAAAAGGAAAATTGATCGTGATCGGGGGAGAAAGTCCGACGCAACAAGTCGCCCACAACGAAGTTGAAGCCCTCGATTTACGCTCTTATTTCTGGAAGAGATTGGATACTCTCCAGCGAGGGAGACACGGTACACAAGCCATACTCACAGGCAACCAAATTTATATTGCAGGAGGGTGTGGAAATAGAGGAGGAAATCCCGAGCTTACCCACCTGGAGGTGCTTGGGGAACCAACTTCGTCTGAATCTCCAGCTCCTACCTTACCAAGAGGAGAGTTGATACTAGAGCAAATGGAAGTCCTGAAAACGGGTGAAGTTGAAATGGTTCTCTCTAATTCAGAGGGGACTCAAGCATTGGTACTGGCCTATTTAGCAGCTGACCAGCCCATAGCGTCAGCAGGTGGAATGGGATTTCCGAAAATACTCTCCGCCGGAGAGGAGATAACCTTATCTTTCAAACGAAAATATCCCGAGATTCCCCTACAGGTATTGGTTAAAGCTTATGGGAAAGAAGCTCCTCTTGAAATCGAAATCCCCTAATCCTAGTTGGGACAGCTAGAAGACAATGGATCACGTGACGATCCAATACCCAACTCTGTAAATCACATACACAGAAAGTGCGACTAGAAGGAAAAGCGTTAGAATAAGTAAGATAACTATTCCCCATGCGCTCCCTCCGTGCTTTCCTTCACTGAAGTGTTCACGCATAAGGTTTACATTCCGCATATTTGCCCTATATCGAAAGTCAAATATATCCCCAAGTATGGGAATGGTTCCTACCACTCCATCTAACCAAATATTTCCAATCATTTTGAGCAGAGACTTCCCACTGGCACCAAATCGAGCCATGACAATTACCAAAAACCCTGATACAAAAAAAGTAGCTACATCTCCGACATAAGGAACTAAGCCCACAAGTGAGTCAATTCCAAAACGGACTTGGGTTCCCGGTATACGAAAGCGGTTATCCAACAAATCTGCCACTCGATCCAGCCAAATTAATGCTTTCTCGGAGCGTTCATCTGTTGTGGATTCCATGAGCGTTTAAGTTAAGGAGTAGGACGAACAAATACTTTCCTAGCTGCCTCGATTTCTGGGCGGATGTAACACCCTTCGATATGATCATTCACCAATCCCATGGCCTGCATAAATGCATAAGCCGTAGTCGGACCTACGAAGGACCAGCCTCGTTTCTTTAGGTCCTTACTCAACCGGATTGACGCAGGCGTCTTAGTCAGTTTCCTCAGAGCAACGTGGTCTACTACAGCAGGCCTAGACTCTTTGTGGGGCTCAAAAGACCAAAAATAGGCAGCAAGCGAGCCAAACTCTTCTATGATTTTCAAGGCCTTATGAGCATTGTTAAGGGTAGATTCTATTTTCTTTCTATGCCGAATAATCCCTTTATTGAGGAGTAATTCTTCCACTTTTTCCGCGCCGAAACCTGTAAGTTCCTTCATCTCAAAATTCGCAAAGGCAGCGCGAAAATTTTCCCTTTTGCGCAAAATAGTCAGCCAGCTCAACCCTGCTTGGAATCCTTCAAGACAAATTTTTTCAAATAGCCTCCCATCATCCGAAATGGGGCGCCCCCATTCGCAATCGTGGTATTCGAGGTATTCGGGGTCATTACCATGCCACCAGCACCTCAATAATCCATCAGCTCCTCGGATAAGCCCTTTAGGTATCTCCATGTACATTTTTATTCAAAAAAACCTTCCCCCTTCTCAGATACCTCCTGTCCCCGTATTTCAATGTTGTCAACCATTCCCGTATCGTCGAAAGAGCCAAATCCAATGTACCCTACCCCAAAATGGGTATCGTGGGCTTCCATAATCGGGGTATCCATATCATCAAAATACACACGAATGAGACCTGATTCTAGCTCCCTTTCGATCTTTATTTTATGCCAACTTCCCTGCTCCCCCCAATCTATACCTGAAGTCGTTTTTTCCGCAATAGCTACTCTGGGTTCATCATTTACCAAAAAGATATTATGGGCATGAGGATCGGCAGCCGACGCAATATGTACATAATAGAAGTTAGAAGGATCCTTCATCCCAAAGAAGAAACACATATCGCGATGGCCATATTCTTTACCGGTTTGTGCTGCTTCAAACTCCCAAACAAAATCACCAAATTTTTGATCCCGAATACAGGCAATATTTCTAGGAGATCGAACTCTTGGCTGATACTCACTTTCTCCGAAAAGTTCAAGGGCAACATTCCCTTCGGAAGATTTTGCCAGTCTCCATGCACGCTGATCCGTCATAAAGAATTCTGCTAGGCCTTCAACCTCCTCAAAGTCTGTTTGATACAGAAGTTTACCTTGAGAATCAGATGTATCTTGTGCATGACCACAGCCCCAAAGGGTGATCAAAAAGCTGAAGAAAAGGTTTCTTAAAAAGTATTTCATGAACGTATCCTAGTTATTTTACAACAGCTTCATTTGAAGCAGCTTCATTGAAGGGAACCTGCTTATCCCCGTATAAATTTAGGAGGTTATTGAGCCGTTTTAAATGGTGGTCAACCCCTATCTCTGCACCTGGAACAAAGCCAGGAACGGTAATTACCTGAGCCAGAACCCCTCCTAATCCCCGATGTATAACGCCTCGGGGCAAGTAGACCAGGTCTCCTACTTCCAGGGTAGTAGAGGTAAATAAAGATTGAACTTGATCAGGAGAAACTCGGTTGGGGTTTTCTATCAGATCGACTCGATTACTTGTCAAAATTTTGGCTCCATCCATTACCATCTGAACCAGATAAAATTCATCAAATCCACTGTCTTGTGGGTGATAGTGACTGAATGAATCCATGATCCTCACTCTATGGGCATTTAAATTGGGATAGGTGTAGGGGCCATTGTTTCTCAACCAGGTAAGTAATATTCTCCGATAGGCTCCAGTTTCTGTTGCGCAGCCTCCAGGTATATCTGTAATAAGAGGGTCCCAATCTGTTCGGATTACCTTTGGAACGCTGCTAGCTGGTTCATCCGGTACTGTAAAGGAGACAAAGCTCATGGCACTGTCGGTGACAAGCCCTTCTCCCTCGGCCAACCAGATGATATCTCCTACAGAAACCTTAGAACTATCACCCAGTGAAAGCCTAGCAGTCCCTCCCCCTTCCTGAACAAAAACAATCTGAGGATTGGGCTGAGGGTCTATGGATTGGGCCCCGTGTTGGAAAGCGAGACCATAGCCTGGATTTCGCTTTGCAAAATCCTTTTGAATAGCTTGGAAGCCCTCTTCGTCTCCCTTACCTAAATGGGCAACTTTAAATTGGGGGAGATCAAGCTCTTTTACAAGACTATCCTCCTGTGATTTTAGGTTAGAACATGCGTTTTCCATCAAAAAAATCAGGATAGCACCCGCTATGAAATATGGAGAGAAATGCATACAGTTTATTTGACAGTTATGTCAATATAAAACTTTAGCAAATAGAAAAAAACACACCGTCCAAATGGACGGTGCAAAGTGCTAGTGTGAGTGATGAAGAATATTTTTAACGATTGGCTTCTTAATATATTTCAATATGGGGTATTTATTTTTAAAATAAAAGACACTTTCTTTTTTTTCCTCAATAAAAAAAGTGTAGATACATGTATATCACAGGCTATTATTTCTACACCAACATATTAAAAAGCATTGGGTCGTCATTAATCAACTGATAATCAATTCCATGGGAATCCATCCTTTGCAGAAGCTGCTGGTAGTCTTCTTTTTTCTCTAACTCTACGCCTACTAAGGCCGGGCCACTCGCACGGTTATTTCTTTTGGTATACTCGAAGCGTGAAATATCATCTTTAGGGCCCAAAACATGAACCAAGAATTCGCGCAAAGCTCCTGCACGCTGTGGAAAACGGATCAAAAAATATAGTTTGAGGCGTTCGTGCAGGAGCGACCGTTCTTTAATCTCTTCCATGCGAGTTATATCATTATTTCCTCCACTAAGGAGGCAAACAACTGTTTTACCAGCAATTTTTTCTTTATAGGCATCAAGCGCAGCGAGGGTAAGTGCACCAGCAGGTTCTACTACGATTGCCTCTTCATTGTAGAGTTGAAGAATCGTCGTACATACTTTTCCTTCAGGCACCAACACAATATCATCTAAAACTTGCTGACAAATTCTGAAGGTATGTTCCCCAACTTGCTTGACAGCAGCCCCATCCACAAATTTGTCAATGCTAGGAAGAAACACACGTTCTCCAGCCTCCAAGGACCTTTTCATTGCAGGAGCTCCCTCTGGTTCAACCCCAATGATTTGTGTATGAGGGCTAAGTTGTTTAAAATAACTGCCTACCCCGGCACTTACCCCTCCCCCACCTACAGGAAGAAATAAATAGTCGACTTTCTGGTTGTCAGCAATAATTTCCAGTCCTACGGTACCCTGACCTGCAATGATTTCTTCATCGTCAAAGGGGTGAATAAAATTCCTTCCTGAAGCAGCACTTTCCTCTACAGCTGCTTTATACGCATCATCAAAGGTATCTCCGTGAAGAATTACCTCAACGTGCTCTTTGCCAAACAATTTTACTTTATCTACCTTTTGCCTTGGGGTCGTCTGTGGGACGAATATTTTTCCTGAGATTTTCAGACTGCTACAAGAAAATGCTACTCCTTGGGCATGATTACCCGCACTGGCACACACAATCCCTTTCGCTTTGGCTGAGTCAGATAATTGGCACATTTTGTTATATGCCCCTCGAAGTTTGTAAGACCTAACTACTTGCAAGTCCTCTCGCTTGAATAAAATTCGCGCGCTGTAGAGTTCAGAAAAGAGTGGATTTTCAATCAGGGGAGTCCTCAGGACAACTCCTTCTAGTCGTTGATTAGCCAAAACAATACGGGATGCGGGAAGTATATCCGTTTGGGTTACAAGTGCCATGCTACGGTGTTGAAATATAGATTTATATGGCAAAATCCCATATTTACTGAAAAAGTCCTAAAAAATCTTAGATTTCTTGCTCATTCAAAAATTACTACCTAGCTACTTGTACCCTCCAACGGAGGTTTTTCAATTCTCCATATTTATCGGAGTGTATCAGGGTGAAGCGGTTCACTTCAGACATAGGATTACAGAATACAAAACTTACATTGTTTTGGTTACCCAGTCGGCTGTAACGCCATATCTCATAGGGAAATTCTGAGGGAGTGGCGGGAAACCTTTCCCGTTCATTCGGTGCCCCATATTTGAGCCAGATTCTGCCCTGGTCGGTTTGCCATCCCTCCAGTGGAGCCACCCCAAATTTCTGATCTACATATTTCACCAGCGCCTGGTAGCCTTTTATGAGTTCTATTAACGTTAGGTCTCCTTGCTTGCGTTTGTTCCAAAAGCTGTAGACGTAATTTTTCATTTGTTCATAAGATCGTAATACTTGGGAGAACTGTATTTCCTGTTCATCACTAATAGGTGTGAGGGTCTGTATGTGGTGGCGTATAGCATCCTCATCAAATTCGTTTAACAGGTCTCCAGCGAAAACATCGCTTACAAAGTATTTAAATTCGTTTTCACTGCGGTAGTTATATAAATAAAACTTTTTCCAGGTGGTTCGTATGATGTCTCCCTTAGAATCCAGCAAGTCAATGGTGAGGTGATAGGTATCATTGGAAAGCTTACTTATATCAAAGGTGTGGATAAACACTTGAAAATTACTAGGATTTTCTTCCACCTCAGTATGGGGAGGCTGAACGTTGCGGCCATTTTTGGTTATGCTCACACGTTCAATCAGTTGGTTCTCCTCGGCTAAACTTTCCGCATTGTACAGTTGGACGTAGCAGACCAAAGAATCTTCATTGACGAGAGATTCATTGGTAATCAAGGGGGTAAAAAATTTCCCCTGGGGTTCATACTTTTGACCCAAAATCCTTTTCTTTAGGCGCATACGTACAGGATCGTCTCTAACTATGGCAATATCACTAAACGCAAATGCTTTGAGGGCCGGAGGAGGCATGATAAATTCCCTGTGAAATCGAGACGGTTGGGCAGAAGGAGCTCGCAGATCCAACACTTCCACTTGAAGGAAATAGGTACCTGTCGGCAAGGTAAAGACCTCCATATCTACCAAAGCGGGATACAATTTTAATTCATTTTGCTTATTAGTTGCCGTTAGCTGCAATTTGCGTTCCCGTGTATCTATCCACAGGCTGTCAGCATCTCGTAGGCGAAAAATTTTACAAGAGACCTCAATGGTTGCCAAAAAAGACTGATTGGGTTGGGGTTCATACCTCAACGAATTTCCTGAAACGCGAAAGTAGACTTCTACCTTTCCATTGTTTTCATACGTGTTGCCGCTAATTTGTTGGTACCGCCATATATCTACGAAAATTTCTGGCTGTTGAGCAAATGTGAAAATCCCATTGGCAATCCAAAAGAGAAGGAAGCAACTTTGAAGGAAGGCTCTCATGCTGCAAAAGTAAAAAATATGACTTAAACTTATGGAATGACTATTTTTCCAGTTTTTTATTTTCCACCTATCCCCTGGTTTGTAAGGGCCATTCAGGAAAAAGAGATTCTCCTCGATATTCATCAACCCTACAGAAAGCAAAGATACTTCAGTAGGATGGAAATCCTTGGACCCAACCAAGTTATCCAACTCAGCATTCCCATTGAAAGAAGGAGTAAAAGGCTCCCACTAGCATGTAAGCAGATCTCTTTTGCAGAAAAATGGAGGACCCAACACTGGAGAAGTTTGATGTACTCCTATAAAAATTCTCCTTATTTCCCTTACTATTCAGATAAATTAGAGTCCATTTATACTAAAAAGGTTGTCCCTCTTTCTGAATTTTTGATCGAGGGGATAGAGCTTTGCTTTACGATGATAGGGATGAGTCCGCACATTCAACTCACTCAAGATAGCCCGCTAGCAGGGGAAGAATCCCAGGATTATCGAAAAAGTTTTCCCACAAATCCCACGGCCTTTCCAGAATGGTTTCGGATCATCCCCTATGTCCAGGTATTTGAAGGCTTTTCTCCTGGTTTATCTATCTTAGATCTTCTTTTCAATTTGGGACCGGAAAGTAGGGAATTTTTAATCGAATCTTATATTCCAATGTAAACGTATACATTTGTATCTTTATCATTCGAAGGAATGATTTCATACGTTTTGTTGCGTTTATCAATTCTGAGTAAAAAACCAATTATCTTCATCATCTGGTTTTGAAACTCATTACCATTTTTAACAATATCAACGATGCAAGATATAAAACTAGATAGCATAGAATCGGCAATTGAAGAAATCAAGGCTGGAAAAATGGTCATAGTTGTAGATGACGAAGACCGAGAAAATGAGGGAGACTTTGTCTGTGCTGCAGAGTGTATTACCCCAGAGATGGTCAATTTTATGACCAAGGAAGGAAGAGGGTTGATATGCATCCCCATGACTGAGGAAAGGTGCAAAGAGCTGAATCTCAACTTAATGGTTGGTAAAAATACAGCAACACATGGCACACAATTTACGGTTTCGGTAGACCTTTTAGGACACGGATGTACGACAGGCATATCTGTCCATGATCGAGCCAAGACCATTCTTGCATTGGCTGACCCAGGAACTATCCCCGAGGAGTTGGGACGTCCTGGACATATTTTCCCTCTTAAAGCAATGAAAGGAGGGGTACTGCGAAGATCTGGACATACTGAGGCCACCATTGACTTGGCAAGAATGGCGGGCTTTCGTCCTGTAGGGGTACTCGTAGAAATCCTCAATCCTGATGGATCTATGGCGCGCTTGCCCGATTTACGGGAAGTTGCAGATCGCTTCGACCTGAAACTCATAAGTATCCAAGACCTCATTGCCTATAGGTTACAACATGAGAGTTTAATTCAACGAGAGATAGGGGTCAGCATGCCTACTGAGTTTGGGGACTTTGAACTTATCGCCTACCGTCAAATCGACAAAGATTTTATTCACCTAGCACTAGTAAAAGGTACCTGGGAACCAGACGAACCTATCCTAACCAGAGTCCACTCCTCTTGTGTGACGGGAGATATCTTTGGTTCCTGTAGGTGCGACTGTGGGCCTCAGCTCAGTACGGCTATGAAAATGGTGGAAAAAGAAGGCAAGGGGGTTGTATTGTATATGAACCAAGAAGGAAGAGGTATAGGTCTGCTCAATAAGTTAAGAGCCTATAAGCTCCAAGAGATGGGGAGGGACACAGTAGAAGCAAACCTAGAGCTCGGGTTCAAAATGGACGAACGCGATTATGGCGTAGGGGCCCAAATATTGCGAGATTTAGGCGTCAGAAAGATGCGGCTTATGACCAATAACCCCAGAAAAAGAACTGGATTATTAGCCTTTGACTTGGAGGTATGCGAAGTTGTCCCAATTGAAATTGCGCCCAATCCCCACAATGAACAGTACCTACTCACTAAACGGAATAAAATGGGACATAACATCTTGAAGGATAAGATGTAAGGAGAAAGGGCTAACTGGATGGTTTTCAGTTAGCCCTTTCTCTATTCTCACTCTTCTCTCTTTTGAATTCATCCTTCTGGTTTCTCTACTCGCTCATATGTTCGAAAAACTTCTTTCGCATTCCTATTAGTTATCCGAGCTATTTCCTCGTAGGGCAAGTCAAATAATTCTCCTAACTTCTCAGCTACAAAGCGGGTATAGCTGCTTTCATTTCTCGTTCGCCTATGAGGTTCAGGTGCTAAGTAGGGGCTATCTGTTTCTAAAACGATGAATTCTAAAGGGACTTCCCGGACTACTTTAGGTACATCTTTGCGATAGGTAAGGTTCCCACCAATACCCAATTTAAAATTACCCAATTCACAAATCTTCTGGGCCTGTGTCAAACTCCCATCAAAGCAGTGAAAGATTCCCCATAGGTCTTCACTATGCGCTTCAGCTATACAGGAGAATACCTCATCTATCGCATTTCGGGCGTGCAGAATAATCGGCAGTTGAAAGGCTTTTGCCCATTGAATATGTACTTTCAAAGAAGTTATCTGTCTAGGCAGACTCGTTTTATCCCAATAAAGATCTAAACCCGTTTCGCCCACCCCATAGTAGGAAAACTGGTGGAACCGTTTTTCCATATTCTCCAAGGTAGGTTCAAAATTCTCCTCTACAGAGCAAGGATGCAGTCCCATCATAGGATAAAACAACTCAGGCTTCTTTGCTACTAAGCTATGCATGGATTGAATAGAGCGGTTATCTATGTTGGGAAGAAAAACCGCTTCTGTTATCGCAGCCGCCCGTTCAATAACCGAGTCTAGGTCTTCAGAAAATTTTTCTGAATACAGGTGAGAATGTGTATCAATGATCTTCATTCGGTGCAGATTCCATCAAAATTCCGTTAACTTGCAGCCGCAAAGATAACATGAAACCTAGATTTAAGAATGAGTGATTTATTTCTTTCCGATCAGGAACGCGAGCGCAGAGAAGAATTGAGGCAATTGATGGATTTGGGTATTGCCCCTTACCCACCAGAAGGGTATGAGGTGAATACCACTGCAAGTCATATCCAATCAGAATTCAGTGAGGGTTTGGATGGATTTGGGGACCTATCTTTAGCGGGAAGGATCGTTGCCAAACGAGTGCAGGGAAAGGCTTCCTTTGCAGTACTTCAAGACAGTTCTGGAAAAGTCCAGTTGTATTTTCAACGAGACGAAATTTGCCCTGGAGAAGACAAAACGCTATACAATACCGTATTTAAGAAGCTCATTTCACTTGGAGATATAATTGGGGTAAAAGGTCATGCTTTTATTACAAAAACAGGGGAAAAGACCCTATATGTAAAGGAGTTTACCTTATTATCAAAAGTTCTTCGCCCTATTCCTTTTCCCAAAGAAACAGATGGAAAAATTTATGATACCCTAACTGACAAAGAACAACGGTACCGCCAGCGGTATGTGGATTTAGTCGTGCATCCCGAAATTCGAGAGGTTTTCATCCAGCGCACCAAAATGGTCCAAGCTATGCGAGACTTCCTGAATGAGAAAGGCTATCTGGAAGTTGAAACTCCCATCCTACAGCCTATTTATGGGGGGGCCAGTGCAAAGCCTTTTAAAACCCATCACAATACCCTAGACATGACGCTCTATCTGCGTATCGCCAATGAATTGTATCTCAAGAGGCTTATCGTAGGAGGGTTTGATGGCGTTTATGAGTTTTCCAAAGATTTCCGAAATGAAGGGATGTCGCGCTTCCACAATCCTGAATTTACCCAGGTCGAGTTGTATGTCGCCTACAAGGACTACATTTGGATGATGGAATTGGTAGAGACTATGGTAGAACAAGTAGCCATTGCTCTCCACGGATCGACCAAGGTACAGGTGGGTGAAAACACGATAGACTTCAAACGACCTTGGAAGAGATTTACTATGTATGAGTCAATTGAGCACTATACCGGGATAGACATTTCCCAAATGGATGAAAATGCCTTGAGGAACGTGTGTAAGAAGTTATCCATTGAAGTTGACTCTACTATGGGGAGAGGAAAGCTCATTGATGAAATTTTTGGAGAGACCGTTGAGCCTAATCTCATCCAGCCTACCTTTATTACAGATTATCCATTGGAGATGAGTCCGCTTGCAAAAAAGCACCGGAAAAAAACAGGCTTGGTAGAAAGATTTGAAGGAATTTGCAATGGAAAAGAGATTTGCAATGCCTTCTCTGAGTTGAATGATCCCTTAGATCAAAGGGCTCGTTTTGTAGAACAAATAGAACTAGGTAAAAGAGGAGACCAGGAAGCTATGGTCTTGGACGAAGACTATCTAAGAGCACTTGAATTTGGCATGCCGCCTACAGCGGGATTAGGCATAGGGATTGATCGCCTAGCCATGATTATGACCAATTCTCACTCAATCCAGGATGTATTATTTTTCCCACAGATGAAGCCTGAAGCTAAATCTGAACAGGTCTCCTTGGAAAGCTTTGTAGAAGCAGGAATTCCCAATGAGTGGGTGCCTGTCCTTGTAAAAGCTGGAATTCATTCCATTGAAGAACTTAAAGTGTCTAATCCCAACAAAGTTTTCCAGGATATTTGCTCTATCAATAAGAAATATAAGCTGGGACTTACCAATCCCAAAAAGGAAACTGTAGGGGACTGGGTGACGTCAGCTGAGCGTGTAGACTAATTTGAATATTGGAGGATAAATATTTATATTAGAAATTACCTTCTAGCAGGCTTTAAGCAGGTATTTTTGAATTAATTTATCGTAATTAGAATCAAAAGCTTACTTTATATTAAAATAAAATCACGTAATTGCGTGAATAGAATAAACGTATGATGTTCCCGCCATTTAGTGGCAATTATGTAACGCGAGTCCCATGTTAACTGAGAACGAGATCTCTGAATTGGAAGAGTCAACAACCCTGGATGAAAGTACATTGACTGACCTGACAGAAGGAAAAGATAGTACGGATAAGGATCCTTCGTCTGAGGAAGCGGCTAACACCGCAAATTCTTTGGAGGAACAGGCTCCTGATACCCCTCTCGTACCTCCCCCTTCTACGGAAACGGGTACAACTTCCTCGCCTAGCGAAGATACCTCCAAAGAACAGGTCGATTCCTCCCCCGCCATTCCTGAACCTCTTCCAGTTTCAGATGAACGGGATTCCAAAACAGAGAATACTGAGACTGAGGTTACAGATCCCACTCCATCAATCGATGCTACAGGTAGTGCAGAACAACAGATATCCACTCCGCCGGCTCCTCCCACAGTTGAAGCGCCAAGTGCTGAAGAAGCGGGTGATCCATTATCCCCTACTCCAACAGAGGAATCTGCACCCGAAAGTCCAGTAGAAGCAGATCAATCCTCTGAGCCAGCAGAGCCTCTGCAAATCACAGAAGAGGCGATTTCTTTGACGCCTGCCCAGGAAGAAATTCTACAAAAAATAGAAGAGATATTAGAAAGTGAGGAAGAATCTTCCAAACTTCCTGATGCAAACCCGACAGATCTGATTGGGCTCATTGCATTCTTTGCGAAGGGTCCTATCCGAGAAAATATTCCCAAGGTTGGCCTTGTAAAGAAGAGTTTTGATGCAATTCGTGCTACCGGCGATGTTTCTGAGGAGGATACCGAAATCTTTCGGGAAGCCTTAGCTGGATTCAATAAGGTACGGGCAGAAAATAAGAAGCAGGTAGAGAACGAAAAACTTAGTAACGCACAGAAAAAACGCAACCTCCTGGTTCAGTTGAAGGAGATAATCGATTCAGACGATGTATATCGAATCGGTGAGGTGAGAGAAATTCAGGATAAGTGGAAGCAAATTGGCCATGTGCCCAAAAAGGATCTGGATGAAATGTACAAAGAGTACAGGTCTCTACTGGACAATTTCTACCAGAAGCGAGAAATGCACTTTGAACTCCTGGAATACGACAGGAAAATCAATCTTCAGGAAAAAGAAAAGCTGATAGAAGAAGCCAAGAAGCTCATCCCAGAAGATGATCAGCGTGAAGAGGTAGAGGTTTGGAAGCAGAAGATGGATATGTTCCACGAGCTCCAGCAGCAATGGAGAAGCATTGGACATGTACCTCGGGAAGATATGGAGCGGGTAAGAGATGAATTCCGATCCATTGTAGATCAGTTTTTTGAGGCTCGACAGGAATATGTAGACATTATAGATAAGCACAGGGAGGAGAATGCTCAGAAAAAAGAGGAGCTCCTAGGACAGATGCAAGAATTCACTACTTTCAAAGCAGCGAAACCTAGGGAATGGAATACCGCCACCCAGTCGTTCCGAGCACTACAAGAAGAATGGAAAGCCTTAGGACCTGCTCCTAAAGCCGTCAACAATGAGCTCTGGCAGAAATATAGAAAAGTAGCGGACGAGTTCTTTACAGCTAAGTCCAATTTCTTTAAGGAATTAGACAATACCCGGGCAGAGAACCTGGCAAAGAAAATTTCTTTGTGCGAGCAGGTAGAGGCACTCAAGGGGGATTCCAATTGGGAAAAGACCGCAAGACTCCTAAAGAAGCTTCAGCAAGATTGGAAGGCTATTGGTCCTGTCCCAGAGAGGCATTCCAATAAAGTTTGGAATCGATTTAAGTCTGCCTGCGATGCCTTTTTCGAGGAACGGAGAAAGCACTACCAGGTAATACACAAAGATGAGAATGAGAACTTAGAGAAGAAACGCGTCTTAATAGAGGAAGTAAAGATCTTGGTAGAAAACCAAGAAGTTGATGTGGATGTAGCAATTGAACGCGTGAAGGAAATCCAGCGGGAATGGAAGAAAATCGGAAAAGTTCCCTACAAGGAGAAAGATAAAATATGGGAAGAATTCCGTGGAGAAGTAGATATCTTCTTCAATGGCCTAAGTGAAAAAAGAGAGAATCGTAGAAACGTCCGCTTCAAGTCTACCCTTAACGAAATTAAGGATGATGACAAACGGGTGAAACACATTCGGGCTAAAATATCTGGCATCCGAAAGCGCGTTCAACGGGCCCAGGAGAAGGTAGACCAGTATAGTAACAACATGCTTTTTATAGCTAAGGGTAAATCAGGAGATAAGCTTCGCAAACAAATTCAGGATGAGTTGGATAAGGAAATTGCGCAGATCGACAGTTGGAAGAAACAAATGCGCGAGCTAGACCATCTTATGCGTAACCCTCCAGAAGAAACACAAGAGGAAGAAAAGCCTGTGGCGGCAGAAGTTCCTGAGGAAAAACCCAAAGAAGAAGATATTCCAGCAGTAAAGGGAGAGGCGCAAACCTCGGAGCAAACACCTTCCACCGAAGATTCCCCGGTTGAAATAGAACCTGAGACTCCAAAAGTAGAGGAAGAGACACCCGAAACAGCAAATTCGCCCCAAGTTCAAGAAGCAAAGCCTGCATCTGAAGAAACAACGACACCTGAAGCTCCCACGGATTCCTCAGATTCAGAAGAGGAAGGGGAAGATACTACTCCAGAAACACCAGAAGAGACGAAAGAATAGAGAAAATTTAACAATTTGAATCGAAAGAATTTTGACTTCGATGTTATTACCCTGTTGCTTTTCTTGGTGATCGCCCTCTACGGCTGGATGAATGTTTATTCTGTTTCATCGGAAGGAGGCTTGGCAGACATTTGGGATCCCAAAAGTGCACATGGTAGGCAGCTCATTTGGTTGGGCATGGCATTGGTAACAATTATCCTCACCGCTTTTTTAGATTACCGCTTAGTAATTAACTCCAGTTATTTTTTATATGGGATAAGCATCTTCTTACTCCTTCTTACCCTGATCTTTGGCCGAGAAGTAAATGGAGCAAGGAGTTGGTTATATATAGGTGGACAATCCTTTCAACCTTCTGAATTTGCTAAGTTTTCTACAGCTATGGCACTCGCCAAGTATATTTCCAATCTGCAATTCTCTATGAAGCGCATACGAAATATTCTGACCTCTATTGTCATTATTCTCGTCCCTGCCCTCATCATTATCCTTCAAAATGATACAGGATCTGCCCTGGTATTTGGTGCTTTCTTTTTAGTATTATTCAGAGAGGGCGTAAGTCCATTGGTCCCCGCCTTTTTACTCATAATCTTGAGCGTATGTGTAATGACACTGGGGTTAAGCAATCAATGGATTGTATCTGGGATAATCGTCGGGTTGGGATTGCTTTCTTTTCTCCTATTCTTCAATAAAAAAACCATCTTAAGAAGTTCTATTATTCACGTAATAGCCATTTCCTTTTTCTTGGGGCTATCATTCAGTACCAAATTATTGGTTGAGCGACTTCCCAAACACCAGCAAGACCGTATAATGGTTCTTTTTGATCCTTGGGTAGATCCCCTGGGAAAAGGATATAACGTAATCCAATCCAAAATTGCCATTGGATCAGGTGGAGTTATAGGTAAAGGATTCCTTGAAGGGAATTATACTCGATATAAGTTTGTCCCCAAGCAAGAAACTGATTTTATCTTTTGCACAGTTGGAGAAGAATGGGGTTGGCTGGGAACAACGATGACCCTGATCTTATTTTTCCTCTTTCTATGGCGGGTGCAATACATCTCAGAAAACTCAAAGACACATTTTGCCCGAATCTATGGCTACGGTGTATTCTCGGTTTTTTTATTTCATATTATCGTCAATGTTGGTATGACTGTCGGCCTTGTACCAGTTATTGGAATTCCCTTACCTTTGTTTAGTTACGGAGGTTCCGCCATTATCGCCTTTACTGCACTGACAGCAGTTTTGATCAATCTATACTCCCATAGAGTGGCTATTCTAGGGGCTAAATAGCCTGAATCTTATCTTGGTGCACGCCACTTCCCTTTTTTGCATGTTTATCGGCAATTTTCATATCCCTTAGGGGAGGAGATTTCTCATCTTTGTAACAAATACAAAATCTATGGGAAACGTACACATATCAGGATTGCACCACGTAACAGCCATTGCGGGTGATCCACAGAAAAACGTAGACTTCTATGCAGGAGTTCTCGGACTCCGTCTCGTAAAAAGAACGATAAACTTTGACGCACCAGATGTATATCACCTCTACTATGGAGATGAGACGGGTAGCCCAGGTAGTATTATGACCTTTTTCCCTTACGGAAGTGATATTCGGCAGGGTAGACACGGGTTGGGCCAGACAGCAACGACAACCTTCTCAATTCCTCAAAACTCCATCGATTACTGGATCAAAAGACTTGATCACTTTCAAGTTTCCCATAAGGAACCTCAGGAGAGAATGGAAGAAGTCGTCATTTATTTGGAAGATCCAGATGGACTGGGAATAGAATTGGTTGCAAACTCGTTCGATACCCGTCCTCCTTTTAGTTATGGTCATATTCCACTAGAGTTTGCCATCAGAGGCTTCTTCAATGTAGAGCTCTGGGAACCTAGCTATGAGTTAACCGAAGCCCTACTGGTAAATCAGTTGGGATATACATTCCTTTCAGAATCAGGCTCCAGGAGAAGGTATGCTTCTGAAGATCCTGTAGCAGGACAATTTGTGGATATTGTCTGGGACGCACAGAAACAGAGGGGAGCGGGTGGAAAGGGTACGGTACACCATATTGCGTTCAACACGCAATCTGATGAAACACAGCTTGAACTTCGCGAAAAGTTGCTATCAGCAGGCTATTCTCCCACTCAAGTGCTGGACAGACAGTATTTTCACTCGATTTATTTCCGCGAACCGGGAGGAGTATTATTTGAGGTGGCTACAACAGGTCCTGGATTTTTATATGACGAAGACCGGAAAAAATTGGGCGAAGGACTGAAACTTCCTCCTTGGGAAGAGAATAGACGGAAATTTATTGAAGATTTATTAGCTCCTATCACCTTACATCCAGAAAATTATGCATCGCCATACTAAAGAAGTTGTCTCAAGGGGTAATCCCCTTGAGACCGCCCTAAAAGCCATGATTTTTGTTCATGGAAGAGGGGCAACTCCCGAATCAATCCTAGGATTAGCAGATGAACTTGAAGTATCAGATTTTGCGCTTTTGGCACCTAGGGCTTCTGCCCAAACCTGGTATCCTTATAGTTTTCTCGCTCCAATCCCTCAAAATGAACCTGGACTTTCAACCGGTCTAGGGGTTATCAACCAAATCGTAACTGATGTTGTAACAGCAGGAATATCCAGGAGTAATCTATACTTTTTGGGGTTCTCACAAGGGGCATGTTTGGTAAGTGAATACCTTGCAAGAAATGCCCAAATATATGGAGGGGCTTTTATCTACAGTGGAGGAGTTATTGGCCCGAGGGTAGATAAATCCAACTATGGAGGAGATTTTGGAGGAACGCCTATCTTAATAGGTTGTAGCGATATTGATGCCCATATCCCTCTCCAACGGGTTAAGGAAAGTACCCAGGTGTTTGAGGAATTGGGAGCAACAGTAGATGAACAAATCTACTCCAATGGAGCTCATACGATATTTATGGATGAAATTCAACGTACGAATCGTATTCTAACAAAGGGAAACCCTCATGGAAGCTAATTTCCCTCATTAAGAAAAGTTACGCATTATCGAGGCAGCAACGATGCCTATAATTAAACCGAGAATACCGACAATGATGATGAACCCTAGAATGAGAAGGATGTACATAACCTGAGTCATCCCCCCTTTCCAAAGACTTTTTCCCCAGGAAAACTTATAGAGATCCCTGTAGGTCCAGGAAAAAAAGAACATGGCAATAAATAGAGCAACCAGCTTTATGGGATCAAAGCCGTCAAAGGGATTAGACACAAAGTAAATGGGTAACACAAGCAGGGAGGAGGTTCCACTCATGTAAAAAGATAAGATAAACTGCTCTCCATACGTTCTACCGTTTTTGCGAAATAACAGGTACACACCCAATACAAAAATGGGAAGAAAGGCAAGTAGGATTAGGTTAAAATGCTTTTGAACCCAAATCATAAATTGCGTTTGTCTCCTCTGAACGTTCTCCATTGTAGCCTTCTGCTCTTCGGACATTTCACTGGCATCAGGCTGCATAGGGCTCAATTGCATAGCCTCCTGATTTTTACGGAGAATCTCTTCAAAATCAACTTCTGGACTGAAGGTAATCGTCGTAAAAGCGATGATGGAGGCAATTACCATAAAGAAGTTAAAGGGCTGGTAGTATTTCCCTCTAGGCCCATCCCAGTAACTCTTTATTACTGTTCCAGGCCTTAGTAACATATCCTTACACGTCAAGTAGAATATCTTAATGTCTGTCAAGCGCTTGCTCCACCAATCCCGAACCATGGCCTTCGCCTTTAGCTGCTGGGGTTCTGCCTTTTCTCCACAATACGGACAATGGGGAAATTCCAATTGTTCTGCTCCGCAATGAAAACATTTCTTTAAATCGGTAGCTTGAGCTTCCATGAATCAATTCAATTTTTTAGCCATAGAATATCCGTACGTCTTTTACCCTATTTTCCCACCAACTTCGCAGCAATGTATGGGAACTTATTTCCCCTTTATCAACCTTCTCCCTACAACTTGGACAGTAGGACGTATGGGTAATTTCTGCCAGACAATATATACACTGCTTCCCTTTGGTGGGATGAACGGTACCAAGTCCTAAATCCATGCAGCAGAATCGTTAATTCGTACAAAAAAGTAAATAAAGTTTGAATTTTAAGATTTAACCTACATATTAGTGAAAAGAAATTTATCAACAAATATCGAATAAGGCTCATTTTGAATCGTTGCATCATGTTAAACCTTCACCTAATCCTAAATTGAAACTTTAGCCGGCAGCGTTGAGCACCTATTGGACAAGCCATTCTCAACGGGGATGGCTTTATTGCTAAATGAACTATTTTCAAACCGAACACCCAACATGCAAGGAAAAGACAAGGTATATATATTCGACACCACCCTCCGAGATGGTGAGCAGGTTCCTGGATGTCAGCTTAATACACAGGAGAAAGTGCAAGTTGCAAGAGCACTCGAGGCACTTGGGGTCGACATTATTGAGGCAGGTTTTCCAATTTCTAGCCCGGGAGATTTTAATTCCGTTGTAGAAATATCAAAGGCAGTTTCTGAACCCATAATTTGCGCATTATCTAGAGCTAACAGAAAGGATATCAAAGCCGCTGGCGATGCTTTGGCCTTTGCTAAAAGGAAGCGGATTCATACTGGGATAGGAAGCTCTGATATCCATATTCAAAAGAAATTGCGTATGACCCGCGAGCAGGTACTAGATCTGAGCGTAGACGCGGTGAAGTACGCGAGAAGCTTTGTGGATGATGTTGAGTTTTATGCCGAAGATGCTGGAAGAGCAGATATTGATTTTCTGGTAAGAATGGTAGAAACGGTAATTGATGCTGGAGCTACAGTAGTCAATATTCCGGATACTACCGGGTATACCCTACCCTGGCAATTTGGCGAAAGAATCCGCACCGTAATGAATCGCGTACCTAATATTGACAAGGCTATTATTTCCGTCCACTGCCACAATGATTTGGGGCTTGCTACCGCAAATTCCATTTCAGGCTTAAAAAATGGAGCAAGGCAAGTTGAGGTTACAATCAATGGAATCGGAGAGAGGGCGGGAAATACTTCCCTGGAAGAAGTAGCCATGATTTTGAAAAGCCATAATGGAATGGGACTCCATACAAATATTCAATCTGAAAAAATCTACTCCACAAGTAGATTGGTCTCTTCCATGATGAAAATGCCTGTACAGCCCAATAAGGCTATTGTGGGGAGGAATGCATTTGCACATTCCTCAGGAATACACCAAGATGGTGTATTAAAACACCGGGAAAACTATGAGATTATCGACCCTGCTGAAGTCGGGGTTGAGGCCTCAGAAATTATTCTAACGGCTAGGAGTGGACGGGCAGCATTGAAACATAGACTAGAGCTCTTGGGCTATTTATACAAAAAAGAAGATCTCAATAAGATTTACCAGAAATTCTTGGAGATGGCTGATAGACTTAAGCAAATTGAAGACGAGGACCTGAAGGAGTTGGTTAAGGTTTGTGAGATCGAAAAAGTGTTTGTCAATCAATAGAATTCCCCATTTACTCTTTTGGTCTATAAGTATTTTTTCTGTTTATGGGCAAAACACTATTTGAAAAAGTCTGGGAAACTCACGTTGTCAAGCACATACCTGACGGACCCGATGTTCTGTATATAGACAGGCACCTCATACATGAAGTGACAAGTCCTCAGGCCTTCAATGGTCTTCGAAAGCGCGGCTTACCTGTATTTCGTCCAGAGCAAACCCTTGCCACTGCTGATCATAATGTCCCAACCAAAGACCAACACTTACCCATTAAAGAGGCGCTCTCCAGGCTTCAAGTAGATGCACTAACGAAAAACTGCGAGGAGTTCGGTATCAATCTGTATGGATTAAACCACCCTTTTCAGGGGATCGTTCACGTAATTGGGCCGGAACTGGGTATTACCCAACCTGGTATGACCATGGTATGTGGAGACAGCCACACTTCTACTCATGGCGCTTTTGGGTCTATTGCTTTCGGAATTGGGACAAGTGAGGTTGAACAGGTATTTGCCAGCCAATGTATTCTTCAACATCGCCCCAAGACTATGAAAATTGAGGTGAATGGAGAGTTGAAGCCAGGAGTTTACGCAAAAGATATTATCCTGTACATCATCTCCAAAATATCTACCAGTGGAGGCACGGGATACTTCGTGGAATATGGAGGTTCTGCCATTCAGCAACTCAGTATGGAAGGTCGTATGACCATATGCAATATGAGCATAGAAATGGGCGCAAGAGGAGGAATTATCGCTCCAGATGAAACTACCTTTGCCTATGTAGAAGGAAGAAAATTTGCTCCGAAGGGAGAAGAGTGGGAACGCAAACTCGCCTATTGGAAAACCCTTCCCTCAGATCCAGATGCTCAGTTTGATAAAGAGTTGTTTTTCCATGCAGAGGATATAGAACCTATGATCACCTACGGAACCAATCCAGGTATGGGGATTAAAGTCAATGACTCTGTACCTACGGAGGATTCCTTTGAGGATGAAGGAGATAAAAGATCTCTCAGCAAAGCCCTCTCCTACATGGGCCTAACGCCAGGGAAACCAATCAAAGGTCAAAAAATCGATTATGTGTTCATCGGGAGCTGTACGAATTCTCGAATCGAGGATTTGAGGCTTGTCGCAGAACACGTAAAAGGGAAAAAAGTCGCTCCAACAGTAGCGGCTTGGGTAATACCTGGCTCACAACAAGTGCTCAAACAAGCCCAGAAAGAAGGCCTTGATAAGGTCCTGCAAGACGCAGGATTCGAGTTCCGCGAGCCGGGATGCTCAGCATGCTTAGGCATGAATGAGGACAAAATCCCTAGCGGAAAGTATTGTATCTCCACTTCCAACCGCAACTTTGAAGGTAGGCAAGGGCCTGGAGCCCGAACCTTTTTAGCCAGTCCGCTTAGTGCCGCAACAGCAGCAATTGTTGGAGAAGTTGCTGACGTTCGGGAATACTTCCCCAATCTTAACCCCATACAATAAGTATTTATGGAGCAGTTTACATCATTTTCCTCTCAGGTAGTGCCCCTGCCTAATGAAAATGTAGATACAGACCAGATAATTCCCGCTAGGTTTTTGAAAGCTACCACCCGCGAGGGGTTTGGAAAAAATCTTTTCCGGGATTGGCGCTATAAATCCAATGGGGAACCCAATACAGAATTTGTTCTCAATCAATCCACTTATTCTGGGAAAGTATTAGTCGCTGGAAAAAATTTTGGCTGTGGGTCTAGTCGTGAACACGCTGCTTGGTCCATTTATGACTTTGGCTTCAGGGTAGTTGTTTCTAGTTTCTTTGCAGATATATTCCGTAACAATGCCCTCAATAATGGGCTATTACCTGTACAAATTTCTGAGGACTTTCTACAGACTATTTTTGAAAAGGTGGAAGAAGATCCCACGTTAAAGGTACATGTTTCCCTGGAAGAGGAACAGATAAGTATCCCTTCTTTACAGTTATCAGAAAAATTTCCGGTTAATCCCTTTAACAAAAATTGCTTGTTGAAAGGATATGATAACATAGATTTTTTGGTTAGCCTACAGAAAGAAATCAACGCATTTGAAGTAAATAGAATTTAGCATCTAAACACACAAAAGCAATGGAAAAACATATTGCCGTAATTCCTGGTGATGGGATCGGACCAGAGGTCACTACTCAAGCACAGAAAGCCCTAAATGCTGTAGCCACTATCTTTGGACATTCCTTTACCTATGAAGAGGGACTATTGGGTGCATGTGCGATAGATGCGACAGGCTCTCCTTTTCCAGATGAGACCTTAAAGCTATTACAAAACTGCGATGCCATTCTTTTCGGAGCGATCGGAGATCCTCGTTTCGATAACGACCCTAGTGCAAAGGTCCGGCCAGAGCAAGGCTTACTCGCTATGCGTAAAGCCTTAGGGCTCTATGCAAATGTAAGGCCTGTAAAGAGTTATCCACTCTTGTATAATGCCTCTCCCTTAAAAGAATCAATCATTGCTAATGTGGACTTTGTCGTCTTTCGAGAACTCACTAGTGGAATCTATTTTGGTTCACCTAGAGGTAGATCTGAGTCAGGAGATACAGCCTTTGATACCTGTACTTATACAAAGGAAGAAATCCTTAGGGTTTCTAAGTTTGCCTTTGAAGCAGCAACAAAACGTGGAGGAAAAGTTACCCTTGTAGATAAAGCAAATGTGCTCGCCACCTCCCGTCTCTGGCGAGAAACCGTTTCCGAATGGGCTCAGCAAGCATTTCCTCAAGTAGAACTCACCACCATGTTTGTGGATAATGCTGCGATGAAGATCATTCAAAATCCAAGTGCCTTTGACGTTGTCCTGACAGAGAATATGTTTGGCGACATCTTGACCGATGAGGCTTCTGTCATCACGGGTTCCTTGGGAATGTTACCTTCTGCCTCTCTGGGAGACGCTGTTCACCTATTTGAGCCAATTCACGGATCTTTCCCAGAAGCCGCTGGAAAAAATATGGCAAATCCTTTGGGAGCTATCCTCTCGGCAGCTATGCTGCTAGACTATTCCTTTAACATGCAAGGGGAAGCGCGAGCAATCCGAGAAGCGGTAGAAGTGAGTCTCAGCAAAGGGAAGGTAACCTCAGATATAGATTCCACCTCCACCCTGGGTACGACTGAGGTAGGCGATTTCATTGCTAATACCCTATTGCAGCATACCCCTTCTTTAATCTAAATCCACAAGGACAATCACTCGGTATCTTCTTTTGCCTCAAGTTTTACTTAGATGCTTTGTATCCAGCTAACACCTGCTGCCAAAAGGCAACAAATCTTTCTAGTGCGTCATGGGAAGGTGCCTTATATTGATTAATCTCCCGTTGAAGGATGTAGGGAATCTCAATGTAAAGGTATAGCGCATGATACACCGCTAAATCCAAGGAAAATTGTTCTTCCATCTTTTTAAAGGCAGGCTGAGCAAAAAAGGCTTGAACCGCCTGTGATACTTTTTCTGGCTTATCTGGATGATAGGTCAGGTAGCTGTGGTAAATAAAATACAAGGGATCGTACAGCAAGGGAAGGCTTTCCTGGGTATATTCCCAATCAAAAACATACAGCTGACGCGAGGTTACGTACATGTTCCAAGGAAGAAAGTCTCCATGTGTGAGAGAAACCCAGACCTCCTGCTCGGGGGAGATAGATTGAAAAAACTCCTTGTAAGAAGTCATTAAACTTTCTATCCTTTCAACTAAGGAAGTTGCTCCCTTAAGGGAAAATTCCGTTACAGCCTCTTCAATGCTCTGAATATATTCCGGAAGTTTTCTATAATAGAATAGATCTTGCAGGGATCTTTGATGGCTAAAGGTCTTATAAATTTCATGTATTCCTTCCAAATGAACAGGGGTTAACTCTTTGGCAAACGTTCCTCTCGGAGGTTTTACGCTAGAGAGAATTACCGCATGGTCTCCATCCGTTTGGGCTAAAAAGGGATGTACGATTCTTCTGAGCCTACGCTGAGAAAGAATTTGTAAGGCATACACCTCATTGTGAACCAGCTCTGTGGCCTTGTGGGTATGTGCAAGCTTAATAAAATGCGTAGTATACTTTCCTTGATTTAGAGCAACTACACTTTTTCTAAAATTTCCTGTTGTATTGGTGAGGATGGCAAAACTTTCATGAGGAACGGAATGAATCAATTCATATAACGGAAAAGCATCCTCATCCTTCACAAAAAAATACCCATCTGCAAAGAGTTGTTTAAGTCCCAACGAAAATAGGAACTGAAACTGCTTGCGTTTAAAACTAGATATAGGATTAGGCGAATTTTGCAATGCAATAAAGGCCGGATATGAGATGTATTCTGGAAAAATCCACTGAACGTTTCCAGAAGAGTTATTGATATAAAAGTAGCGAGTCCACCCAAGCCCAGGATTTGCCCCTTCCCATCTGAATGAAGAATTGTGCTCAGAAAAAGAACTCTCAGCAGCGTTTAAGAAAAATATTGATTGAATTAAGTCTTTATCCGCTAAATTTAACACCATAGTTTTCCATATCATCCATTAGGACAAAACTTTGAGGGGTCGTTAATTGTGCTATCACTTAGAGCGGAATCCGATAGATCAAATATACATCGAAGTTTTTAAAAACATGAAGCCTGAATTAAACCTTTTGAAATTCCTGTAGTCCAATACACACATGACAACTACTGTGGATAAGCAGATCCAAGAAAACTTGCAAAATGTAGAACAACAGCGGCAGGCGTTCGAGCAATTGGTCAATTCCTACCAAAAGGTTCTATATTTTCATATCCGCAGGATTGTCATCGACCATGAGGATGCTAGTGATGTATTGCAAAATACCTTTTTAAAGGCCTGGAAAAATATTGCTAAGTTTCGGGGAGATGCAAATGTTAAAACTTGGCTATACAGGATCGCAACGAACGAATCATTGAGCTTTCTCAAAAGAAAAAAAGGACATTTTGAAGATCTTAAAGACTTACAAGACGATCTTAGACACAGCTTGAGTTCAGGTAAATATATAGATGGAGATACCATTCAGCACCTATTACACCAGGCAATATTGACTCTGCCTGAAAAACAAAGAATGGTTTTCAATATGCGCTATTTTGATGAAATGAAGTACGAAGAAATAGGTGAAATACTGTCTCTATCTGTTGGAGGCTTAAAGGCAAATTATCACCATGCCGTAAAAAAAGTGGAGCAATTTATTAAAAATCAACAGGATTAAGAGCTATGGAAGATCCAACACATATCGATCCTAATGCAGAGGCAAATCTACCTGAAAGGGGAAGCTTTTTTGAAGTGCCGGATGGATTTTTTCAAGCCCAACAAGAGGCCCTATTTGCTACGATAGAAGAGGAAGAGCTTAAAAAGGAAGCTCCCCTGCTTTTCAGTATTCCCCAAAAGGATTTTTTTACAGTACCAGAAGGATTTTTTGACCGCTTCCCTGGATTGATCCAAAAATCGCTAGAAACAAAGGAAGTTCGAGAGATTAGCCTGAGAAACCGTTTTGCCTTTTCGAAAATATCAAATACCTATGTGGGATATGGAATTGCTGCCGCGGTAGCTATCTTCTTACTAGGTATATGGATCACGGGTGGCCCCCTTCAAGAACCGCACTCACCCGCACCTAAAGAATTGGTATGGTCTGAGATTCCTACAGAGGTATTAATTGAAGCTGTTTCTTCCGATTTATCGGACACAGATTTCCTCGCAGAAGCATTTTCGCAAAATGGAATCGAAGAAATACCCGGCGAGATATTCACCCACTCAGAATGGGAGGAAGAAGAACTCGAAATTCTTGAAGAACTCGACCTTTCAGACATTGACCTGGAGGCAGAGTGGTTACAAGAGCCTTTTGATTTAAATTGATTTATGAAAACGAATATTTTAACATACACACAGGGGATCATTTTCTTGCTTTGTCTTTCCTCCTATTCTTTTGCTCAGCAACCTGGAATTTTGAAAGAGCGGCTGGAGTCTCTTAAAGTGGCCCATATTACAGAGCGGCTAGGGCTCACCTCCAAAGAGGCGCAAATTTTTTGGCCTGTTTACAATGAATACGCCGACGAATTGGAAGCTTTAAAGGAAGCACATGATGATCTAAAACGCGAGGTTAGGCAAACCCTGCTCGCTTCTGGAGACGAAGGCCTTGAGGATATGGCAGAACAATACTTGAATTACAACGGAAAAAAGTGGAAAGTCCAACAGAAATACCACGAGCGGTTCAAAAAGGTTTTACCCATACGCAAGGTGATCCAACTCTATAAAGCCGAGGAAGATTTTAACCAGAAGATATTGGTGGAGCTTGCCCGAAGGCGGCTGAAGCGCCTGCAAAATCGAGATTGAGTATCTAGGAATAAATGATGCACAAGTAAAGAAATCGGGGAAATTTGATTCCCAATTTGGGAAGTGTTTTCTTTGAGAAAAGAACGCAATTCCATGAAATATTTACTGTTCTGCACAATCGTATGTTTTGCTTTTTTCTCATGTAAAACTACTTCCAGCCCTTCTGGTACATCTGACACTCCTACTGTAAGTTCCCGAACGATAGATACGTTTGACCTCCCAAAAGAAATCCAGGTAGCCTTTTACAACATAGAGAATCTATTTGATACCCAGGATAATCCCAATAAGATAGACGAAGATTTTCTACCAGAAGGGAGGTACCAGTGGACTTCTGATAAATACCAGCAAAAACTTCAGCAACTTTCCACAGCTATTGGTGCCATGGGAAAGGCAGGTCCTCATGTTCTGGGCCTGGCGGAAGTAGAAAATGCAACAGTTGTTGAGGAACTACTTAACGAAAGCAACCCAGCACTACGCAAGTATGAGATTATTCACGAAGAGTCTCCCGATGCCCGAGGAATTGATGTGGCACTGGCTTATGACCCAGTAGTTTTTATCTATTCCAGCCACAAAATTATCCCTTACTCCCTTCCTGAAGACCCTGCATACACCTCCCGGGATTTGTTACTAGTGGGTGGTACTATTGGCAGCGAGCCTATTTATTTCATGGTCAACCACTGGCCCTCTCGAAGAGAAGGACAGAAGGAAAGTGAAATCCGCCGAACGCGTGCAGCAGCACTGGCACGTATCGCTGTAGATTCCCTAATGAATATAGATCCAGAAGCCAATATCATTCTGATGGGGGACTTTAATGATGATCCCACGAACAAAAGTATTTCCCAAGTACTCAGGGGGGAAGGAAACTGGGAAGACCTTTCCTCAGAAGAATTATATAACCCTATGGAACAATTACACGATCCAAATTCCGAAGGAACCCTGACCTACCGCGGAAAGTGGAACCTGTTCGACCAAATTCTTCTAAGCGAAGAATTAACCTCCCCGAAAAATGCACTCGTATACCAAAAGGGCTCTGCAACTATCTTTTCTAAAGAGCTTACAGTAGGCTTCGGCAGAGGAAGTGCCAATCCCAGAAGAGCTGTGTTTCGAGGAAAATTTGATCCTGAGGGATACAGCGACCACTTTCCAGTGTATGTGCGGTTGAGGGTTAATCAATAAAAGGTTTGATGGTTTAACGTCCACGTTCCGCAGTTCTTCTGAGTAGCTTAGGGGATGAATCTAAAAACCGCCTATGTTGCAAACCTTAACCCCTTCTCTTACTTAGTAGCCTAACGTTACTCAGGGTTACTATTGACTATGGATAATCGACTAAAAAACTCTCTAGCTTCTCAATTCAATATTTCCGATATTCGTTTGAGGAGTTATGGAGAAAAACTATTTTGAAATATTAGAAATTCCCCACGATATTGATGAAGAGGGCGTGAGAAAAGCCTATAGGGTACTTGCACATAAATACCATCCAGATAAGAATTCAGATAAGGGTAGCCATGCGAAGTTTATGGAAATCAAGGAGGCCTATGAATTCTTGATGGACCCGGCGAAACGCAAATCTCATGCAGATGCCCTCAATGGTGTATCTTCTACAGAAGCGCTCACTATGCGGTACGAGCAGGTCCGACAGAAGCGCGCCTCTCGGTACAGGAGGTCTACCTATGAGCGGCGGTTTACCTACCGAGGCGCTCATTCACCTTCCACTGGAGAACCTAGTCCCTTTCGAAAACAGAATAAGGAAGCCCAACAATCCTTCGAAGATTCCTATTCTCAATATGCAGCCTACTATGAAAAATCCCTGGAAAATGCTGAGAAAGGGTACCGATTCATCCTATGGGGTTTTAAAGCCCTATTTATTCCCGCATTTCTCCTATGTATAACTTTACTACTTGACCTTGCACTAGCAAAAGAAATTCCCCTGGAGCAAATCCAAGCGAAACATCGGCTCCGAGGAGATTTTATCTCCACAAGTCAGGTAAGGGTTATCACGGAGAACCATCGCTTTACCCTAGATAGGTCCTATTCGGAGAAGTTTTACAAGTGGCAAATGATTAGCATGTGGGTAACTCCTATCCGAAAAGTAGTATCCGAGGTTTTGGTTAAGGAACCCAAAGTGAGCTATAAAATTCGAACAAAAGAAAGTCTGGGAGGATTCTACAGATTTCAAATGTGGATATTAATTCTAGCAGTTCCTTTTCTATTTTATGAAAGGTTAGGGCCTAAAAGTCGCGTCCATTTAGGCCTCTTTTTGTGTATATTGTTGTTGCAAATCGGAAGAACCGTTTGGAGTTTTTAACAGGTAAGATGAATACTATTTTTTCTGCAATCCCCTGGTGGACCTATCCCATCGTTTTGCTGGCGGGGATAGCCTTTCGCGATATCTTTCTCAATCGGAAACACACTATCCAACACAACTACCCCATCGTCGGGCACTTGCGCTACCTATTGGAAAAGATCGGGCCTGAGCTCCGCCAGTATATTGTAGCTAATAACCGAGAAGAGCTGCCCTTCAATCGAAGCCAGCGTTCCTGGGTGTACGCTTCCTCAAAGAGAGAAAACAACTATGAAGGCTTTGGCTCAGATCAGGATATTCATTCCCCTGGCCATATTTTCATTAAACCTACAATGATTCCTTACCAGGTTAAGCAGGGCCATCCCAACCATAAAGATCCAAGCTTCCTACCTAGTGCCAAAGTGATTGGGGAATATAACCAGCGGAAAAAACCCTTTCGCCCTAGATCCATTGTGAATATATCTGCCATGAGCTATGGCTCTCTCTCTCGGGCAGCAATTGAATCTCTTAATCAGGGAGCCCACAAAATCGGATGTTACCACAATACAGGTGAGGGAGGGCTTTCTGCCTATCATTCCAATGGAGCAGACGTTGTCTTTCACTTTGGAACTGGGTACTTTGGGGTAAGAGATCAGGTGGGAAACTTCTCTATGGACAAAATGGTAGAGTTGGTAGAAAAGAACCCATTCATAAAAGCCATTGAGGTAAAACTGTCTCAAGGAGCAAAACCCGGAAAGGGGGGGGTATTACCCGGAAAAAAAATCTCGAAAGAAATTGCTCAAATCAGGGGCGTAGAAATGGGAAAAGATGTGCTCTCGCCTGCTTACCACAGTGCTTTTTCCTCCATTCCTGAATTACTCGCCTTTATCGAGGCGATTGCAAATGAAACAGGACTTCCCGTTGGGATAAAATCAGCCGTAGGGAAATTGGATATGTGGGAAGAATTGGCAGATGGAATGATAGAAAGCGGAAAAGGGCCAGATTTCATTGCAATAGATGGAGGCGAAGGTGGAACAGGAGCGGCCCCTCCTTCCTTTGCCAACCATGTTGCCCTACCCTTTATCTATGCCTTTAGCGACGTCTACAAGTTATTTGCCAAGAAAAAACTCACTGACCGGATTACCTTTGTTGGCTCTGGAAAACTAGGTTTTCCCTCCAGTGCCTTAATGGCTTTTGCCATGGGAGTAGACGTTATCAATGTAGCCCGAGAAGCCATGATGTCTATTGGATGTATACAGGCTCAAATTTGCCATACCAATCGCTGTCCAGCTGGTGTTGCCACCTCCAAAAAATGGCTCCAGGCAGGGATCAATGTACCCCTCAAAGCCGATCGATTTGCAAGCTATATCAAGACCCTTAACAAGGAAATCCTAGAAATTACCCACGCCTGCGGCTACGAGCATCCTAGTCAACTTACCATGAATGATGTGGACATGGGCATGGGAGACAACCACTACACCGTTTCCTTGCGAGAGACCTTCAATTACCAGAAAACCCCGGTACCTTTCAACGGGATGCAAGCCCTATATGATTGTGGACATTTGGGGGTGAAGGCTTGAATCTTACATGATTCACCATACTTGGTTTTCTGAGCCAATGCTCAGTCTAAGAGATATCCAACAACTCTTTAGCAGTTTAGAGCCCTATTCGAGAAAAAATCAGTATACTAACCTCATTATTTCCTTTTCCGTATATGTAATCGCAGTAGGAGGAATAGATGAGAAAAAGGGTGAAAAAAGAGGTATTACAATCGGAGAAAAGCTTGGCGAAGCGCGAGCAAAACGTGCGCAGCAAGACCCTGTCATCACACAAGGAGTCATAAAAGGATTTTCTTTGGAAGTACTTGCTGACCTTACCGGACTGAATTTGACCGAAGTTGAAACGCGTATGAAAGAATTAGGGTTGAACAATCAGAACCCATAAATTTCTCAAACTCCCCCTCAGGTATTATACCAATCAATTTTCCGAGACAGATACATCACAATTGCCAGGACAATAAAGAGCCCTACACTTCCCATTAGCAAGGCAAAGTCTTGCAGTTGAATAATCGTGTAGATGAAAGCATAGAGAATAACTAATATCCCCCCCATAATGAGGGTTAGCTGAGTATTCTTAAAAATACTGTGAACATAGAGGGTAATCATCGTGATGATCGCAACACTGGCGACCAGGTAGGCCCGTTGAAAGGAAATGTGCTCTGAAAGGGCAATCAACAGGGTGTAGAACACCACTAGGGCCAGCCCCACCATGATGTATTGAATGGGGTGAATGCGTACCTTGCGCAAAATCTGGATGAAGAAGAAAATCATAAAAGTCAAACTGACCAACATAAGGGCATATTTTGCCGAACGCATACTTTTCTGGTATTCATCTACAGGCAGTAGGAGGCTTACCCCAAAAGCAGATCCATCAATTCCTTGTTGGGTTCCGCGGAAGCTCTGAGGATAGGGTCTATTGAGGTGTAAAATTTCCCACTGAGCAGAAAAACCAGATTCTTTTACTTCACGGTTATCTGGTAAAAAGGCCCCGCCAAAACTGGGATCCTTCCAAGGGGAGGAGATTGAAACTTCTGTAGACTTTCCCAAAGGAACAAAATCCAGGCTGCTACTTCCATTGAAATTAAGGGAAAGGGCGAAACTATGCTTTCTTTTATCCGCTTCTGGAGGACTCATGGACAAGGCAGCATGAATCCCAGATTGGATTATATCGCGAGACTCCACCCCTGGATTAAAGGAAAACGTTGCTGTATCCCAATTTACTTCCACGTACTCTTGGATACTGCGCAAATCTGAGAGGCCTAAAGCCAAGTAGGCGTCGTCCCAATGAATATCCCCGGGGTCTATATTCCACTCTGAAAAATCTGGTGTGGGGAATTCTCCTTTTAGTTCTATCTCTGAGCTGTATACAATGACCTCGTAGATTCCCCTATAGCGAACCTCCGGTAACAGTTGTCCATTGACCAATAGCTTCTCTGGAAGGAAATGGGCATATTCCGTCTGCTCTACTAGGCGAAATTTCTCCTTATCTTCTTGATCATATACACGTGAAAACGTGCGATAGGGAATGGTAAGTACGGGTCCCTTTATGGTTTGGGGATTACCCCAAAGCGCACTTACCTCTTGAATAGTATCCTGCTGTCGGTACTCCCGCTCTCGAATAAGGCTCTCAATAGAGGAAATGGGAATCATGAACAGAAGAATTAAGATGCCGATGGTAACAATCCGCATCGTAACAGAGTTCCGGAGCCAGGTATTGAAGCGTTCAAAGAAGGAGGGAGAATCTGACATGCACTAAAATTGATACTTAAAAGACGAAAACTAGCTAAATAGGTTTTGCCTAAAGTAACGCTCGAACATAGAATTGTCAAATCTGGCTTACTCATCTTCCCTCTCCCCTACTCTCACGTCTCACGTCTCATCTGAGTCTCCTGACTCAATAGCAATTCGGTGCATTCTCTCCTGTCCAGGTATGGTAATACCGCTTACCATTTAAATGCATTTTCTTGTTGGGATTGGAAAGGGTGTATTGAAAAACCTCTCCACTGTAAAAGTTCAAAGTTAGGATGGACTGACCTGAGGCATCTTTTCCTACCTTCCAAGTACCTGCTCCCCTGCCCTGGCCTACGGAATTTCCGCTCACTCCCGCTCCGCCTGAAACACTCATAAAACTGGCGCTACTATAATTGAAATATCCCGCCTTACACAAGTCTATGACTTCTTTTTCGCTATACCCTCCCCCTGTAGTGTATCCTGGGTTACTATAATCTATGGAATTATACGAATTCATGTAGGTCAGACGGGTACCTCCCAAGAGGTAATTCCAATCCGTATTCCCACTTTGAGGCGCTGCGGTTGCAGCCTGTGAGGGTGCTTTGAATACAAAACTTCCCGCAATCTCCTCTGCTAATTCGGGATAACGCTGGGAATAATTAGGGGGATCTGTGGCAGCCAGGATCATTATACCTAAGCCATGTGGGTTGGTTAGCCCCATGAGGTAGGCCTGTACGGACTGCCCGGACAAGGTACCTGTGTAGGGAGCTGCTACCCCGTTGGTCTTCCACTTCTGCACACTACCGGCAGGCTGGAGGAAAATACCATTAGTTGGATCTGATAATCCCTTTTGGGCCTCAGCTGTAAGCGCAGAAATCGAGTTGTGCGCGTGAGTACTCAAATAGATAAACCCGGGTTCTGTGTAGCTTCCCATCATAAAACCTTCCCCAGCAAATTGCCCTACCCACCCCTCAGGGATGACAAATTCCATACCTAGCTCTGCCAAGATAACCCGCCCACTCTGTTGAGCCAGAACTGAAGAGCAAAAGAGAAGTAGAGCAAGGAATAGAGCGAATGAGATGCGTTTCATAGGGATTGAGTTAATGGTGGAATGATTAATTTCCTACAAATACGCATCTCCTGCACTAAGCTTTACCAGGGAAAACCCTGATTTTACAGAGCACCCAAAATTTGATACTGATGATTGTCAATCTGCTTTCGTGCCATATTTCATCCCTCAGCCCCCTTCTCCGACGCACAATTCTAGATCTCCAAGGGGGTATCGGGAAATTACATTTTCTATCATTTACTCAGCTTGAGCATATGATTTTCAAAGGTTTTCATCCCATTATTCCCCTTTCGAGGCCATAAAATTCAGCTTTAAAAGAAGGTAGTTTCAGGTCTAGTTTTGACCGTCTTTTATAACAAAGAACTACCTACTAGTTATTACCTACTACTGAGAAGGGGCTTGTCCTTGAGCAGGTCCGAACGGAAGTTGGAAACCAATAGGTTGGGTAGCCACCTGCTGGTCATCGTCATAATCTTCCCAATTGATGACTTCTCTAAGAAATAATTCGACATGGCGAATAATAAAGGGTGCTTGGATCTCTTCTGGGCGATAGATTGCCACCATTTTAGGGGGTTGGGGCTTTCCATAGCCTTCGATGAAGGGCATGACGATGAGGACTTCTACCTTTCCATTAAATAGCTGCTGATAGATTAGCATCCCATTATGCTTAATGAGGGGGCGAGTAGCATCTTCAGATAGCTTTTCCCCAATTCCGCTCTTTTGCTTTCCAAGAGAAAGCACGATGGAGGCCAAATTTTCCATTTTTTCATTTACCTCAATTTCTGCCTTCAGCCCCGTCCGTTGCAAAACCATCTCCAAACGTTGAAGGATAAAGGGCTTCAAACGGGCATCCCAGGCCTTACGGTAGGTCTCAGTATTTTCCAATATGTCGTGGTAGGTAGCAACTTTCGCCTGTAGATTAATGAGTTCGTCCATATGTACGTATTATGTTATAATGTTAACTTTCAAATTTGGGGTTTAACGAGCTCCAAACACCCCTATACCCAGCTCTTTATACCCATATACCTATTTCCTCATTCCCACATAAACCCATACTCCTCATTCACTCACACACTGATTCCCCCGATCCCCTCTACTTCCTCACCTCAACCACTTTGTCCTGTAAATAATAAAGAAATCCCGAAACTTCCTTATACCCCATTTGGGACAATGCCTGCATATATGTAAGGACCTGTATCTTATGTGAATCAAATGGTGCGCCTGTTTTATAGTCCACTACCACAGCCTTACTTCCTTGAATCATGACCCTATCGGGTCTGAGAAGACTTCCCTCTGCCGTGAGAATATCTGCTTCATTTTTCACCTTCCAGTTTCCAGCATACCAATCTGCAACCTCTGGAAGAGAAATGACCTCTAATAAGGTATTTTTGAGAAGTTCTGCTTCTTCTGAGCTAATGTATCCTTTGTGAAGCATTGTAGAAACTGCGACGGGGATATCTGCTAGTCCTACGACCAATCCCAAGGCCTCATGGAGCAACTCTCCCCTCAGCATGCGTTCACTCTGCTTTCTGAGGTTTGCGGAAAAGTAATTTCCTGCGTGATACCGAATGGAGATATTGGGAAATGGGGATCCCGTTGAGACGGCTAGATCAGGAAGTTTTTGTAGGTGGGAAGCCATCGCATTTGATGGACTTGAAGCTGCTACTTCTTTTCCAAATTGATAGGACCAAAAGCCCTCCAGCTCCATCCCTTCCTTTCTATTGAGAGAAACTAAAGAGGGATTTTCTTCTTGAAGGGTACGAATCCCGGTTTCCAGCAATTGTGAAATTCTCTTTATGGAGGAAGGAGACTTTCCTGTATGACAGGTTTGTACATATAATCGATACTGAGGCCGGGTAAAAGCTACGTATAGCAGGTTGAGATTATCGACAAAGCTCATGAGTCGCTCTTTGCGGTAAGCCCCTTGAAAAAGGCTTTCTTCCAAACGAGTGGAAACCTGAATAGGCATATAGGGCAATTGTTGATAAAGTCCTTCTGGGGGTTGTTCTATCCAAAGAAACTCACCGGACTTAGGTTCAAGCGGCCAGTCCGCAAATGGCAGAATTACAACGGGGAATTCCAGCCCTTTGGATTTGTGGATAGTCATAATTTTAACTGCATCATTTTCCTGTCCACTCGAAATCGCTCGTTTATGTTTTTGCTCCTCCCACCAAGTGAGGAAACCCGAGATACTGGCGTCTACCAGATGGGTATATTCGTTGACTACTTCAAGAAAAGCCAATACATAAGCATCTGCCGTATGGAAACCGGGGATTCTTTTGATTAGGGTAGCTACACACTCATACACTGGCAAGCGTTGAAGGGAGAGTTTGTCTGAAAGAAATTCTTCTATCTCAGGGATTTCAGTTCTTGAAAAAGTTTGGTGGTTGAGTTCCTGTTTCGACACGAGTTGGTTCCAATAGTATTGCAAGGTCGCCCAAGCAATCGCATCCTCTTCCTCTACCAAATTGAGCAGAGCAGCATGTAGCAATACTACTTTAGGATTTCGCATGAGTAGGAGAGACTCTGCGGAAACCACTTTTATCTCTCTTTTTTGTAGGTACTGTGCAAGTGCAACACCTTCTCGATTATTCCGCACCAATACACTGATTTCCCCTCCCATGAAGCCTTGCCCCAACACAGAGCGGATTCGCTTTTCACACAATTCCATCGCTTTTTCAGTCCAGGGAACTTCACTGTTTCGTTCATTGAGGATGAAATCCACCTGCACCATTCCTTGGCGATTCTTCCGCTGGGGATTCTGGACTAAGCTTTCATAGGCCTTACTCAGTTCGGGATCCGCCCATTCCCCCAATTCGTTTGCAAGACGCTTATGCGAAATGGCAAAGAAGGAATTGTTAAAATCTACTATTTCTGGTACGGTGCGCCAGTTATCCTTTAGCAAAACAATCTGGGGTTCCTGTCCCGTTTCTCGTTTCACTTGCTCCTCTACCTTACGCATGAGCAAGTCCATATTTCCATTTCGCCACCGATAAATGGATTGTTTTACATCTCCGACAATGAGGTTTGTATGGATTTCACTGAGGGATTCCTTGAGGAGGGGAAATAGGTTCCTCCATTGCATGGTGGAAGTATCCTGAAACTCATCCAGTAAATAGTGATGATATCGCGTTCCAACACGCTCATAGATAAAAGGAGTATCCAGCCCTATGTCTTGCTGAACCCCTTCGATAATCAAGCTGAGCAAATAAGAGGTATCACTTATGACCAACTGCCGATGTTCCCGCCTGTATTCCGTTAGTTTACGCTGTAGATCATACATCATACCGAAGGTATACAGCGTTTTGGAAGCCACGACTGCCGTCTGGTAGTCTTCGTATTCCGCATCAAAAGTCCCGACCATTTCCAGTAAACATTCTTGTAAACCATCTGCCAATGCCTGCTCTATGTCTTCTTCCCTTTGGCTTCCTTTCTTCATCCAAACCCTTGGGTCTCCTACAGCGTCTCTTGCACGCTTCTTAGGGTCATACTCTTTTTTGTCTACTACTCGATAAAAATAACCTGCTACCCCCCCCTTACCATATTTAAAATCCTCCACTTCTAGCCCCAAATCTTTCATGATCTCTAACCCCTGAATTGCAGGAGTAGACATTCGCGTTTCGAAGCGCTTACATGCAACTTGAAGGCTTTCAGCTAGGCTTAAGATTTGGTCGATGTGGTTTTCTAACAGCGGAGAGCGGATGGTCAATTGCTGGAATCGCTCTTGAAATACCTGGTAGCCCAGCTTCCTAATCGCCCAATCCAAGTTCCAGCTGCGAGACTCT
Organism: Bacteroidota bacterium; assembly: GCA_039197765.1. Classification (GTDB taxonomy): domain Bacteria; phylum Bacteroidota; class Bacteroidia; order J057; family J057; genus JBCCTX01. Next base: position 41,882 of record JBCCTX010000022.1, read on the forward strand.
TGCAAATTATAGGTCAGAAACTTCTTAAATAACCGTGTAAGTTCTTGATTATGGCCAATTTCACTCAACATCTCCCTCAACAATTCGTCTAGAACTAAGTGCTGACTCAACTCTACTTCGTAGCCCAAGGGGATGTTAAGTTCACGGGTAAAGGCCCTAACAATTCGCTGAAAAAAGCTCTCGATGGTACTGACAGAAAAATTGGAGTAATCATTGAGAATCAGCTCTAAAGCTTTCCTAGAACGCGACTGAAGTTCCAGAGAGCCCTCGGGAATATACTGGCGATACAAGGCGCTTATTTCTTGGTACATGGGCTCTTCGAGGAGTGCATCGGCAGGAAGAGTCGAAAACTCTTTGAGTTTACCCAGAATCCTGCGCTTCATTTCCTCTGTAGCCTTATTGGTAAATGTAATGGCTAGGATGTGGCGATACTGGTAAGGATTGGACAACAATAAGGTAAGGTAGGCTTTGACCAAATGGTAGGTCTTACCACTGCCTGCCGAAGATTTATATATGCGTAATCCCTGCTGTCTTACCTGGTCTACTAAGGTGATCATTTTCCAATCCTCCAATAATTATGTTGTGGAAAAAAAAATTTATTCCATTTTGGCAAAAATCCTACTTAAGAGCAACTGTAAACCTTTAAATTCCGTAACTTTAGTAGGACGTTCACCTCTAAATATTTTCGATCATGCTCTCACCTCAGAAAAAGAACTTTTGGATTTTACTCACCTTCCTCGCTATTGCATTCACCGCCTTCCGTCTACTCAATGCCAATACGAGAAACTGCAGGGCTTATTCCTATGAGATGAAATATTATGACTTTGAAAAGCCCCATTGCAAACAGAAAAAACACAAAAAACATCATTCCACACACTACAATTACAATAAAAAAGATAGAAAGAAAAAGCGCTGTGGAAGTTCTTCCCAAATCTACTGGGTAGAGTAATCCACTGACCTATTTACTTTTTTAAGTATACACTTTTTCGTACCCACCATTTCGGGATTACCCCCGAAATTGTGGGTATTTCAATTTTTTGAAAAGGGTTATAACTTTGGCAGAATATTTGATATTTTTTTATTAATACTTTTCGATAAAAAAAGATATTGATTTAATACAATATTCAGTAAATTTTGTCGTACTGAGAAAAGTTATTATCGTTCTAAGCGTTCAGTGGATCAAATTTAGCTTATGAAAAATCTATGGTTGGTCATTCTCCTATCCATTTGCTGTATTTCAGGTTTTGGGCAGAAACGGCAGAAGTCCACAGTGAGTATGGAGACCCTCATCAACCATTACATTACCCACTATCCACTTTCTATCAATAACTTATTCCGCCTTTCGGCTTATGCAGAGCTGAAAGGAGACTACTCCGTTTCTCAACAGTCCTTAACATTAGATTTTGGGTATCTGGGGGCAATGGCTTTTTACCCCAAAAACTTTCTCCTGCGTTTGGGGAACGGTCAGGTATACAATTTGGATCGGAAGGATAAAAATCCAGAAGTGGTCGAAGCAGTTGATTTGGCCCTGAATAAGATATTTGAGTCTATTCCCTTGTTAGGAAATTACCAAGCAAATTCAGCCCACATAGATTTTGTCGATAAAATGTTGGCCCGGAAGAATATAGAGCCTTTTGAAAAAGTGTATACGAGACATATTCTGGTAAAGTATGGGAAATTTTATCCACAGAAAGGACAAGTGGAATTTCACACCGATTGGTTACCTGAAAAATCTTTTGAATATTTGGAACCGGGGAAAGAAGACTTGGTACGTAGGTATTCAGCTCCTTTGCGTTTATTACTTGATTCGGTTAACCTTCGTGGATATTACGTCTCCGTTGGGGGATTTGTATATGTTGAAAACGTAAGACGTAAGGTCGGATATGCTACGGGAGAACAGTATCTCTACAATGTCAGTGCTTTTAAGTTGTTTATCCAGAAACTCTTTGTACAGACGACACAATACGTCACCAAAACGGTATATAGCAACCGTGAGGAAATTCGTTCTGATTATAACTTTGTCAAAAAAGAATATATTCGCAAGCCGGAAAATCCTGAAAAACTGATAGAATTGGCAAAGAAAGGAGAAAACGGCAGGTCAGAACGCCTTCTTACAGTTTTACATGGTTCCTTTCAAGAAGAATCTCCTATCAGTATGCTGTATGGAAAGTACACCTGGATCCCTACCATGTTAGCACGCCTCAGGTCACATAATATCAAATTGTACGATCCCACCGTTCTAAATTTTCTAGTAGATCAACCCTACTTTGACAGAATTTATCAGTATATGAATGAGCATGAACGTGGAAAGGTAGACACCTATATCAACAAGCGGAAATCAAGAGCTAGAGGGAATAAGCGGAAGGCTTGATTAGCATCCTTTAGCTTGGACTAGTTTTATTTCCACCATTTTTTCTTCCTGAGGCTGTGGGTTCTCTTCAATTCTTCCCAAGGCAAATCTTCATAATAAAGATCGTATTTATAACCTACAAGCTGGTAGAATACCGCTACAGGAACATCAAAAATATAATCTACAAGCTCCTCTTCATCAGTCTTAGCTTGTTGCAAAGTCATCTTTTCAGCCTTTACTTTTTCAAAATAAGTAGGCAAAGTCCCATTAGATTCTAAATGTAGGACTTCCTTTTGTGAGTCATGCAGGATATTCCAAATCTCTTTACCGTTTTCCCAACAAGAAGC